>WQYN01000254.1 GCA_009781225.1 Micrococcales bacterium | reverse complement strand
CCCCCACCCCACGCCTCCGCCATCGCCGCCGCTGGCGCGGTGTTGGACGATGACGGAACATGCCGTGCGCTCGGAAGGTTCGCCTTCACCCACCGCCGGCACTGAGCCCAGGCGTGGGGATGGGCTGCGATGAAGTCAACCTCCGCCATCGTCATTCCCGGGAGGCTCGCCAGGGCAAAGGAGACTGGGACGAGCATCTCTTGCCGGATCACCAGGGGCGACCCCAGCGCCAGAGTGTCGAGCACCGCCGTGACCCCGCCCTCCACCGAATTCTCGATGGCCACGACCGCGAAGTCCGCATCGCCCGACCGCACCGCCTCGATTGCTGAGACCACGTCGATCTGCGGAAGGTAAACCCCCTCGTCAGGGGAGATGACCTGCCGGAGGGCGGCCTCGGTGAAGGTTCCCGCCGGCCCGAGGTAGGCGTATCGCGGCTTGGTGTGGTCCGTCATCGTGCGCTCCTTATTGTCTAGGTCCCAGCATCGCACCTTGAGGGGCACGCGCGCCATCACCCGAGCGCCGCGGCGAGGACACCGAAAGCCCGACACGCCACCCCGAGTAGCGCGCCGTCACCCGAGCGCTGCGGCGAGGACGTCTAGGCCGACTGAGCCCAGGGCGAGGGCGCGGTCGTGGAAGTCCTTGAGGCTGAAAGCGCTGCCGGCGCGGGCGCGGGCGGCGTCGCGGGCGGCCTCCCACAGGCGCTGGCCCACCTTGTAGGAGGGGGCCTGCCCGGGCCAGCCGAGGTATCGCTCCAGCTCAAAGCGGATGAAGCCGTCGTCGGCCGAGTAGTTGGCGCGCAGGAAGTCCCAGCCTTTGGCCGCGTCCCAGCGCCCGCCTCCCCACTCGCCAGGGCAGGAAAGTCCCAGGTGAAGGCCAATATCGAAGACGACGCGGGCCGCGCGCAGCCTTTGCGAGTCGAGCATGCCGAAGCGATCACCGGGGTCGGCCAGGAACCCGAGCTCGTCCATGAGGCGCTCGGCGTACAGCGCCCAGCCCTCGCCCGTGCCCGAGACCCAGCAGCCCAGCCGCCGCCAACGGTTCAGCTCGGCCGCGCGGTAGGTGGTCGTCGCGACCTGGAGGTGGTGTCCGGGAACGCCCTCGTGGTAGACGGTCGTGCGCTCCTTCCACGTGGTCAGCTCGGTCACGCCCTCGGGAATCGACCACCACATGCGGCCTGGCCTGCTGAAATCCTCCGACGGGCCCGTGTAGTAGATGACGCCGGTGTGGGTCGGGGCGACCAGGCATTCGAGGCGCCGCGCCGGCTCGGGGATGTTGAAGTGGACGTCCGCCAGCGCTTCCATCGCCTCCTGCGAGACCTCGGTCATCCACTCCTCCAGCGCTTTCGGTCCGCGCAGTCTCCGGGCTGGGTCGCGATCAAGGCTCGCCTGCGCTTCATCCAGACTCGCGCCCGGACGCACGATGGCGGCAGCCACCTCGCGCATTTCTTGGTTGATTTGGTTGAGCTGCTCCAGGCCCCATTGGTAGGTCTCTTCGAGGTCCACCTCAGCACCGATGTGGAAGCGGGAGGCCAGGGCGTAGCGGTCACGGCCCACTGCGTCGGCTTCCGGGGCGTGGGGGGCGAGTTCGCGGGCGAGGAAGTCTGCGGTTTCTGCATAGGCCTCGCGGGCGCGGGTGGCAGCTTGGGTGAGGTCGTGCTGGAGTGAGGACGGGAGCGTTAGGGGTGGGACGTCATCGTGCGCGGGGGTGGGAGTGGTGGGCGCGGGGGTGGTGGGCGATGCGGCGAAGGTGTCGAAGAAGGAGCCGGATTTGGCCAGGTCACGGGCTTGGCCGACCCCAATCTCCACTTGCCGGCGGGCGGGGGCCAGGCCCTTGGCGGCGGAGTAGGCCAGGGAAGCGCGGTAGCCGGCGAGGGCCTGGGGGATGGCGGCGAGGCGCTGGGCGATCGTGTGCCAGTGGTCGAGCGTGGCTGTGGGCATGAGGTCGAACACGTCGCGGACGGACTGGAGGGGGGAGGCGACGTTGTTGAGGTCGGCGAGGGGCTCGCCAGCTTCGTAGCGCTCAATGTCGAGGTGAAGGCGTTCACGCATGGCCGCGATCGTGACAACATCGGTGTCGTCCGCGGGAGTGGCGTTGGCGAGCGACCGGAGGGTGCCGCGGTAGAGGTCGGCACGCTCGGCGTGACCGTCGGGGGAGAGGTCGTCGAGGGCGTCGTCGTGGCCGACAATCCCGGTGGTGGTCGCTTCCATGGGGGAAAGGCGCGCGGATTCGGCAAGGTGGGCGTCGGCGATGGCGTCAACGGGCGTGAGCGTGCGTGGAGTGGTCATTCGGTTAGCGTAGCGGGTGGAGGTGGGGCGCCCCCCGCCCCCTCCCTCCCCCAACCCACCCTCGCGCCGAGTATGTCGAAAGCTGACCTGTGAGAACGGTGTCAGGCTCTTTGGAGGTCAGGTTTCGACATACTCGGCGCGAGGGTGGCGGGGGAATATGGTGGGGGGATGGGTAATGCGGTGGCGGGGGCGCGGGAGGAGTTGGTGGGGCGGGGTGTG
>WQYN01000253.1 GCA_009781225.1 Micrococcales bacterium | reverse complement strand
TCGCCAGCGCGGCCTCAACCGCGTCGTGGATGGCAGCCGTGTAGCTGACCCCGCGCCGATGGGCAAGGAGCCGCACCGCGGACACCGTCCGCTCGTTCTTCACGTTGATCGCCACCTCAGCAGTCTACCCCTGGAGGACGGAATCGTCTACCCCTGGTGGAAGTCCACCCCACATTCCTCCAGAAGGCCGACACCAAAGAAGGCCTCCCGCAAGAGAAGGAGGCTGCTACGAACTCGCGAGAAGTCTCAGCCCACGTTGGGTCGGCACGGCTCAGGGCCTCTCTTCGGGATGGTGTGTGGGTTGGGTTTGGGGTGTCAGTGCAGGTGGCGGGTCGTTTCCGGGTGGGATTCGGGTGTGGAAGCCCTCGTGTCCCTGACGCGCCCCGAGTCTGTGCACGATGACGTCCCTCACCCGATCGGGGAGCAGATCCTCCCGCCTCACCATGCTGTTTCCGCTGTCGGTCCCGCTCTGTAGGGCCTTGCCCGCCCCGCCACCGTTTCCCAACCCCCGACCGAGAAACGAGGCCCAGTAGACAGCGGTTCCCCGCGCGGAGCAGCGTTGACAAGACAGGTTGGGTGGGTGTGGGGTGGGGGGTGCCGGGGGGTGGGGGGGTGTGAAGTCTCGGCACTTTCCGGACAGTTGTGTCTCGGCACATAGTTGACAGTTGTGTCTCAGCTTCCCGGACACTTCGTTGGGTGTGGTGGGCGGTTCTTGACGGTGGCTTGTTGCGGACCGGTCTTGTGTTTGTTCCCCGATCGGCGTCGGACCATGTAGGGGTCCGCGCGAGTCAAGGGCGGCCCGCAGGGCCGTGGCGTAGCCACGCGAAGCGCCCTTGACGCGGGCGGGGCCCGATGGACAATGGAAGGCCGGGGAACGCCGACCTGGTGGGGGTGGATGCTGGTGGGCATGGCTCCACGAATCCCCAAAAAGACTCGCCAGTTGATCATCGGTTTTCCTGACCAGCCCAAACGGGGCGAGGTCTCCCGGTTTTGCCGGGACCACAAGATCTCGCGGTCAGTGTTCTACGAAATCCGGGCACGCGCCCGCGACCAAGGCGCGGAGGCTGCGATCACGGCACGGTCGACCGCGCCGAAACACCAAGCCCTCCAGGTCGACAAGGCCGTCGAAGAGCGGGCGTTGGCGACCAGAGCCGACCTTGACCGCAACGGCTTGTACGCTGGCCCGCTGTCGGTAGCCGACAGGATGCGCCGCGACGGCCTGGCTCCTCCTTCCCGTGCGACGTTGGCCAGGGTCTTCACCCGTAATGGCATGGTTGTCCCCGAGCCGTCGAAGAGGCCCAGGGCGTCGTACAAGCGGTTCGTCTACCCCGACCCGAACGGCTGCTGGCAGCTGGACGGGTTCGAGTTCGAGCTCGACAACGGGCAGACTCGGTGCGTCCTGCAAGTCGAAGACGACCACTCCCGCTACGTGCTGGCTTCCTTGGTCGCACTCTCGGAGAACAGCGACGCCGTCATCGAGGTCGTCTCCCGCGCGATCATCCAGCACGGCGTGCCTGCAAGGTTCCTGACCGACAACGGTGTTGCTCTGAACCGGTCCCGACTTGGCGTCACCACCCGGCTCGAGGCTTACCTGCGCAGCCTGGGCGTCGAACCGATCACCGGCAGGCCGAACAAGCCGACTACCCAGGGCAAGAACGAGCGCCTGCACCAAACCATCCGGAAATACCTTAACGCCCACCGTCCCATCACCACTGGCCGTCAGCTGCAACGACTCGTCGACGAGTTCGACGACTACTACAACCACCACCGCTCCCACCAGGGGCTCGAACCAGGCCAAGCGCCGGCCGACGCATATCAGGCCAAACCCAAAGCCAAGCCCCGACCGGTCCAGCCCCCCGACAGCATCGGCCCGTCCGTCCGCGCGATCCCCCCACAGTCAGCGCCCCAACCATCCACCGAAACCGGCACGCCACCTCCGGCCCGGCGCCGCAAAATGAAAGGCGAGCAACCCATCTCCAACGACGAGGACGCCCCACGCTGGGCCGAGCGGCGCGTGTCGACCACCGGACGGATCTGCATCTGCAACAACCTCATCTACCTCGGAGAGCACCTCGTCGGCCACACCATGCGCGTCCTGTTCGACGACCAAACCATCACCGTCTTCAACCCCGACGGCACCCAACTCGGCTCCGTCGCCAAAGGCCCACGCCGCACCCGCCACACCCGCAAAGACCTCCAAGCAGCACAACTCCAACCCGAACCGTCCGGAAAGTGATGAGACACCAACTGTCCGGTAAGTGGTGAGACACAACTGTCCGGTAAGTGATGAGACATGACAGCTTGGTGCGGGCTCGCAATTGTCACAAATGCAGGTTCACCCCGCCGCCATCAAACCCGGCGATTGTGTTTGTCCTGGTCAGCGAGGTGGCTCAGTGAGTGAGTGGCTCGGCCAACACCCGGGAACCTGCATTTTTGACAATTGCCAGCCCCTCCGGGCGTGTCATGTCTCATCACTTACCGGACAGTTGTGTCTCACCACTTACC
>WQYN01000252.1 GCA_009781225.1 Micrococcales bacterium | reverse complement strand
GGGGGGGGGGGCCGGGGCGGGGGAGGGGGGGTCGGCTCGGGCGCGGGGGGCGGCGTCGGCTCAGGCGCGGGAGGCGGCTCGGGGGCGGGCTCAGGCTCGGGCGCGGGCGGCGGGAATGCCTCGCGGAGCTGGCGCTCCACCGGCGCCTCGACGGTCGAGGAAGGCCCTCGAACGTACTCGCCCATCTCCTTGAGCTTGGCCAGGACGTCCTTTGAGGTGACGCCCAACTCCTTGGCAAGCTCGTGGACGCGTTTCTTTGCCACTTCACTCCTGTCTTGGTCCATTCCAAGGCAGGAAAGGACCTATTGGCGTGCGGTCTTCATCTCAGGGCACTCATTGCGTGTCCATCGAGGGTTGCACCCGCTTCCCTGGGTTCGGTCGGTCGGTCAGTGGTGTCGGCGACCCGCGCGCGCCACTCTTTGAGCGCCCCCGCCTCGACGGGCCCTTCCGCGCGGAGTGCGCGCTCGAAGGCCGTGCGGGCAAGGGCTCTGCTGACGCACCGGGAGTCAGGATGCACCCAGGCACCCCGTCCTCCCATCCTCGCGCCCTCATCCACGACGAGCCTTGCGGGCCCGTCGCCGGATTTCAGGGTGACGCGCAGGAGAGCCGACCTTGGGCACCGCGTTCGGCATCCGAGGCATGTCCGTGTGGGGTGGGCGGTCATGAGACGGGCCTTTCCACGTTACGGGCAGCCGAATACCGGGCGCGGAGCCCGGCCGCGTGACAGTGTAGCCGAATCCTCGCCCGCGTTACGTTGTTTCGGCGTCCTCGCTGACGTCGGGTCTGATGTCGATGCGCCAGCCCGTAAGTTTCGCCGCGAGCCGAGCGTTTTGCCCTTCCTTTCCGATCGCAAGGGAAAGTTGAAAATCAGGGACGATGGCGCGCGCGGACCTTGCCGTGCCATCGAGGATTTCGACGCTGGTCACCCGGGCGGGGGAAAGCGCGTTTGCGACGAACTCCGCTGGGTCCTCCGAGTAGTCGACGATGTCGATTTTCTCGTCCTTGAGCTCGGCCATTACCGCTCTCACGCGGTTGCCCATGGGGCCGATGCAGGCGCCTTTCGCGTTGACGTCCTTCGCGGTTGACCGCACGGCAATCTTGGTTCGGTGTCCGGCCTCGCGGGCAATCGAAGCGATTTCCACAGCCCCGCTGGCCACCTCGGGGCATTCGAGAGCGAAGAGTCTCTTGACAAAGTTCGGGTGTGTTCTTGATAGAACAATGGAGGGCCCTTTGAGTCCGCGGGTCACTTCCAGCACATAGGCCCGCAGGCGTTCGCCGTGACGATAATGCTCACCGGGGACTTGCTCGTGCGCCGGGAGCAGCGCCTCGACCCCTCCCACGTCAACGTGCACAAGCCTCGGGTCACGCCCCTGCTGGACCGTGCCCGCGAGGATGTCACCTTCCTTGCCCCGGAAAGTCCCCAGCGCCTGGGCGTCTTCCGCATCGCGCAGTCGTTGCACGATGACGTGACGCGCCGTCGCGGCTGCAACTCGCCCAAAGCCGTCGGGAGTGTCGTCCCACTCTCGGATGACCTCTCCCTCCTCGGAGAGCTCGGTGGCCCATACGGAGACGTGACCTGTCTTCTTGTCGAGCTCAACTCGGGAGTGCTCGACTGCTGCATGATCGCGAAGGTATGCCGAGTGAAGTGCCTGCTCAATGGCGGAAACAAGGACGTCGAACGAGATTTCACGCTCTCTTTCGAGGACCCGTAGGGCCTGCATGTCGATGTCCATTTCACACTCTCCCAGGCGTGTTCCCGCGCCGGGGGCCAACGGGCTGGCTGCGACGGCGGCCATCGGGGCGGTGTCCGACTTAGTGTAGTGGCGAATGGGGGGCTTGGGGCACTTGGGTTGTTTGGGGGGTGGGGGGTGGGGGGATGCGGATGAAGTGGGCGCCGACGTGTTGGGCGGCGTCGGCGTCGTGGTCGGTGTCGCCTACGACGACGTAGGAGTGTCCTGGGAAGTGTTCCGCGATTCTCGCTGAGAGCTTGCGGCGGTCAGTCTCCTGGCCTCCAAAGGCGGATCGCTCCCAGTCGAACCAGGACAGGTCTACACCACCATTGGCCAACTTGACCTGGGCCCGATAGCGCGTGTTTCCGGTGAGTAGGACGTTGATCGCTCCCAACTCCCGGGCGAGCTGCAACGCCGCCCCCACCCCGGGGATGAGTCGCCGAGGGTAACGCGCCATGAACTCGTCGGAGGACTCATCGAGGTGGACCATGAAGGCATCAATGTCACTGGCGGGGCGCCCGGCCCAGGCGAGGTAGTCCTGCGCGATGCGCCGATCAGTCTTGCCATCCTTCTCGAGACCCGGCGGCGTCGCCGGGGCGGGTCCTGTTTCTCGGAGTACGAGGAGGAACAGGTCTATCTGCCCCTTGTCCGCCACCAGCAACGTTCCGTCAATGTCCCACATCACGACCGTGGCCACGCGCCACCTCCCATCGGCAGTCATGATGTCACCGCGCGCGTCCCGGTGTCGAGTCGGTGGGGTGGGGCGGGGGGTGGGGCGGGGCGGGGGCCGGGGGGCGGGG
>WQYN01000251.1 GCA_009781225.1 Micrococcales bacterium | reverse complement strand
GCGCACGCGCGAACGACGCGTAGGGTGAAGGGCGTGAGACGCGAGGGACAGGCGGGGACGGTGCGCCGTGGCCCGTGACCCAGCGGGGCGCTTTGCCCACCTGCGGGAGGCTCTTCGGGCGCGCTCGCGGGCGTTCCAACCGGCTCGACTGGCCGTGACCGCCTTTCTTGCCGTCATCGTCCTCATCACTTTGGCTTTGTGTGCGCCCTGGGCGACGCGATCGGGGAAGCCGGCGTCGGTGATTGACGCGCTGTTCACCGCGACCTCCTCGGTGTGTGTCACGGGGCTGGAGTCGGTGCCGACCCACTCCTATTGGTCGAGCTGGGGGCATGTGGCGATGCTCGCGGGGATCCAGGTCGGCGGGCTCGGGGTCATGACGATCGGCGCGCTGTTCGGGCTGTTGGTGACCCGCCGGATCGGGCTGACCCAGCGACTGCTCGCCGCCTCCGAGACGAAGGGAGCGTTAGGGCAGGTCGGAGCGCTCGTGCGGGTCGTCGCAGCGATCTCGGTGTCGGTCGAACTCATCATCGCCCTATTCCTCTTCCCCCGCTTCCTGGTAGCGGGAGACTCGACGGGACGGGCGGCATGGCACGCGTTGTTCTACGGAGTCTCGGCGTTCAACAACGCGGGGCTTGCCCCGACATCGGACGGGCTCGCACCCTTTGTCTCAGACGTTGGAGTGCTGCTCCCGGTGGCGGTGGGGGTGTTCATCGGAGCGCTCGGATTCCCCGTGTTGATGAACATCAGCCGCCGGTGGTCCCAGCCGCGAAGCTGGACGCTGCATACGAAGCTCACGCTCACGATGGCGCTCGTCTTGGCGGTGATAGCGCCGATCGTCATCGGACTCTTTGAATGGAGGAACCCGGCAACGCTGGGGGACCAGCCCGTGCCAACCCGAGTTCTGGGGCTGTTCTTCGCCGGAGTGGCGCCCAAGACATCGGGCTTCACGCTCATGGAGCACGCTGACGTGACGGCGCAGACATCGCTGGTGCAGGTGGCACTCATGCTCGTGGGCGGAGGTTCGGCGTCCACCGCCGGCGGGATCAAGGTGACGACGCTGGCTGTCATGCTTCTCGCGATTCGGGCCGAGGCGCGCGGCGACCGAGACATTGAAGCCTTCGGGCGGCGCATCCCACCGGAGGTCCTGCGAGCGGCCGTGGGCGTCGTCGTGGCGGGGATCGTCATCCTCTTTGTCGCGGTGCTGCTGTTGCTGACCACAACCTCGGCACCCATGGACCAAGTGATCTTCGAGGCGGCGAGCGCGTTCGCGACCTGCGGACTCACCACGGGATTGTCGGCGACACTCCCGGTCGCGGGGAAGCTCACCCTCATCGCGTTGATGCTTATCGGAAGACTAGGCACGATGACGCTTGCCGCGGCTCTCGCTTTGACGAGCCGCCGTAGCGTCTTGCGTTGGCCGGCGGAACGCCCGCTCGTGGGGTGAAGATTTGTTCGCGAGGAGGACGGGAGGGATTCGGGCTCGCCCGGCGTCCCCCGCTGGCCGGGTGGACGCTCTATCGTGGGGTGACGATTAGTTGAGGAAGGGAGCTGGCTGACGTGGACCGGAAGAATGAGGGCTCGCCCGGTGGTGACAAGGGAGCAGTGCTGGTCATCGGCATGGGTCGGTTTGGATCGCGCTTGGCGCTGACGGTCGAGCGGCTGGGGCGTGAGGTCCTTGCGGTCGAGTCCGACCCCGAGGTGATTCGCCGCTGGTCGGGTCGGATCTCGTTGGTCGAGGCAGATGCAACCGATCCTGACGCCCTTGATCAGCTTGGAGCGCAGGAGTTTCCGATTGCTGTGGTCGGGGTGGGGACGGCGCTGGAGGCGTCGGTGCTCATCACCTCGAACCTTGTTGATCTCGGGACGGCCCAGGTGTGGGCCAAGGCAACGTCGGCGGAGCACAAGCGCATCCTCGAGCGAATCGGCGCTGACCACGTGGTGTTGCCGGAAGCCGATGCGGCGGAGCGGTTGGCCCACCTGGTCTCGGGGAAACTGCTCGACTACATCGAGTTTGAGGACGGGTTCACGATTGTCAAAATGCGGCCCCCCAAGGAGACGGTGGGGTTCACCCTGGGGCAGCTAGAGATCCGCAAACGCTACGGCGTGACGGTAATCGGGGTGAAGTCCCCCGGGGTCGAGTTCGAGTACGCCGCTGATGAGACCCGCATCGGAGCCCGAGACCTACTGATTGTCTCCGGCAACACAACCCTCCTGGACCGCTTCGCCTCCCGACCCTGACGCTCCTCCCCCCTCCCCCCGCGCCGAGTGCGAGGAATCCGACAATTGGGATCGCTGTCATGGGTCCCCAATTGTCGGATTCCTCGCACTCAGCGCGTTGTCGGGGTGGGGGCATGGGGAAGGGGGGCGCGGGCCGTCAGGCCTGCGCCCCCCTTGTGAGGGTTGGTTCCCTACCAGGGGTGGGTCCCTTGTGGGGGTTTCCTGTCCTGGTAGGGGGTTAGGGGTTACTTGATGACCTTGGCCTTGGAGGTCTTGGTCTTGGTGGCGTAGCCAGCCTTCTTGCCGGTGACCTTGACGGTGAGCTTGGCG
>WQYN01000250.1 GCA_009781225.1 Micrococcales bacterium | reverse complement strand
GGCACAGGTCAATCGGGTTGCCGTGAGCGTCGTAGAGCCAAGCCACCACCAGGTGGGCGTTCGCGTCATCACCAGCGACCTTTGTTGCATCAGCCGTCGGCAACGTGAAGAACGAAGCGGAGTAGTCAATGTCACCAGCAACGAAAGCAAGCCGAACCTGCTGCTCCGCGCCAGTGCTCGTAACCAGCTTCTTCATCGACCCCTCGCTGCGAGCGCTCGCGGTCACCGTGACCGGACCCGCAGCGTTGGCAGCAACATGGATGGAAGCAAGTCCCTGCACATCGGTCTTGCCCGAAGAAGGAACCTGAGCCGACGTCAGACCAGCACCCGAAGCCTCAAAGGCGACGTCAGTGTTGGGAACAGGGTTGCCGAACCGGTCAACCAGCTCAGCCCTAACGACAAAGTAGGACGCTCCGTCGGCATACCGCGAACCGGTGTCCTCAGTCCACAAACGCGAAGCAGCAAGATCAACCTGATCAGTTGTGAACACCAGCGAAGCAGGCGAACCAACCACAGTCTCCAGGGAGTCGACGGACACCTCAACCGGGAAAGACCCAGCGCGAGTCGAAGCAACAGCAACCTCAATCAGACCGGCATAGCTAGTCGTCTTGGTGATAGTCGGCGAAACGCCCTCACCGAAGAACGGCTGCCCGGCATCAGCCGTGGGAAGAGTGAGCGTCACGGGGACACCAGCGACGGGGTTGCCGTTCGCGCGGTCGCGAACCACAACAGAGAGCTGGTAGGCACCGGTCTCAACAGCCTGACTCGGACCGCCGACCACCGTGAGCTGGGCCCAGCCGGCGGTCGTGGCGACGAAGTCTGCGTCTGAGTTGAACTTGGGGAGGACGGCGAGCTGGCCGCTTCCGGAGGGGAGGAGATCGATGGCGACCTCAACCCGGTGGATACCCGCGGTCATCGAGGTGATAGGCGCACGGTAGACACCGTCCGCGATCATCGTGAACGAACCAATCGTCGCCACATCAGCATCACCCGTCACCAGCATCTTCGACGAAGCATGAATCCGACCCGCAGCACCCCGAATCGCATTGCCATTGTCATCATTCACTGTGACGGTGATGGTGTGGGCGTCGGTACCGTTGGGCTCCTTTTGGCCGCCGGAGACGGTGAACCAGGTGGAGTCGACGGTGGGGTTCGGCTTGGCCACGAACTCAACCTCGGAGGAGGCGACGGGGGCAATGGCCTGCATGGTGCCCTCGTGCGACCAGGAAACGGTCAGGTCCTTGATGCCCTGAGAGATCGAAGTGACCTGAGCGGTGTAGGTGCCGGGAGTCGAGGTCTCGGTGAAGCTGGTGACCGTGGCGTTCGCCTCGGCGCCGCGGCCTTCGGCCATCGCGTAGATGCGGACGGCCTGGCCGGCCACGGGAACGGTTTGTGCGTCGCGCAGGTCAACGGTGATCGTGTGGAAGTCGATGCCGTCGGCAATCTTGGTGCCGTCGGTGACGGTGTATTCGGAGTTGTCCGGGGTCCGGGAGGAGAACTCGAACTCCAGCTCCGTCTGAGAAGCCGCATCTTCCACGGGGATCGCGATCTGCTTGCCGTCAACCTGGATGGTCGCGGACAGGACCGCGGTGTGGGAGGCGAAGGAGTCCGAAGCGAACTCCAAGGTCGCCTGCCCTGACGAGTCAGTGTCAACCGTCAGACCAGAGTCCTTGGCCTGGCCACCGGTCAGTGCGAAAGCAACCTTCTGATCAGCAACCGTGTTGCCGTTGCAGTCTCGAACGGTCACCTGGGCGGAGTGGGTCTCGACCTTGTCGGCAGCCTTCGGACCAGTGGTCAGCGCCGTCATTGTGCTCGTGATGGGGTCTGCGCAGGCCGGGCCGGAGGTGAAGGTGATTGTGTCCTGACCGGTCGGGTTGGCCCTGAGGGACGCCTCGTCGTGGCTGACCGCGATGGTTAGGGTGGCCGCGTAGGTCGAGGTGATCGAGACGGTGTAATGCCCTGGCTGGCCGCTGACCGGCTGGACGGAGCTCACGGTCCAGTTGGTCCCGGCCGGGCGTTCCGGCGAGTTGGTGGTCGGGGTGGCGGTCACCTTGAGGTTAGAAGCCTCGCCCACGATCGGCTTGCCATCAGCGGTAATGAGCACGATGGCGATCATGTGGGTTGCGCTGCCGTCGGCAACCTTGGTGTCGGTCGGGACGGTGAAGTATCCGTTGGAATCGCCGGGCTGCTTGACCCAAGTCCAGGCGAGGGTCGCGGTCTCATCCGAGCTATCTCCGTCGGTCACGAGGAAGGAGGGGTCGTCTCCGACGCGGGCCTGAACGGTGGCTTGGCCGAGAACGTAGTCAGAGACATATCGGGCGGTGAAGGTGCCGTCGCTCTTGGTCTGTCCACTGGCCTCGAAGTCTGAAGCGAGGGTGCCGACGCCGTCAAGCTCGATAGCCACGGTGATGCCGGGGATGGGGTTGGAGTACTCATCGGCCACCAGGACGGTTGCCTCGTGGTAGTCGATACCATCAGCAACCCGCTCGCCGGTCGTCCCGGTCAGGGTCGTGGTGGTCTTCGAGGGCGCACCGGGGTTCCAGGTCACAGCGATCT
>WQYN01000249.1 GCA_009781225.1 Micrococcales bacterium | reverse complement strand
TCCTCCCGCCCGCCGACCCGGCCGGCCCTCCCCTCCACGCCGTCGCGCCGGTCTTCCCGCCCACGGTGTCGCCCACGCCTACGAAGCGTCGCCGCGCGCTGGTCCCCCACCCCGTCCTCAAGGACGCCCCCGCGCACGATGACGCCACCAGCCTTCCTCCCGCCCCGCTCCCCGCGCACGATGACGGCACCAGCCCTTCTCCTGCCCCGCCCCCCGCGCACGATGACGGAACCAGCCCTTCTCTCGCGACGTCGCCTACCCTCCCCGCGAGTCCTGGCGCGGCTCCCGCTGATACTCCGATTCCGGTCCCACCCCCTACCGGAGGGGAGGTCCACGAAGCCGGAGGTCTTCCTACGACGCAAGGGCCGCCATCGTCCGTGCTGGGAGCGGACGAATCACCGTCGTTCAGCGAGATCACCGCCATAATCTCGCCGGCAGCGCTGGCTGACGCCGCTCCGGCCGTGGGAGGCGAGGCCGACCTGGTGGATGGCTTTCCACCGGACTCAGCGGCGGACGGGAAGCGCGTCTCGTCGGCGGGCTGGGTCGGGATCGCCGCGGCCTCGGCTGCCGCCTTTGTACTCGCCATCGTCCTCATCGTGGTGGCGCTGTCCTCAGGCGAGCCGGACGAGGACCCGGCGGCCTTCCCGACGGCACCGACCACGAGCGTGACGGAACCCTCGACCCCCACCGGTCCCAGCCCGGGTCAGCGCGGGGCGACAGCGTGGTCGAAGGGCCGCGAGTTTGTCAGCGGGGATTACTCGATGATTATCAACGGAATCGACACCGGTCAAACCGAGTTGGGGGACGACGGGTCGTGGACGGCGGCGAATGGGACATTCATTGTGTTCGACGTCGTGGTCACGTACACGGGCGACGGAAAGGGGCAATTCCCGCCCAACATGCAAAAGCTCGTTATGGCGGACGGGCGAGCCTATGACGCGGATGTCGCGTCCCTGTCGGTTCTGCCAAGAGAGCCGCTGGGGACGGGGCCTCTCGACCCGAATCTGGCGACGCCAGGGTATCTTGTTTTCGATGTGGGTACGGATGACGTGCCTCATGCGTTGGAATTCAAGGGTGACATTCTCTCGCCGACCATCACGATTCCGCTCGGGTAGGGCTCGCGAATGCTTCCTGATCATGATGAGCCCACGACGACCCGCGAGAAAAGGGCGCCTCGCGGAAAGGGGAGGTCTCCCGGACGCGGGACGTCTCCCGAGGTGGGGCGGCCTCTTGGAGGGGGAACGCCTCGCGGAGGGGGAGCGCCTCGCGGAGGGGGAGGGTCTCTCGGGAAGGGGACGCCTCGCGAGAGGTGGGCGCGAACTGCTCGCGACTCAGGGCCTCCGATTATCTTGGGCCTCCTCGTGTTGTTTATGGCGGTCCACCTCTATCTGCTGTTTATTGACCTAGGGCCGGAGCAGTCGGCGGCGACCGATGTTGGCCTCTACGACTATTGGATGACGAATGCGCGCCAAATGGGGAGCTGGCCGGTGCGCGACTTCTCGTGGGTGTATCCCTGCGCAGCCTTGATTCCCATGGCGGTGACTGACCTCATCGCGCGAGTGACGTCGCTCTCTTTCATGACGAGCTGGCATCTCATGGTGACCGGGCTAAATGGGCTGGCCTGCCTGGCAATGTGGCGACTCGGGAAAGGGCGCAAAGCGGCGATTGGGATCGCGTTTTGGATGGCCTACCTCGCGTTACTCGGGCCCACCGCGCTGACCCGGGTTGACTCAGTGGCCGCGCCGCTCATCATCGTGGGCCTAGCGGCGGCGGCTCGACATCCTCGCGTCGCCAGCGTCGCGCTGACTCTCGGGGCCTGGGTCAAGGTGGCGCCCGGTGCGGCGGTCGTTCCCCTGTTCGCGCTGGTCAAGGACCGTCTGCGCTCGGTGCTGGTGCCCGCGGCGGCGACCTGCGTCGGGGTGATCGGTGGGGCAATGGCGTTGGGCGCCAGTCCTGGCCGCGTGCTGGGCTTCTTCTTCCAGCAGGCAGGCCGCGGCCTTCAGGTTGAGGCCGTAGCCGCGACGCCCTTCCTCATTGTGCGTTCTTTCTCGCGCAACTCGGACTTCATAGCCGAGTTCAACAACGAGCTTGGCACCCACGAGGTGACGGGCGTCGCGCCCATGGCCGTGGCTCGAACGACCGATGTGCTGCTCGTCATCGTCACGGTCTTGATCGGTCTGTTTGCCTGGCGCGCGCGAAACCGTCCCCGTCAAGCCCTTCCCGTAGCAGCCCTGGCGGCCCTGACTGCGATGATCGTGACGAATAAGGTGGGCTCACCCCAGTTCCTAGCGTGGATCGGCCCACCGGTCGCCGTGGCGCTCATCTCCTACTCCCGAAGCCGCTGGTGGAGGGTCATCGCCGCCGGCACCGGCCTCCTAGCCTTCCTCACCCACCTGATCTACCCAGCGATCTACTTCCCGTTCCTAGAGGGGAACTTCCTAGCCGTAATGGTGGTAGTAACCCGAAACACAGGCCTGGTTGTGTTACTAGTCCTCTGCCTGGTAAAGCTCTGGCGCATGGGCACCGCCCCCCTCTGGCCGCGCCGGCCCGACCCCCCACCCCCAACCCCAGCCCGACCCCCCAC
>WQYN01000248.1 GCA_009781225.1 Micrococcales bacterium | reverse complement strand
GGGCTCCCGTTGCGGATTCGCCGGGCTTCCGTTGCGGATTCGCCGGGGAGTAGGGGTCGCACAGGGTCGCCCCGCACCGCCCCCCCACAGCCCCCCCGTCCCGCACACGCGCACGATGACGCCCCCCACCCAACCCCGCACCGCACCCCCCCGGCCCCCCGCACCGCACCCCCGAGCAACGTCCTTCTCCTGCGGGTACCATGGGCTCCGTGATTAGCGACACGCTGTGGGCCGAGGTCGACGCGCTATCCCTTGAGGAAAAGGATGAGCTCGTTGAGCGCGTCCGCACGCGCACGGCAGCAGCTCGCGCCGAGGAGGAGTCCTGCCCTTCGGATCTCAGCCCGGAAGACCAGTGGCTATGCAGGCGCGGTATCCACGTCATCCCGCCGGACGGGACGGTGGTCACCTCCGACCTGATCAACAAGCTCCGTGACGAGTTGGGCGTGTAGTGTCCGCTCTGCTCGACGTCAACTTCCTCTTTGCGCTGTTCGATGCCCGGCACGACCGGCACGGTGACGCGGTGTCGTGGTTCGAGGCGAACGCCAACCAGGGTTGGGCTACCTGCGCGCTGACCGAGAATGGGTTCGCGCGAATCGCGTCAAGGCAGGGCTACGCGCACGGAATCGACGTCCCGACTGCGGCTCGGCTCCTTAGGTCCGCGTCAGGCCACTCCGACCATGAGTATTGGCCGTGCCACGTTTCCCTGCGGAACTGGCTCATCATCGACTCCACGAGGATCTCCGGCCCATCACAGATCACCGATGTCTATCTCCTCGCCTTGGCCGTCGCGCGTGATGGACAGCTTGTCACCTTCGACCGGAGAATCAACACCGCAGCGGTCATTGGGTTCGAGCCACGGCACCTCCTCGTCCTGTAGTCGGCCGCGCACGATGACGCCCCCAACCAACCTCGCACCGCACCCCCCGCAGTCCCCCCGTCCCGCAGAAGCGCACGATGACGTCCCTCACCCAACCCCCGCCGCCGTCCCTCCCGCTGTGTCCGTGGCTGCTCGTACTCTTGTCCGAGTGACGAAGCCGACCGGCAGGTGATTGTGATGGTCTACCTCTATTTGGACGAGAGCGGGAATCTGGGCTTCGACTGTTGGCCAGCCTCGACATCTGCGTGGTTGTAGTTCGCCTGGACAAGCGGTGCGCTCCGAGCGGAATCGCCACTGAGAAACACGTCCTGTACAGCCGCATCGTAGCCGCTGTGCTCGACAGGATTACAGTGCTTCGACCCACGATCGTGGGCGAGCCAATCCGCGTGATTGCCTCGCAACGCGAAACGAACCGCATCCTCAACGCCAACTTCACATCGTTCATCCGTGACCACACCGGAGACCGCTTCGGAGCTGGCCTGGAGGTTGTGATCGCTCGCCCAAGCGCCCACAAGGGCCTGCAGGCGGTGGACTGCATCTCGTGGAGCTTCTTTGCGAAGTACGAGCGCGGCGATGCGTCCTACAGCAGCATCCTGGACGGTGCGGTGGTGGTCGAGGAGACCAGCATTGGGGCCTAGAAAAGCACAACCCCTGCCGCTATTTACGAGGAACCATGCGGAGCCCCACGACAGGGGATTTACGTGCCCCGCCAGTGTACTCCATTCCACGCCCCCCGACGCCTCGATGAGACTCGACAGCCGCCCAGTCCGCGAGTCGGTTCCTCACTCGGCCCCGCGCCCGCACACGATAACGCCCCCCGCCGCCGTCCCTCCCGCTGTGTCCGTGGTCGAAGATAGCATCGTCGACGTGGAGAACAGCTCATCCGATCGTCACTTGACCAGCTTCAACATGACGGTCGCGGCGCCAGTAGGCAAAAAAAATTGCCCCGGCGCGGCTACCGCTTTCGCGGCATCGTCCGGGGCGCACGTCGACAATCATACAGTGTGGAGGGCCCAGTGCCGGGCCAGCAAGTCGATCATCTAGCCGTCGTGGCCGCGCTCACTCCAGACCGGCTTGATAGCTACGTTGCGGCGTGCGGGGGCGACATGGAGCGAGCGGTGCGCCTGTACACCTGGAACGCCGCTGTCTCGTCTGCTCTGTGGGGCGGTTTCCACGTCGTGGAGGTTACTCTGCGAAACACGATCCACGCCCAGCTAGAGACCTACGTGGGTCGTGCCGACTGGTGGAATGGAACCACAGAACTCCGCGAGTTTGAGGTTCGGCGACTCAGCGAAGCCATCGCCAGTGTCCGCCAGGACAAGGGCCCTCTCGCCACCCCTGGACATGTGGTGGCGAAGCTGGGCTTCGGGTTTTGGACGGCCATGCTGGCAAACCGTTACCACCAACTCCTATGGGCACCCGCTCTCCAGTTCGGTTTTCCTCACCTCACACTCCAACGACGGGATCTCCACCGTGACCTGGAGCGAATGAGAAGACTGCGGAACAGGGTCGCGCATCACGAACCGGTCTTCGCGCGCGACCTTGCCGAGGACCACGCCAAGGTGCTTTCGGCCCTGGATGCCATCTCACCAGCGGTCGCGCGCTGGGTAGAGAACGACTCGCGTCTACCCAGCGTGCTGGCTGCCCGCGACCGCGTCGTCGCAGGCCTCGAACCCACCTCGTTGTGAGGGGTCCGCACGCGCCCCT
>WQYN01000247.1 GCA_009781225.1 Micrococcales bacterium | reverse complement strand
GGGCGGTTAGCTCAGTTGGTAGAGCGCCTGCTTTACACGCAGGATGTCGGGGGTTCGAGCCCCTCACCGCCCATAGCCGGATCGCCTGTGGTTGTGGGCGATCCGCTGCGATTCTCGCGGTTGGGCGTGCGGCTGGCAGGCCGTGTGGAAGCTTTTTGGAAGCCTCCCATGCGCCCGCGCAGGTCGTCGGTTGACGCTCCGAGTACCCTGTAGGCACACCCCCAGATGCTTCGGCTACTGGTTAGAAGGCCTCGCTTCGGCGGGGCCTTCGGAATTGTACGCCGGGCATGTCACGTCGCTCGGGGGTGGGAGTCCCCTGTGGCGGAGATGACGCTAACCACAAGCTGATGGCAACTGCGTCGTCGTGAGGCGGGGTGGGAAGGAAGCCGGAGGCGAATCCATGACCCGAGGGACACGAATCGCATTAGGCACGGCGGCTTGGGCGAGCGAGCAAAGAATCGCGAAGCCCGTCGTCATCAAGGGGCTGTTGTGTAGATGCGGCGGGTGTGTGGAGAAGGTGGCGTGACTTATCCCGGGAGATCTCCATGGGTGTCGCCGGATGCCCGTCCGGCCTTCGGGTCGTTCGTCGGGTGGGGAGCGACGACGGTGATCGAGAGGTCGCTGTTCGCTGTGGAGAAGTCAGCAGAGGTCGTAGTACCAGCCGGGATTGTTGGTGGCTGGGAAGGACCGAACGTGAGGCCGAGCATCAGGAGGTCTGGGCTCGTGATCGTGGCGTCGACCGCAGCCAACCCCGTGAGGGGCCTGGTCGGTGGGGTGATCGGGTGAAGCCCGATGAACCTCGGTCAGAGCGTAGTCATGATCCGGTGCAGGACAGGGCCAATGCTCACCCTGCCAAGGTCGGTGGTCTCTGGGGGCGGTTGTTGTCCCGGGAGAACCTGGCTGAGGCGTTGAAGCGCGTCGAGTCAAACCGTGGCGCTGCTGGCGTGGACGGGATGAGCACTCAGGAGTTGCGCCCGTGGTTGTTTGATCATTGGGAGCAGGTCCGCTCAGAGCTTGACGCGGGCACCTACCGACCACAGCCTGTCCGTCGGGTGATGATCCCGAAACCGGCGGGCGGTCAGCGGATGTTGGGGGTGCCGACGGTGGTGGATCGGTTGATCTGCCAGGCCATCGCGCAGGTGCTCACGCCTGTGTTTGACCCGTTGTTTCATCCCTGCAGTTTCGGGTTTCGGCCCGGACGCTCAGCCCATCAGGCTGTGGGGCAGGCACGCCAGTTCATCGAGGATGGCGCGGTGTGGTGCGTCGATTTTGACCTGGACGCGTTCTTTGACCGCGTTGGGCACGACGCGTTGATGGCAAGGGTCGCTCGCAGGATCGATGACAAGCAATTGCTGCGCTTGATCCGGCTCTATTTGCAGGCCGGGATCATGAGCAACGGAGTTGTCACAGCATCAGCGGAGGGGACTCCACAGGGGTCGCCGCTGTCGCCGTTGTTGTCCAACATCATGCTCGACGATCTCGACTGGGAGCTTGACCGGCGTGGGCTGTGCTTTGTTCGCTACGCCGATGACGGGCGTGTCTATGTCCGCAGCCGGCGCGCGGGCGAGCGGGTCATGGAGAGCATCACGCGCTTTATCGAGGAGCGGCTCAAGCTCAAAGTCAACATCGAGAAGTCTGTTGTTGGCAGGGCGACCGCGCGTCCCTTTCTCGGGTTCGCGTTCATGAGCCGTCAGGGGCAGATCACGATCAGGATCGACCCAAGGGCCTTGAAACGGGCCCAGGATCGTTTGCGGGATCTGACCCGGCGGAATTGGGGAGTGTCGATGAAGCGGCGGATCTCTGAGATCAACCGCTTCACGAGCGGCTGGATGGCTTATTTCCAGTTCGTTGACCACCCCAGCCCGTTCCGTGACCTCGATGAATGGCTCCGGCGGCGGTTGCGTCAGATCCGCTGGAAAGAATGGAAGCGCTACTGGACACGGCGGCGCAACCTGATCGCGCTCGGAGCCCATGAAACGGACGCCTCCCGATGGGCAGCGATCCACAAGGGCTACTGGCGCGCAGCGGCCTCACCACCGCTGCAGCGAACGATGACCAACGGTTACTGGGCCAGCCAAGGCCTGCGCACCCTCACCGACAATTACCACCAGTTCCGGGCACGCTAAGCGAACCGCCGGATGCGGACCCGCATGTCCGGTGGTGTGGGAGGGGCCGGGGAAAGCCCGGCCCCTACCCGATTGGCTGCGCCTCAGCCTCGGTGGGCTCGTCGCTCGCGCGCTCGCGCCGGCGTATCACCGACGAACCGATTCGCGCTCGGCGAGGACCGCACGGGCGCGCTCATCTGTGAGGACCGCGGGACCACGCTGGTCCGCGACAAGCGCCGGCGCCCGGCGTCCGATCTGCGCTTCCACGGGTGTTCCACCTTCAGCCCGGACCGCGCGGGCCTTGGGCGGTGCTGCTTGGGATCGCGCTGCTGATCGGCGCCATCGCGCATTGGACCGAGTCCGTCTCGGGCGTCGTTTGCGCGACTCGGCGCGTCCCACGATCGGTGTGTCTCGCTGGCTGAGCGTGCTGGAACCAGTCCAGATGGACAAAGCGCCTGCAGGACCTTCGCAGTGTCGAGATACGCACGATTC
>WQYN01000246.1 GCA_009781225.1 Micrococcales bacterium | reverse complement strand
CAGACGGTGCGCCCGCGACAAACAGGGCAACCTGGTTGAGTCCGTGAGCGGGGATCTCGCCCACGCCAGGAACAGTCACCGACGCGGTGAGGGCGCCGGCCGTGGTCGTGGAGACCTTGGCAACGTAACGACCAGGAGTCGAGGCGTCGGTCTCAAAGGCGGTGACTGTGAGTCCAGTGGTCTCGGGGGTCATGGTCGGCTTGGCCAGTGTCGCGTCGAGGACTGGGTTGTTCCATGCGTCGATCAGGTCGACGGTCACGGTGTGAGTGTCTGTGCCGTTGGCGATCTGGGTTCCCTCGGAGACCTGGACGCGGGACTTGGCCAGGGAGGGTGCTGCGGCGATGAACTCGACCGAGTCGCGTCCTGCAACCTGCGGGGTTCCCACGTTGGCGCCGTAGGCAACCTGAAGATCCTTGATGCCTGCGGTGGTCGCGGTGATCGCTGCCTTGTAGACGCCCGGGATGATGGGATCCCACTCGCCGATTGTCGCGTCGCCTGCCTGGGCGGCAAGCTCATCCTCAATGTCAGCAACGGGGACCGAGTTCATGTCGGTGACGGTGACGGTGATCCAGTGGGGGTTCACGTTGTCGCCAACGGTCTTGGTGCCGGTGGTCAGGTCGAAGACAACCTCAGCCTCGGGGGTGTTGGTCCATGTGAACTGGACTGAGCCCGGGTCGGTTGCTGTGGCCGAGGAGCGGATTGTTGCCGACAAGGTGGCCTTGCCCACGGTCGAGGAGGAGACCTCGATCCTGGCCTCGCCCGAAGCATCAGTGACGACCACGCCATCAGCCGGGTACATGGTTGCTGCGGCGAGGTTCTTCAGCTCGAAGTCGATGGTGGCTCCGGGGATCGGGTTGCCGTATCCATCCTTGAGGGTCACGACTGCCGAGTGGGCGATCGGCCCGTTGGCGGCGAGCTCCAGTGCGGGGCTGGTCTTGGTCAACGTTGCCGAAGCGATCGCTCCGGGGGTGAAGACCAGAGGAGTCGGAGAACCGGTGATCTGATCGCCGGTCTCTGCCAGGTCGGCCCGCACCTCATGAGAAGCAGCCTGGAGGGAGGTGAACGTGAAGGTGATGATTCCCGACTCATCAGAGTTGGCAGTCAGGACGTCGGAGCCGAACGCGGGCTGAGGGGCTGGTGCCAGCCACAGGCGCGCCGAGTGGCCAGGGACAGGGTTGCCGTGCGCATCACGCAGGGTGATCGTCGCAGTGACGTTCTGGCCCACAGTCTGGGAAGCATGGCTCAACACCAGCTTCGACTTGGTCGCATCCGGGTCACCATGGACGAAGACCGCGTCAGCATTTCCGTCAGCGCTCAGGTTGAACTCGGGTCCGCCCAGGATCGACAGAGTGACGTCGACCGGGTGGGAGCCGGCGACGGTCGAGGTGATCATCGCGCTGTAGGTGCCGGGCTGGCCATCCACCGCGGTGAAGGTGCCGACCACGGCCGGAGTAGCCGACGCGGCGAGCCTGGAAGCCAAACCCGGGATCGGATTGCCGTGCTGGTCGCGGATCTGAGCGGTCACGGCCTGGGTCGATTCGCCATCGGCCACAACTGAAGCGGTCGTGGTAACGGTGAAGGAGGAGGTGAGCGAGGAGGGCTTGTCTGCCACGAAGGTGACGGTGTCAGCGGCAGGGGTCGCGGGGCGAAGCGCGGCGCCGTCGAAGGTCGGGGCGAGGGTCTTGTCGCCGGCGGTCTTCGAGGTGATGGTGGCGACGTACTGGTTTCCGGCAGCGCCCATCTCGGGGAGCTCCGGGGGGCCAGCCTTGCGGAATGCGGAGACTGTGGCGTCGCCCTCGAGCCCGGTCGCGATCGCGTCCAGGAGGTCGAACTGGCAGGTGGTGGGCTCGCCAAGCTCGTCCAAGCACAGGTCGATGGGGTTGCCGTGGGCGTCGTAGAGCCAGGCGACCACGAGGTGGGCGTTCGCGTCATCGCCGGCGACCTTTGTTGCGTCGGCGGTCGGGAGGGTGAAGAAGGAAGCGGAGTAGTCGATGTCGCCGGGGACGAAGGCGAGGCGGACCTGCTGGTGCTCGCCGGTGCTCGTCACGAGCTTCTTCATCATGCCTTCGCTGCGGGCGCTGGCGGTCACGATGACGGGGCCTGCGGCGTTGGCGGCGACGTGGATGGAGGCCTGGCCATTTGCATCGGTCTTGCCTGAGGAGGGAGTCTGGGCGCTGGTCATGCCTGCGCCGGAGGCGGCGAAGGCGATGTCGGTGTTGGGAACGGGGTTGCCGAACCGGTCAACGAGCTCAGCCTTGATCACGAAGTGGGACTCGCCATCGGCGTAGCGGGAGCCGGTGTCCTCGGTCCACAGGCGCGAGGCGGTGAGGTCGACCTGGTCGGTGGTGAACACCAGGTTTGTCGGCGAACCGGCCACGGTCTCTAGGGAGAGGACGGTCGCCTCGACCGGGAAGGAGCCGGCGCGCGTGGAGGCCACGGTGACCTCGATGAGACCGGCATAGCTGGTGGTCTTTGTGATGGTCGGGGAGATGGCCTCAGGGAAGAAGGGCTGTCCGGCGTCGGCGGTGGGGAGGGTGATGGTCACGGGGACGCCGGCGACGGGGTTGCCGTTCGCGCGGTCGCGGACCTGGACGGAGAGTTGGTAGGTGCCGGTCTCTACTGCT
>WQYN01000245.1 GCA_009781225.1 Micrococcales bacterium | reverse complement strand
CGGGGGTGGGTGGGGCGACGACTTGGTCGATGACGAGGGTCTCCATGGGCGTGATGGCCGCCGTTCCGCCGGCGGTGCGGACTGTCGCGGTCACTCCGCCGGGGATGTTGAGCGCGACTTCTAGGGTTTTCGCGTCTCCGATCGCGCGGAAGGCGTAGGGGGGTGTGATCGGTTCGCCCTGGACCACCAGTCCCCCACTCCCCTCCCCCACCCAGGTCGAGGCCGTCACTCGGACGTTGCCCAAGCTGATTGCCTCGGCGCCTGCATTGCGCAGCTCCGCCAGCACGTGGTAGATCTCCATCGCTGTCAGGGCGCGGTTCGGATCGTCGATGATGAGGATGATTCCGGGACCTTGGGCTGCGAGAGTTCCCGCCAGCAGGCCCTGGACTTCCGTGCGCGCCTGGGCTTGTTCCCGGGCCGCGGCGGCCTTGTCTCGGGCGGTGAGCAGGGTCTCCTTCTGCGCCTCGAGCGCGGCGTTTTGCGAGGTCAGCTCGTCGGACCTCAGGGTCAGCTGGTCCAGGAGCTCAAGCAGTTCGACCTCGCGCAGCCCGGAGAAGTCCGCTTGGGAGCGCTGCTGGACTTGGATCACCGCCCCGAATCCCACGATGGCGCACAGTGCCGCGGCGGCGAGCTGGCGGGAGTTCACGCGTGGGAGCAGGGCGCGCCGCAGTCGCTTCCACGCCGTCGCCTCCGCACGCTTGCCGGATGAGGACGGAGAAGTCGGGTCAGGCGCCTCGGGACGGCGACGGGAGGGGGGAAAGGAGGGAGGGGGTTGGAGTGGAGGCGAGCTGGAACGCGTAGAGGGTAGGGGCTGGGGCGGAGGCGAGCTGGAACGCGGGGAGGGTTGAGGTTGGAGTGGAGGCGAGCTGGAACGCGGGGAGGGCCGGGAGGTTGGAGAGTCACTCATGGTTCACGCTCGGAAGAGGCGGCGACGGATCGCGGCGGCGTTGGAGAAGATGCGGATTCCTAGGACCACGACGACAGCGGTAGAGAGCTGGGAGCCGACGCCGAGCTGGTCTCCAAGGAAGACGATGAAGGCCGCGACCAGGACGTTTGAGCCGAAGGAGACAACGAAGACACGGTGGTCGAAAACACCGTCGAGCACAGCGCGGGCAGCCCCGGCTAGGGCGTCAAGCGCCGCGACCACCGCGATCGGCAGGTACGGGGCGAGTTCAGGCGGGACCGTGGGGTGAAGAAACACCCCGGCGACCACGCCAAGGACCAGTCCAAGCAGAGCAATCACGGTGCGGTTCCTTCGGGTGGGGTAGGCGGGAACGTGGAGGGCGGTGCGGGTCGCGAGACGGGTTGGGCAACCGGTTGGGCGTGGTAGAGGGCGGGGGCGCGGGCGGCTGCGGGGACACGGAGGTCGGAGGAGGGGCCGATCGAGACTTTGGCGCCGAAGTCCGAGCGGAGGAGCTGGAGGCGCGCTGCCCCGGAGGTGCGGGCGAAGCGGATCTCCATGACCTGGCCGTCCCCAAGAGCAGTCACCGTGAGGGGCGAGCCCACGGGGACGAGGTCAACGAGCAGAGCGCCGCCCCCCGAGGAAATCGGTGACGTGGCCGTGAGACGGATGCCGTTGACGGAGATCGCTTCGGCCCCGGCTTCCCAGAGGCCGTTGACGACGCATTGGAGATCAGAGGAGGTGATCTGAGCTTCGACGACTCCTCGCGATACGGCCGCGCTGTCCTCGATCAGCTCGATCACCAGGCCAGGGCCCCGCAGAGCAACGGCACCGGAGGTCACGGCAAGCCCTGCGGACAGGCGCGCGATCGCGGGGTCGGTGGAGTCCAGCGCCTGCGCTTCGGCGGCGGCCACTTCCATCGTGAGAGCTCGGCCCACGGCGGCGAGGTCTGCAACGGTCTGTCCGCGCGCAGCGACCTTCTCCTCAAGGGAAGCACGGGCTCGAGCCTTCTCGGGGGCGGGAGCTCGCAAAGCCGCCACGGCGGTCCCGGCGCCGAGCCCTAGGACAGCGGCAGCGAGGGCAGCGACTGCGACCGTCAAGGGTCTCGACGGGCGCTCCCCCGCCGCGCGCCGCGCCGCCGCCTCGGCGTACCCGGCGTCGAGTGGGCGGTTCATCACCTCGTTGAGCAGGGTCATCGAGGCGTCCACAGGGCGGGACGCGGGCCGCCCAGCCGCTCGCCCACGCGCGTTATCCCTCCTCAGGAACACTGGGTCACGTCGCCCACTCACGTCACCGCTCCCCTCTCCGAGGTAGCTTGGGTAACGCACGCTGTCACGCCCTCCCCCACCCCCGCCTCGCGAATCTCGTCGCGCGACTCCAGGACGTAGACGACGCAGACCACCCAGTACAGCCCCAGGCCCCAGAGGCTGCACGCCCAGCCAAGGACCCAGGCCACGTCGCCGATCCACCAGTCGAGCGAGGCGATGAGCAGGAGGGGGAAGGCGTACATGAGCGCGAGGGTCGCGGCCTTGCCGAGGAATTCGACCGCCATCGGCCCTAGGCCGGCGCGACGGCGGGCAAGGAGTGTGATGCCCATTACGACCTCGCGGGCGAGCAAGGCGGCGAGGAGCCACCAGGGGATGATCCCGCGCCACGCGAGGCACACGACGCCGACAATGATGAAGGCGCGGTCGGCGGCCGGGTCGAGCAGCGAGCCCAGCTCGGAGGTTTGGT
>WQYN01000244.1 GCA_009781225.1 Micrococcales bacterium | reverse complement strand
CAGGGGCGAGTCACCGTAGATGGATCGACCACCCTCCTTGACCAGTGCGAATGCTGGGCGTTGTTGAGCGTCGGCGTTCGGTGACCTGCATTTGTGCCCTCTGCCTGTTTGTGGGGGGCGCTGTCCTGGGGGCAGTGGGCACAAGTGCAGGGGCGAGTCACCGTAGATGGATCGGCCACCCTCCTTGACCAGCGCGAATGCCGGGCCGTGTTGAGCGTCGGCGTTCGGTGACCTGCATTTGTGCCCTCTGCCTGTTTGTGGGGGGCGCTGTCCTGTTTGTGGGGCGGGGCAAGGGGGACGGTAGGGGGAACGGCGGAGGTGGCAGGAGCGACCGAAGTCCTGTGCTAGAAACGGGCGCGGTGCAGGGCGATGGCTTCGGCTCGTGTTTCGCGGAGGGCGGCGATGAAGTTTGCGAGGTCACGATAGTGAGAGTGGTTCACCCTGATGAGCTTCCAGCCCATGGCCCTGAGGTGGTTCTCGCGTTCGGTGTCGCGCGCAACCCTGTCAGGATCGTCGTGGCGGGGGCCGTCGCATTCGATGCCGATCTTCAGTTCGGGATAGCCGAGATCCACGACGTAGTAGCTTCCGTTGTCGTCGCGTTTGACGACGATGTTGACGTCAGGGCACGGTAGACCGGCTTCAATGATCTTGAGCCGGATCCACGATTCGCCCATCGAGTCGGTACCCGGTCGGATTAGCCGAAGCGCTGATCGTGCCTTCTTGTTGCCGCGGACACACCCCGGGTTATCAAGCACGTCAGCCAGGTCCGATGGCCGGATCAGCGGGTCGCCTCGACGCAGCAGAGCGTCGCCGAGCAGGACCAGAGAGACGACGTCAGCGGTGGCGGCCATGTACAGCCAGGATCGCGCCGGATGGGCTACGGGGACCTCGTCAACCACACGCCAGGGCTCGAGTTTCTGTTGGGTGACGTGGCACTCGATCCCTGCACGGCGCACACGGGTCCCACCCGAGTGCGCGACGAGGCAGATCGGCTCGGAACGCGTCCATTCGCCGTGCCCAATCGACCAAGGAATCCGAGCTCCCACCAGGCGAAGGGCAGTCAGTCCGGAGACCAGTGCTGGCTGGGCGCAAGACGCCAGCGCCGCCTTTGCCGCATCAGCCAGCTTCAACGACGATGCTCGGTCACTGTAGATCCCGTGGTGCACCCTCAGCTCGGCTGCCTCCTTGAACTGCCCGCGGCCAACCCCGAGGCCAACGATCTCTGACCTAGACAATGGGCCATGCTCGGCGAGGACGTCACACAGTTGAACAGCCATACCACGATCATCGCCCGAACCCACCGCCCACCGCAGCCGACCTCCCCATGGCCAGTGGATAACCCCGACCGTCAAACGCAATCACCCCCGAGACAGCGCCAGCCGGGACAACCCCCAACCCCCAACCCCCAACCCTTCAACCCCCGCCCCGCCCGCCACCCCCACCGAGCGTGGTTCCCCGGAGCCGAGACCCGGTTGCGGAATAATCGGCGGCGTGAGTCCACAGGGTGCCGTCACCGAAACCGAGAACCTGGCCCCCCGCCGCTCCTCCCGCCGCATCTACGTCGGCAAAGTCCCCGTCGGTGGCAACGCACCGATCTCCGTCCAGTCCATGACGACCACCCCCACCCGCGACACGGAGGCAACCCTCCAACAGATCGCCGAACTCGCCGCCGCAGGCTGCGACATCGTCCGGGTCGCCGTCCCCAGCCAGGACGACGCCGACGCCCTCCCAACGATCGCCGCCAAATCCACCATCCCCGTCATCGCTGACATCCACTTCCAGCCGCGCTACGTCTTCGCCGCAATCGACGCCGGATGCGCCGCCGTGCGAGTCAACCCCGGCAACATCCGCACCTTCGACGACCAAGTCGAAGCCATCGCCAAGGCGGCGCAAGCCGCCGGGATTTCCTTAAGAATCGGAGTCAACGCCGGCTCCCTCGCCCAAGAAATCCTAGAAAAACACCAAGCCCCCACCGCCGAGGCCCTCGTAGAATCCGCGCTCCAAGAGGCCGCGCTCTTCGAGGACGTCGGCTTCCACGACTTCAAGATCTCGGTCAAGCACCACGACGTCGCCACGACCATCCGCGCCAACCGCCTCCTCGCCGAGCGCGGCGATTGGCCCCTTCACCTGGGGGTTACCGAGGCCGGCCCCGCCTTCCAAGGCACCATCAAGTCCGCGACAGCGTTCGGCGCGCTCCTCGCCGACGGAATCGGCGACACGATCCGCGTCTCCCTGACCGCCCCGCCCGTCGAGGAGGTCAAGGTCGGCGAGGCGATCCTCCGCGCGCTCGGCCTGCGCCCCCGCACCCTCGAAATCATCTCCTGCCCCTCCTGCGGCCGCTCCCAAGTCGACGTCATCGAGCTCACCCGCCAGGTCGAGAACGGTCTGGCCGGCCTCACCGCCCCCCTCCGCATCGCTGTCATGGGCTGCATTGTCAACGGTCCCGGCGAGGCGCGCGAGGCCGATCTCGGCGTCGCCTCCGGCAATGGCAAGGGCAAGATCTTCGTAAAAGGCCAGGTCATCGCGACCGTCCCCGAACACAAGATCGTCGAGACCCTCCTAGCCCAAGCCCACGCCTTGGCCGCCACTCCCGCTCTCCTCGCCTCCCCCACGTTTGCGCACGATGACGTCCCTCGCCCT
>WQYN01000243.1 GCA_009781225.1 Micrococcales bacterium | reverse complement strand
GGGGGGGGGGGGGGGGGGGGGGGGGGGGGGGGGGGGGGGGGGTTGGGGGGGGGGTGGGGGGGGGGGGGGGACGGTGGCGGGGGGAAGGGGTAGCGTGGGCGGAGCGTCGGGCCTGAGTATCGCGAGCGGCGATGGGTCAGGGGCAGGAACCACGTCGGGTGGGAGGAGTGCTTGACGGTGGGACACACGGGAAGGAGCTGGGCATGACCGGGGCAGACACGGCGCAGACGGATCACGCGACTGAGCAGGTGGGGGCTACGGGAAGGAGCTGGGCATGACCGGGGCAGACACGGCGCAGACGCACCACGCGACTGAGCAGGTGGGGGCCATCCTCGACGGGGCGCGCGACGCCCTGGAGCTTGCGGCATCGGAGCGCGCGGCTGCCTTCGAGGAGGCGCATCGGCGGCTCTCTGAGATGCTGGACCACGGCCTGATTGACCACCTGGAACTCGAGGATTTGACCTAGACAATGACGCACTCGCCCTCGCCGACTGGGTCGGCAACCCGTCGCGTTGGATGCTTCGCGCATGAGCGATCTCTCCTGGCAGCCCGGCTTGCGGGCGAGGCGGGGGAGGTGTTGGCGCGCCATGGGTGGGAGCTCGTGCCCGGCGAAGAGGACCACGCCTTTGACGTCGCGTTGGTCCTGGGAGGGGACGGGACGCTGCTCAGGGCCGCCGAGGCGTTGCGCGGCCGCGGAATCCCGATCCTCGGAGTCAACGTCGGTCACATGGGGTTCTTATCGGAGTCGGACCCCGAGGACTTGCCGGATGTGCTGCAGCGGCTGACGGTCGGCGACTACCGAGTCGAGGACCGGGCAACGGTGTCGGCTCTCGTGGTCGGGCCGGATGGTCGGGAGCACGCGAACTGGGCGTTGAACGAGGTCACGCTGGAGAAGACCGTTCCACAGCGGATCATCGAGGTGCGGGTCGTGGTGGATGGGCGCCCGGTCTCGACCTTCGGATGCGACGGGATTGTGCTCGCGACGCCGACGGGCTCGACGGGGCACGCCTTTTCTGGAGGAGGGCCGGTCGTCTGGCCCGAGGTGGAGGCGCTGCTCATGGTCCCCATCAGCGCGCATGCGCTTTTTGCTCGGCCCCTCGTGGTCTCCCCGCAGACGGTCGTGGTGGTGGAGGTGCTGGACAACTCGCGCACCGATGGCCAGGTCTCGTTCGACGGTCGCCGGACGGTTCCGCTTCCCGCGGGGGGTCGGCTTGAGGTCCGCCATTCCTCTGAGCCGGTGCAGCTCGTGAGGTTCGGGGACGCTCCGTTCGCTGATCGGTTGGTCCACAAGTTTGCGCTGCCCGTCACCGGATGGCGCCGCCCGCTTCCGCCCAGCTGACGTCAGCGAAGCCACCTACTTTTCCACAGCCTGTCTCGCGCGTCACCTCGGCGCGGTATCCTCGGGCGGTGCGTGGCGACCAGGACTCATCAGCGCCGCGTCCGCGCCTGGCCGAGCTTGCGGTTGAGGACCTAGGCGTCATCGCCCGCGCTGTCATCGAGCCTGCTCCGGGCCTGACGGCGATTACTGGCGAGACGGGCGCGGGCAAGACAATGCTCCTGGCGGCCCTCGACCTGCTCCGTGGTGGTCGCGCGGACCTCGCCGTCATCCGCTCCGGCGCCGACCGAGCCCTTGCCACGGGGGTCCTTTCCCTTCCTTCCGGTCACCCCGTGCTGGACCTAGCCGCTGAGATGGCGGCCACGACGGACGATGACGAACTTGTCCTCACGCGCACCGTCTCACCTTCGCGTTCGCGCGCCATCGCGGGGGGATGTCCCGTTCCCGCCTCGGGTCTCGCGCGACTAACTGAGGACCTCGTTGCCGTCCATGGGCAGGCTGACCAGCGGAGACTCACCTCGCCGGCGGAACAGCGGGACATTCTTGACACCTATGCGGGTCCTGCCCACCTTGCGGCACTCGCGACCTATCGGGAGACCTTCGCAGCGGCCTCGGACCTGCGGGCGCGCATCGAGAGGATGACTCACGCCTCGCGCGAAGACCGGGTTCGCGCCGATGAGCTATCGCGGGGCCTGGCCGAGATCCGGGCTGCCGCGCCTCGCCCTGGCGAAGAGGAGCAGGTCACGGCGGAAATCGATCGCCTGACCCACAGCGAAGGACTGACCCGTGCGGTGAGCCTCACCCAGGCGCGGTTGGTTGGAGCCGAGGATGCGGGTCTTGGGGGAGCGGGTCTTGGGGGCGCCGACCTCAGCGAGGGGGCAGCGCTTTCTCACATTGACGCCGCCCGTCGCTCCCTATCCAACGCCGCACAGCTCGATCCTGAGTTGGAGCAGATCGCCGAACGCCTTGCTGACCTGCACTATCAACTCCAAGACGTGTCTGGTGAGGTCGGCTCCTACCTCGCGAGCCTCGAGCCCGACCCGGCTCGCCTCGAATCGCTCCATGAGCGCCGCTCCGTTCTCAACTCCCTGGTGCGCCGATACGGCCCTACCCTCTCTGACGTCCTGACCTGGGCAGAAGAAGCAGAGAACGCCTTGATGGACCTCGACGCGGGGGAGGACGCGATCGCGGAGCGCCGCGCCGAACTCGTTGCCCTCGAGGGGGAGTTGGCGGCCCAGGCCGCCGTTGTCTCCCAGGGACGCCGCGAGGCCGCAACCCAGCTTTCCACCGCTGTCGAGGTCGAGCTC
>WQYN01000242.1 GCA_009781225.1 Micrococcales bacterium | reverse complement strand
GGGGCGGAGCCCGGCACCACGGGCACGAGCCGGACCTGGTGCTGGCGGCGGATCTGAGGGATGAGCGTGAAGGTGCTGAAGTTCTGGTATACCGCCGCCTGTCCTGCAAGCAAGGCGGCGTAGGCGCTCTGATCGCTCCCGACGGTGACAAACGTGAGACCGGAAAGCTTGGGGTAGCCCCGCTGCCAATAGTGGGGGTTGGCCTTCAGGACCAGCTTCGAACTCGGGGCATCGCTGGTCACCACGAACGGCCCGGCCCCGACGGGGGTAAGGGCAAAGGCCTTCTCGCCCATCTTCTGGAGCGCAGTGGGAGAGACGATATAGTTCGGTGCCTCCCCGGGGAAGGCGTTGATGATGGGGCCATACGGCTCGGTCAGGTGGAGCACGACGGTGTAGGCGTCTGGCGTGGTGATCGAGGCGATCGGGAAGTTCGGACGGCAGATGCATGCGTATTGGGGTTCGAGGTCGCGCTTGATGCTGTAGGCGACCGCGCTGGCGTTGAAGGGCGTGCCGTCGGAGAAGACCACGCCGTGGCGGAGATGGATCGTGACGGTCTTGAGATTGGAGGCCAGTTTGTAGCCGGTTGCCAGGTCGGGAATGATCCCGGTCTTTGTCCGCTGGAAGAGTCCGCCGTATATGGAATTGAGGTAGTCCTGGTTGGCCAGAGCCGAGGTGTCCGTAGCGGGGTCGAGCCCGGGCCAGGTGCCGAATACCGTGGAATTCTCGAGAACGGTAATCGTGCCCCCGCTGGTTTGTGCCGCCTGGGCGCCAGGCACTTGTCCGGCGACGAGGAGCGTGAAGACGAAGAGGAGCACCAAAAGCCCGCTAAGACTCATCCGCTTCAACCGCACGGGGCCGCTCCCACGGGTACCTGCTCTGAACAGCATTGGGTGGCTCATCCGAACTCCTTCACGCCGGCGAGTTCCGGGTGGTCCACGAAGGCTGGCAGCAGGTCCCGGATTCCCTCCAGCCAGTCGACCTCCTCGGGGAGGATCACCCCGCCCGAGCGGACCCGGTAGGCCGCGGGGTCGTCGACCCCTGGGGGGACAACGCCTTTGTCGGCCAAGGTTTGGGCCGCCTCCAACAGGCGTTGGCGGACCCTGATCACCATCACGTCCGAGGTGCCGAGGTGCTCTGCGCTGCGGTCGATGACTGACCCCATGGACTCGGTCACGACCTGGTCTTCGGCAAAGGGCAGGTCGCCGGGACGGTGACCGGGGATCCCGGTGTAGCTCTGGTTGGTCCGCTGGCGCTCCCGGTCGATCTGGTAGTCGTTCTCGGCGTTCAGGACGTACCGGTGCCGTCCGTAGAAGCCCGGCGCGTCCGGAAGGAGGCTCAGTTGGTCAGCTCGACCTTCGGATGCCGCCTCGGACCGTACGCCGAAGAGCATGGTGTGCGTGTCGTCCATGGGCACCCATGCCTTGGAGGCGATGCGGTTGCCCAAGATGCCTGTCGGCGTCTGGACCCAACAAGGAAAGAGAAACTGAGCGATCCGCCAGTAGATCTCGCCGGGACCCGCTGGGCGGTAGGCGCCATACATGGACCCGTAGTCCGTGTCGACAACGCGGTATCGGGGGGACCGGTCGCGCAGCGAATAGTAGGAGAACGTGCCTTCCTTGGCCTGCTCCACCCGGCGGGAGCCGGCATGAAGGAAACCGACGTGGACGGTGTCCACGTCACCCTCCAGGGACTGGAGCCAGTTGCACTCCCGTTGGACGGCAAAGACGCGGGTCTCATCGGAGGGAAGCATCGTGGCCTCGATGTCGGGAAGCGGGGGTGGCACCTCCCGTGGACCCATGTAGGCCCAGACCAGTCCACCTCGCTCCACACAGGGATAGGCTCCGGCCTTCACCTTGGATTTGAAGTTGGACTCCGGGGGTTCGCTTGGCATGTCGACGCAGCTGCCGGCAACGTCGAACTTCCAGCCGTGGTAGACGCAGCGCAACCCGCATTCCTCGTTGCGTCCGAAGTAGAGGGACGCGCCTCGATGCGGGCAGGCATGGGCTAGGAGGCCAACGCTGCCGTTTGTATCGCGGAAGGCGACGAGCTGCTCGCCCAGCAGTACGACCCGAACCGGGTCAGAGTCAGGCCCCTGAAGCTCTGAGGACAGAAGTGCCGGCAGCCAGTATTCGCGCATGAGGGTTCCCATCAGCGTGCCTGGGCCCACCCGTGTGACGAGTTCGTTGTCCTCAGGGCTCAACATTGGCGATCTCCTTCGTTGCTCGCACCTTGAGACGACTCTTGTCATCCATCGTTACCCCAAGCGCGATGTGTCTGCCCATACGGCCACTCATATGTCAAGAGTCACGGCCAGAGCCGTGGAGCGGGCACTCCCCTTCGACCAGCCAATTCTCCTTGGAGGAATCGGTCAGGATGACGGCTGGCTCCCGCGGTTGAGCGCAGCCTCGAGGCGGGGATAGACGCGCAGGGCATTATCGTGGAATATTTTCGCACGGTCCGCGTCGCTGAGCGTGGTGATCTGGTCGAGGAGGTATTTGGTGTCGTCGAAGTAGCGTCCCGTCTCGGGATTTCTCCCCTTCACCGCACCGATCATCTCCGAGGCATACAGGATGTTGTCCGCCGGTATCGAGTCGACCAGCAGCTGCAGGCCTTTCTGCCAGTAGACGCAGGTGTCGAAGAACACG
>WQYN01000241.1 GCA_009781225.1 Micrococcales bacterium | reverse complement strand
TCGCGCAGGTCGAGCCGAACTCTGGGCTCATGTTGGCGATCGTCGCCCTATCGGCGAGTGGGAGGTGCGCGACTCCGTCGCCGTAGAACTCGACGAACTTGCCGACTACTCCGTGTCGGCGCAGCAGCTCAGTGATGGTGAGGACCACGTCGGTCGCGGTCGTGCCCGCCGGGGGTTTGCCCGCCAGCTTGAAGCCGACGACCTTTGGGATGAGCATCGAGATCGGCTGGCCCAGCATCGCCGCCTCGGCCTCGATGCCGCCCACGCCCCAGCCGAGGACTCCCAGGCCGCTGACCATTGTCGTGTGGGAATCGGTGCCGACGCAGCTGTCGAAGGAGGCCACGTCATCGTTCATCATGACGCCGCGGGCGAGGTGCTCGATGTTGACCTGGTGCACAATCCCCGTGCCGGGGGGAACCACCTGGAAGTTGTCGAAGGCGCTCTGCCCCCACTTGAGGAACTGGTAGCGCTCGGCGTTGCGCTCATACTCGCGGGCGGTGTTGAAGGCCATGGCCTCGGGGCTGCCCGCGTGGTCGACGATCACCGAGTGGTCGATCACCATCTCAGCGGGGGCGAGTGGGTTGATCCTCCTCGGGTCTCCGCCGAGGGTGGCGACGGCTTCGCGCATCGTCGCGAGGTCAACGACGCAAGGCACTCCCGTGAAGTCCTGCATGAGGACACGAGCGGGCGTGAACTGGATTTCCTGGTGCGGGGCCGCGCTGGGGTCCCAGTCGATCAGGGCTCTGATCTGCTCTTTCGTGACGTGGTACCCATCTTCGTTACGCAGGAGGTTCTCGACAAGGATCTTGAGGGCGAAGGGCAGGCGCGCTGTCTCCGGGATTCGCGCAAGGTCGAAGAACACGGGATCCCCGGGGGCGTCCAAGCGCGCACGCGTGGCGAATGAGTTCAGGCTCGGCATCATGGTCCCTTCGCAGCTCGGGCTCCCTCGCGCGTCCCAGTGGTGGCAAACGCGCGGGCGACGCCTCCCAGGATAGGGGCACCGCACGCGGTGCGGTCCCGCGGGGTCCGTCCATCAGTCGGCGGCTCCAGGAAAGCACTCAATCCAGAAATGTGGGAAGAGATGCGTTACGTGGTTGACTTGGGTGCATGAGTTCTCATCGCCGTCCGTCTGTCGCATCCGTCGCTGTTGTGCTGGGAGTCGGTGCCACGCTCGCCTTGCTTCCCGTCGCGCCGTCTGCCGCCGTGTCGAGCCGCGCTCCGGACGAGGCTCCGGGGGTGATCTTGTCCTCAGTCGTTTTCCCGGCCGATGACGAGAGCCCCGATCTCACGCAGACGGTACCGCCGGAGGTCGTCCTGGCAGACCTCGAGGAGACAACTCCCCCACTACTCGCTGCCCCAACGAGCGGCCTCCACCCGGCCCAGCTCCGGACAGCCGCCGTCCCGGACCAGGAGTGTCTCTCACAAGCCTCGATCAGAACCTACTACCTCACCTCGCCTCAAGGATTTCCTATCGACTTCCCCATCGGCTTCTGGGGCAAGAAGGATGACCGCACTGTCTCGCTAGAGATTCAAGGGCCTGACGGCTGGGTCGCAGTCGCCACTGGCACAATGCCTGCTCAGGACCCCTCGTCCGACTGGTTCCTATTGACCCTCACTCTTCCCGCGACGTTCGCGCAAGGCGACGTCAGGTACCGTGCGACCCTCGCCCCCTCCGCCAACTGTCCGACCGCATCCTCCGAGGAGTACACGGTCACGTTCATGCCGGCCCAGCATCGTTGGAGCAACAATGCCTGGATGCTCGGGTCCACCGACGGCAAGATTTCCCGAGGTGTCAAAGCAACGCTCGAGCTCAAGTCAGCAGCTCGCCTCAGCAAGCACTCCCGAGCGCCGGCCGACCTGGCGACCACCTTTGTCGTCGAGCGCCGCGACGGAAATGGCGCCTGGAAGACCATGCCGAAGATCGCCGCCAAAGCCAACACCGACGCCGATGGGCTCATTTCCCTGTCGGCCAAGATCCCCCCCTTCTCCAAGTCCAACAAGAGCAAGGGTGGGAAAGTCACCTATCGCTTCTCGCCGGTCGCTACTGAGGCCATTGAGTCCGTGCCCGGGCCAGAGCTCACCGTGAACTACTTCAACGCTAGGAAAGTCGCGATCAAAGCCGTCAAGCGCGTCTGCAAGAAGACCCCAGTGACCTTTGTAAAGAAGCCGGCGAAGGGCGCGGAAGTGCCCCCTGGTAGCTTCGTCGCTGGGTACGTGAGAGCCGGCACCAATCGTGTCTACCTCGTCAGTCCCCGAATCGAGAAGGCTATGAGCCTCGACGGCGTCAAGCAAGTCGGCTATCACGAATGCGGCCACGTCCTCCAGTATTCCGTCTACGCCAAAGGCTTGAACTACTTCCGCGGCGGCTACCAGCGGTACCAAGAGATGGTGAAGGATGCGAAAGCCATCTTCTCCAAGAAGCGCGGCAGGAGTTCCGCAGTCGAACACATGGCCGACTGTGTTGCCGAGAAGGTCTCCGGCCTAACCTCCCAGCAGACCAACACCGGCTACGGCGGAACCTGCAGCAAAAAGCAACTAAAAGCCGCCCAACGCCTAATAAAAGGCAAACGCATCCGCTAACCCACCCCTCCCCCCACACCCACAACGCACCCCACCCCTCCCCCCTCACCCCACCCCTCCCCCCACCC
>WQYN01000240.1 GCA_009781225.1 Micrococcales bacterium | reverse complement strand
TGGGAGGTGGGGAGAGGCGGGCGGTGGGAGGTGGGGAGAGGCGGGCGGTGGGAGGTGGGGAGAGGCGGGCGGTGGGAGGCGGGGAGAGAAGGGCGGGGGGAGGCGGGGAGAGGCGGTGCCCCACCTGCCCCGGCCTGCCCCGCCCGAACCTGCCCCGACCCGGCCTGACACGCCCGACCTGCCCCTTCCGGCCTGACCCGCTCCGGGGGGGTGCGATAATGGCCGGGACGATCTCACAGGAAGTGCAGCGATCATGTTCGGAAACAGCCCTGCGGCGGCGTTGCCGCTGTTGACACGGGAGCGCATCGAGGCGGTCCTCAAAGCCCACGATTGGACCTACCACATTGACTCTGACGGGGACGTCGGCGGCCTGTGGGACAACTCGATCTTCTTCTTCTCGCAGCTCGGCCAGCAGAAGGAGATCCTCCAGGTCCGAGGCCGGTGGCACCAGTCCCAGCCGATCGAGCGTCGCGCAGACATCCGCGCCCTCATCGATGAGTGGCACGACACCAAGATCTGGCCCAAGGGCTACACCAAGGTCGATGACCAGGGCAAGTGCTGGGTCTTCGGCGAGCACTCGGTCGACTGGGAGCACGGCGTGGCGGACAAGCAGCTGGACCTGACCATCTGCAGCTCCCTCGTGACAACGCTGGGGATGTTCGAGTTCCTCGGGGAGCGCCTGTAGCCGGGGGCGTGGCGGCCGGGACTGGAAAGGCTTGCTGGTTGTCGGTAGGGTGGCCGGCGTGGCAAAGGGTACAGCTGCTGTCGGCGCGGGCGTTGGCGCCTAGCTGCCATGGGTCAGGCCCACGACGACAGCATTGAGAACGATGGCGGGGTAGCAGCCGGGCGCCAAGGGGTGCCCTCTGCGCTTTGTGAGCGATCGAGTCTTCGGCTGCCTGCGTGCCTCAGGGGCCACGACGCTGTGGTTGCGGCCCTCGACGACTACCCCTCACGTCTGACGAACCGATCCTTGACGTTCGTGGAGCCCGAGGAGAAGCCCTTCTGGGGTCCAAGGGGGCTGTGGGAGGCGCTACAGGATCCGTCGTCGAACGGCATGACGCTGCTGACAGGGCGCGGAGGGGTTGGCAAGACACGCACGCTGCTCGAGGTCGCACGCCTGGCAGCCTCCGACGGCTGGCAGGTGCTGCACGTCCGCGGTGGGAATGCCTCCCCGGTCGCGGGCTACCTCAGCGAACGCCTTGCTGCGGACCAGGAATCGCAAATCCTGCTCGTGGTGGACCAGCTCAACCTCGCCCGCCAGCTTGACCTCCTGGCGCTCGACGGGCTCACAAGCGAATGCCGGACGCCTCGCCCGCGCCTGCGCGTCCTGGCGAGCGCTCGTACCGAATGGGAACGCAAGCACCGTGGCGAGCTCGGCATCGACCGATTCAACCGACTTGCCCTGGTGCGAACGGAGCATGACACGGCCAACCTGTGTCGCGCCATCGTCCGTGAGATTGCGCCACGGGCTGTGGAAGGTGCGGGGATCGAGGAGGTGCTCGGTGTCACGGGCGTCACTTTGCCGATCCTTGCGGTGCTGCTGGGCCAGGTCGTCGAGCACCAGTTTGTCGCCACGGGCACTCTCCCGCATGCCCTGGTGTCCGAAGACCTAGGGCAATGGATCGAGGGACAGCTTCGAGAGGACCACCCGCCTGCCCAGGCCAGCGACGAGCCGGTTGCTGTCGCCGCACGCATCCTGGGCGCGGCCGTCTCGCTCGCGGGGTCGCCGGCTCAACGCGAGGACGTCATCTCGGCGACCGCTTCTGCGACCGGCTCGGTCGGCGATTCGGATATGGCGTCACACATTGTCGACAAGCTCGTCCAGATTGGCTGGCTGCGCGAGTCGGAGAGCGGCCTGGTGGCAGCGCACGATGTCGTCGCTGACACGGTGCTCGCAGGCGCGGTGTTCCGCGAGACGGACAACACTGTCAGGCAGAACGTGGTGCGCACCCTCCTTGATGTCGCGTTCGTCTCTTCCGCGGCGTTTGCCAATATCGTCGACTCGCTGGGCCGCGTGCTCGACGAGCGAGAACTCCGAAGCGACCCGGGTGCGTCGCTTGTATCCGCAGCTCAGGCGTGGCTCGACGAACGCCACGCGGACCTCACCACGAGACTCCCGACCGGTGCCTGTGATCGCAGTCGCGTCGTCACTCAGCTCATTCGCAGTGAGCTCTTCAATCTGGAGAAGGGCAGTTACTGGCGGGACCTCGCCTGGCCTTTGATTGAGACTCTGGAGGACGATGACGAAGAGCCCCTTCTGGCCGCATGCCTCCTTATGTCACGCGACGCAGAGCCGCGCATCGTTGACCGCGCGATCGACTGGTGCGCTCGGCACGCCTCCGTAGCGGACGATCGACTGTTGCGTGCCGTCCTCGAACGCAGGGACCTTGGGCCGCGGCAAGCTGGCGAGGCGATCAACAGCGCCTTGTCCTGGTTGGACGCCCTGACGAGTTCTCGAGAAGCCGGCTTCATTCTGCTGGGGCTTTTCCGACGCTCCGAGCTGGGCGGTCCGGCGCTGAAGGCGGTCACCCGCCACCTCTTCAACTGGATCGACGAGTTCGAGCGAGCGTGGAATACACCACAGCTCGTCAGGGTCGCCCGGGCGCGCGCCGACCTTCACGAGGAAGCTTGCGTCCGGCTCGACGAGGTGGCACGTCGTTTGCTGCGCC
>WQYN01000239.1 GCA_009781225.1 Micrococcales bacterium | reverse complement strand
TCCACTAGACGATTCGACCACCAGGGCCACCAGGACATTGACGTCGGCGAGTTCAGTCTTCATCGTCGATGATGTCCTGGATCTCCTGCATGGAAATGCGCGGACCGTTGAAGGTCAGCAGACTGAGGGCCGGGTCAGGGCGCTCACCAAGACCGCCCACGGCGAGTTGGTCCGCCCGCTCCTCAGCCAGTCCAGCGAGGATCGCGCCCGGACGACGCCCCGGCCACCGGTCCCTACCGGTTTTCAACACGCGCTCCAGGCGTGGATCACAGGTGACCTGTATTCGAGGGTGGGCTGTCGGCACCCGCAAAGTGTACCACTTCGAAGGATGTCAAGTGACACACCGTCTCGCCCAAAGCCCCGGTGCCCAGTCCCACCCAACGCAAGGGCCGCCATCGTGCACAAGAAGACACGCACGATGGCGACCCTCACCAACCCCGGTAGGCATCGCGGCGGTGGGCAATCCGCACAACCGCCAGAGTGCGAGCCTCCTCACGAAGCTCGAACACCACCCGGTATTCGCCGCGACGAGCGCTCCGATAGCCTTCCAGGTCACCCACGAGCGGCTTGCTCATCCGGTACGGATTGCTCGGGAGGGTGGCGGTCGAGAACTCAACGCAGGCTGCCGCGACCTTCGCAGGGAGTCTGTCCAGACTCCGCAGGGCGGGAGGGGTGAAGACGACTGTCCAAGGAGACGCCGGCGCGGCAAACGTGCTGCTCACAGCGGCGCCAACCCGTACCGAGCACGCACGTCAGCCGCCGAGGCCACGCGGCCTTCCTCCAAGGCTTGGCGCGCCTCGGCGAGATCCTCTCGGATGCCCGGTTGAGAGAGCCAGAACACGGTCTCCCGCAACGAGTCAAGGTCATCTTCGCTGATCAGGATGGCCGCCGAGCGCCCGTGCCGGGTGACCCGCACAATCTCATGCTCGCCTTCCACCTCATCCACCAGGGCCGAGAGGTGATCCTTCGCTTCAGTCAGGGAGACGGTCTTCATCCCCCGAGACTAGCCCGATATCTGGCCCTTCGCAAGCCATTCAGCCGGCCACCTCAGGTCTTCTGCTCAAAGCAAGCCGCTCAAGCGCGCGGAAGAGCCCCAGGCTGCTCAACCCGCAGCCCAACGCTCCCGCACGCCTCAACCATCCGGGCGTCATAGCTCACCAGGCAATCCGACCCGAGCGAAAGCGCCCCTTGGACGTGCAACGCGTAAAGGCTGCGCAGGGCCTGACCCGGCAGCAACCCGGCGCTCGTAAAGTCGGAATCCTCGAAGGCAAAGAGACCGATCCCGTCGAGCACCTCGCTGACGGCGGTCTGGCTGATCGCATTGCGGGTCGCGAACCGGCGAAGCTCGGTCTCGACCAACAGCATGCCCACCAACTCCACGTCACCACGGTCGGCGAAGCGCTGCATCGCGACCGATTCCTCCTCGCGCTGCAGCAGCTTCGCCGCAGCGGAGGTATCGAGGTACGCCCTCACCTCTCGCCTCGCATCTCATCAAGGATGGCCTGGGAAGACACCGGGCGGACGACCAGCGGCAACTCCTCCCACCCACCTCGACGCCGAGCCGGACGCACCGGCGTGCGCCCACGCGACGAGCCAGTCGCCCCGGGGGCCAACGGAGTCAGCATCGCCACCTGCTCACCACGGGTCGTGATGATGATGGTCTCGCCCGCCTGGGCGCGTCGCAGCATCTCGCCACTTCGGTTCCGCAGGTCGCGCTGCGGGATGGACAGGGCGGGAGTCGATGTAGCAGTCATGTAGCGGAAGTGTAGCAGCTTCTGCGAGACTGAGACGCTGCCGCTCTTACGAGGGGTGAACCGTCGTCCCCGCGCCGGTGGGGAACACTCGGACACCACGGCCAGCGAGGACTCTCGTCATCGTCGCATCGACGGTCAGCACCCCGTCGATCCGATCATCGAGCAACTCAACCGTCGCGATGTGGATGGCGTCCAGTGTCTTCACCACTTCGGGAATCGCCCTGGCGGCAGCAAAGACCGTCCGGTTCACACGGACCAGCTCCACGGATCGAAGGGCAGCTTCTGCCTCGGAACCAAAGTCTGCCAACGAAGGATCCTCGCTGGCCAGCCGCTTTGCCGCACCAGCTGCCTCCAACGACAACAGTTCAGAGCTGATGAACCTGCGGTTTGGGTCATTGAGAAGCGCCACGACGCTCGCATGGTCAGGTGCATCCTCGAGAAGCGCCCGAAGGAACGCCGACGTGTCCAAGTAGGTCAGGTTCACGTGAGCACCTCCCTGTCGGACCGCAGCTCTGCCAGCACATCATCAATGTCCGCTCCGCCCGGAAATGTCCGCGTGATCATGGGACCCGAGGATGTCGCTGGGATGATCTGCCCGTCCGCCACCAGGCGTTCGTAGGCACCCTGCGGCCTGAAGGGGATGATCCGCGCCTGGGGCTGCCCAGAGAAGGTGACAATCAACTCCTCACCATCTCGAACTCGCGCGAAAACAGCGGAGGTGCGTTGGTTCACCTCGCGGACGGTAACGGTCTGTGCCATTGGGACATCGTAGCCGCTTGTCTGGCACCGTTCTACGCGCCGCCTTCAACGGAGTCATCATCTCCGTTGAACACAGCCGACATCCTCGCACGATGACGGACGGGACGCCTCGCGCGCAAGGCCCGCCCGCGGCTGAGGTGCTTGGGATCAGCCCACGGTTCG
>WQYN01000238.1 GCA_009781225.1 Micrococcales bacterium | reverse complement strand
ATCCTTCCTGCGTGAGCTGGAGATACTCAGCCAACTCGGCCAGCTCAGCGCTGCGCCCAACGAAACCACTCATGCCTTCCTCCTAACAACCAGAAAGTTTACAATACTTCCTGGGTGTGACCGCCGCCCCGGGGCCCCCCAATCGCCAAAAAGGGCGAGCCAGTAGAATCATCCCCGTCCCCAACCCAAGGAGAAGCGTGATGCGGCGCATCGTTGTGTTCCCAATAGTCTCGTTGCTGGCACTCGGCGTGATGCCCGGGGCGCACGCCGTCGATGCCGAGGCACCCGTACTGACCTCGTACTCGATTGCCGGTGGGACGTCATCGTTCAGGCCTGGCGAGGTGGTCCAGATTCACTACACCGCCACCGACGACGCCTCGACGACGCTGCCCTACGTTGCCTTCTACTACACCAACCCGAGCGGGGGCGTGGCCGGCAGCGGTATCTCCGGCTACTCCATGCCGCTTTCCGGCACCCTGAGCCTGCAAATCCCCACGTCATGGCCCTTGGGCGCCTACACCTTGCAGAGCGTCTACCTGCGCGACGCGGTCGACAACTGGGCTCAGTATCATCGCGACGGCACGGTCACCACAGGCGTCGCCGGCGTGGAAGGCCCGGGTGCGCCCCACTCCTTTGACTTCGGCGAGGCGGATTTCGCTCTCAACGGAACTCCTGTGGACAACGAGGCTCCCGTCCTGGTGTCTTACGCGCTGGCTGGTGGGACGTCATCGTTCAGGCCGGGCGAGAATCTTCAGATCAACTTCACTGCCACCGATGACCACGCGACGATGCTCCCCTACGTCTCCTTCAGCTTTGCCGGCCCGGACGATGGCGGAGCCTCACTTGGCGTTTCCGGCTACAACCTGCCGTTGAGCGCGAGTGTGAGCCTGACCATCCCCACCTCCTCGCCGGCGGGCCAGTACACCCTCGAGAGCGTCTACCTGCGGGACTCGGTGGACAACTCGGTCTTCTACTTCCGGGATGGGACCACGACCGAGTGCGTGGGTGGGGTGACCAGGCCGGGCGCGCCCCACAGCCACGTGTTGGCCGACGCCGATTTTTCCATCAGTGGCGCCCCGACGGACAATCAGGCTCCCGGTCTTGTTTCCTTTGTTGTCTCGGCTGGGGGCGGTGCGGTCAGGCCGGGCGAGACGATCCATGTTTCCTACGTTGCCACCGACGACACGTCGACGTCGCTGCCCTATGTCAGCTTCGGTTTCTTTGATCCGGCGGGGCTGAGCGGCCGCAGTGTTTCCGGCTACTGGGTGCCGCTGACCGGGACGTTGAGCTTGACCATCCCCGCATCTTGGCCGCTTGGCACCTACGCGCTGCGCAGCATCTACCTAAGGGACCAGGTGGATAACTGGGTGGAGTTCTACCGGGATGGCACGGCGAGCGGGTCCGTGGGCGGGGTGGAGGGCCCGGGGGCGGCGCATACCTTGGACTTCGCGGCCGGCGACTTTGCTGTTGCCCAGGCTCCTTCCGCCCCCGATTCGGTCCAGGCCACCGCTGGTGACGGGTTGGCTACGGTGCGCTGGTCGGCGGCTGGGGCGAACGGGAGCCCGGTGACCGGATATGTCGCGACTGCGAGCCCGGGTGGGCAGACCTGCACCACGGCGGGCGAGCTGGAATGCCAGGTTGTGGGGTTGATCAATGGGACGGCGTACACGTTCACTGTGGTGGGTGCCAATGCGATCGGGGACTCGCAGCCGTCGGGAATCTCGAACGCTGTGACTCCGATGGCGAGGCAGAGTACGCCGACGCCGAGTACTCCGGGGCCGAGCACGCCAAGGCCAACTCCGAGTACCCCCGCGCCGACCTCCCCGTCCGCGACGCCGGGGGCTCAGGCGACCAAGGCCCCCGCGCGGGTGGCACGCCCCGAGGTGAAAAAGCGCGGAAGGAAGATCGTGGTGCGTTGGCGGGCCCCGGCATCGAACGGAGCTCCGATCACCGGTTACCTCGTCAAAGACACGCTGAAGAACAAAACGAAGCAGGTCAAGGTCAGCGCATCAAAGCGGCGTGTCGTTCTCCGCAACCTCAAGCCCGGCCTCCACAGAATCACCGTGACCGCGAAAAACAAGGCCGGAGCCGCCAAGCCCAGCCGCGTCGTCAAGGTCCGGATCCAGGCCCCTCATTAGGGGCCCGGGGGTCCAGGGAGGCCAAGTAGGTGACCCCACCAGGAGGCCGCCAGATCGACGGGCTTCAGCTGCTACCAGGATGGATGGTGACGTGGCCGTCCTCATCAGCCCCAGCGGAGGCGCCTCCTGTCGGTTCACCTGCGAGCCGCACCTCGTCGGTGGCGGGGTTCCCAAGCTTCGCGACCGTCAGCGCTGCTGCTTCGATGTTTGCCACGAGGAAGGCGACGCCGATGATGAGCAGCGTGGCGCCGACAAACGCCAGCAGGCCCGCCAGGGTCAGCAGCTCCGCGGGCGCACCCGAGGGGCCAGCACAGACGGTCTCGGTTGTCCATGCACCAGGCCACGATTCCACGTCCTGGTCCCAACACCGCGGCGCCCCATTGGGCCACGTCGCCAGGGCCGCGACTGCGGGTAGGGCCCCCAGCAGCGTGATGAGCCCTCCCCACAGCATGAATGGGGCGGCCCGGTGCCCGCCTTTGGGGTACTGGGTCCACTCAGGTGGTTTTCTAGGGATCCGACCGCCCTTCCCGTCCGATTCCAGCATCACGTCATCCGT
>WQYN01000237.1 GCA_009781225.1 Micrococcales bacterium | reverse complement strand
CGCCTTGGTGGACGGTCCACACTCGGTGGACGTAGTCGGTGAAGGTGGAGAAGCGCTGGATGTACTCCCAGACCTGCGGGTTCGAGGTGTGGAACAGGTGCGCACCATAGGGGTGAACCTCAATCCCCGTGGATGGGTCAACGGTGGAGAAGCAGTTCCCCCCGATGTGGTCACGCCGTTCAATTACCACCACGTTCCTGCCAGCGGCAGCCGCGCGCTCGGCTACGGTGAGCCCAAACAGGCCTGCGCCGACGATCACAAGGTCAGTGTCCGCCATCGTGCGCCTTCTTTGAGGTGGGGTGAAGGTGCGTGTTGAGGGCGATGAGGCGGGAGCATTCGGCTAGGAAGCGGGCCATGGACTCGGCGGGGTCGGTGGAGTGGAGGTAGTACTCGGCCAGGGAGGCGCGCGCCGCAGCGGAGGGATCCTCCTCGACCTCGCGGATCACCAGCTCACATAGCCCTACGAGGGCAGAGACGGGCAGGCGGGGCACGGTTTCCAGGAGGCGAGTGCTCGCGACCACGGTGGAGGGCGAGGAGGGGGTGGTCACGAGCAGGGGGCGGCCGGTCGCGAGCCAGTCGGTGGCGACGGAGGAGATGTCGGTGATGAGGAGGTCGGCTGAGGCGAAATCGTCGCCCAGCGACCCGCCTAGGCTCACGCGATGTCCGGCGGTTCGGTCGCGGGAGGCCGCCGCCTTGACCAGGGCTCGGAGGTCCGCGTCGGCCGTGCCAAAGGAGGCGCGGCGCAGCCCGGAGAAGGGGTGGGGCCTGTAGGTCAACGCGATTCGCGGCGAAGTCAGCAGGGAGGAGACAATCCCCGCCCCGTGGCTTTCCAGCGAGCCGTAGTCGGCCGAGGGATGCCCGCCTTCCCAGGTGGGGGCGTATAACACCCGGATGCGGTCGCCCGGCGCTCGGGCGTGCGCAAGCGCTCCCACCACCTGGGGCCTGCCGACGATGACGCAGCGACTTTCCGCATCAAACCCCGGCAGGTGCGCGGCGAGCCGGTCGATCGCCGCCTGGCCAGGCACGAGGTTGACGTCGAAGGCCTTGACCTGGTTGGACACCGAGACCGACTTGTCCGAGTCGCCATGCCACAGGGCGGCGTGCTGCATCGAGGAGAAGCGGAGCATCTCGAAGTTCTCGGAGAAGAAGTTGACGTAGAGAACCAGCTGGACGTGGCTTCGGGACAGGAGATCGTCGAGGGTCGAGTGGTAGGCGATCGTGATGACGGGGAGGCTGGATTCGGCGCGGATGGCGGCGGCGGCGCGCGAGTCGCGGGTGACGACGGTGACGCCGTGGGCGCGGTGGAGTTCCTCCAAAGGGCGGTACCACTGGCGGAGTTGGTACAGGGCTCGCGGAGGGTTGGCGAAGTGGACCAAAACCGAGCCGCGAAGCGAGCCTCCGAGTAGGGCGCGGTCATGCCCCAGACCGTTGGGCTGGCCGTCCACGAGCAGGCCAAGGCGGCGCAGGGTGAGTCCGCCCGCGTGCCGAATGTGCCGCCTGGCTGCGTCGAAAGATCGTCGGACCATGGGTGTCAGGGCGCCTTTGCCACCGGGGGTTCGGGAACCCAGAGGGGATCGCGCAGCACAGGCCGTGCGTCGCGCAGGCCGCGAAGAACCTCTCGTGCCCCGGAGATCACGTTCCGCGTGATGGTCAGTCGGATCAGTTCCTTGATCAGGGTCAACATGGTCCCCAGCGCGAAGACCGCCGGGATGTAGTCGCCATGGAGCCGCAGGTACTGACCCATGTGGCCCCGGTTGCGCAGGATGTGGTACCGGGCAAGATCGGAGGTCGCGTTGAGCTTGCGGACCTTGCCGAGCTTGAAGTGTTCGAGGGTGCGTGTGCGCCGCAGGACCAGGTCAGAGACCACGATGGGACGGGTCACCTTTGAGGCGAGGTAGCCGTAGACCGTGTCGTCCCAGTAGATGAAGAACCGGGCGTCCGGCAGGCCGATCGTCTCCACGACCTGGCGGTGGAACAGTCCCCCCTCGAAACACGCGGTGTTCATGGAACGTGCCTGTGGGAGGTGAGGGCCGTCATCGTCCGTCGTGGTGGGGGGCGGGAAGGGCCGGGGGGCGATGGGGTTGGGGATGCCCAGCCGCGGCCAGAAGCGGTACTGCCAGTAGAAGGGGCTGCCGTCGAAGTTGAGCCGCTGACCTTGGATGACGCCGAAGGTTTGGGCGAGCGGCACGCCCTCGGCCAGGTCGCGATCCACGCGCCGGGTCCAGCGGCGCAGGTGGGTCAGGGCGTGGGGGAGGATGGCGACGTCGTCGTCCATCAGCCACATCCACGTCGCCCCGAGGTCGTAGGCGAGGCGCACCCCCGCGTGGAAGCCGCCGGCGCCACCGAGGTTCTCCTGCTGCGGGGCGTAGTGGACAGCGGTAGCGGGAAGGTCGCGTTCGAGGGCTTGGGCGAGTTCCTGGGTCTGCGGCGAGTTCTCGTTATCGACGATGACGATGTGTTGCGGCTGCTCGCCCATCTGGCGGAAGGAGTTGAAAAGCGTCGCCAGCAGCTCCTGCCGTTGGTACGTGACAAGGACGATGGCGAGGCTTGGCGTGGGTGTAGAAGGCTCGGCGGGCTCGGGGTGCTGGTCGCCCACGTGCGTCTCCCTTCTGGGCGCGGGTGTGTGGTCCAGCTTAGCTACCCGGGGCACGGGTCGGCACGTGGGGGGGTGGGAGTGGCTAGCGCTTCGGTTTTGGTTTCG
>WQYN01000236.1 GCA_009781225.1 Micrococcales bacterium | reverse complement strand
GGAGGCAGCGAACTGGTCGACCAGGTTCGCATACTCCTGCGTGCCACGCATGATGCCGGTGATGTCGCCATCGGCGATCCTCTTGTCGATGATCTGCTGAATGAGCAGCATCGCGCCCTCAGAGTTCGGAGAGGCCATGGACGTTCCGGAGATCGTCGTCATCGCAGCGTTGTCGGTCCAGGTTGCCGCCGAGATGTTGGTACCCGGTGCCGAGATGTCCGGCGTGAGTTCCAGGGCCTCGGTCGGTCCAAACGAGGTGAAGCTCGCCGGGCCGGTGTCCGAGTTGTTCGCCGCGGAAATCGCTACGCGAGCCGAGGTGAAGCGCACGCCGATTCCGTCTGCGCCGGCAGCGGTGATGTCGCCGCGGATGCTCGTGCAGTTGGCGGTGGAGATGATGCCGAACATCGGCAGAGTGACGGGGGTGATGCCCGCGCCGGTGTAGTAGCCCTCGGGATACCTGATGTTGCCCGCAGTGCCGCAGACGATGACGGCGGCAGGCTTGGCTTCATACAGCAAGAGCTGCGCAGCCTTGCCAGCAGCGTTGGGCTCGGGCCAGGGGGCGCGCTTGGCGGTGGCGGTCACCGTGGTGATCGGCCCATCGACAACGACGACCTTGCCCACGAGAGCGTTGGTCAGCGAGGTCTTGCCGGCGGCGGCGAGGATGCTCGCCTCGGTCACGGCACCCGTCACACTGACGATCGGGATGACGTCATCAGTACCAGGCGTCAGCAGTCCCTGAAGACCAGCAGGCACCGCGAAGGGGTTCTGCCCCGGCACCTCGTTGGTGTGGTCGGCGCGAGCCGTCCCGGCGATTGACCGGGTCTGTGCGTTGGTCACGAGGTTCCGGATCGAGGCGGTGGTCGTCGCGACGCCACCATAGGTTCCGGCCACACGACCGGTACCGGTGGAGGCTGCCACTGACATCGGTGAATAGAGCGAGGAGGAGAAGCCGATCGTGGAGACATTGGGCCGCCATGCGGAGACGCCAATGTTCGAGATGGTTCCCGCGTTCGTGTCGCGGTTTTCGTTGCCGGCCGAGACCTGGACGGAGATGCCGTGCTGCTTGGCGCGGTTGTAGGCCTTCATGTAGCCGGCCTGCGCGTAGGTGTGCGCGGTCGAGAAGCCGTTGGGGATACCCAGCGACAAGTTGAAGGCGTTCACGCCGAGGGTCACGGCGTCATCGAGCGCCGCGAAGACGGCCTCGTCGGACTCTTGCTGGAAGCTGTCGTAGTCATCAAAGACCTTGAAGAACATGAGCTGGGCGTCGGGCGCCACACCAATGAGACCCGAGGTGTAGCCCGGTCCCTGGTTGGCTACGGCGATGGAGGAGACGTGAGTTCCGTGGTAGTGCCCGTAGGGCGCCACCGACGAGGAACGACCCTCGAGCATGCCGTCGACGTAGTCCGCCTCGAAGGGGACCTTCTCGTTGTACCAGAAGCCGCCGGCCTTGGCCTGCGCCTGGACCGCGCTCGTGAAACCAGTCTCGGTGTAGAGGTGGAACCAGGAGCCCCAGTCGTTCTTGAACAGGTTCATCGTCGGATTCGAGTTCACGATCGCGATGAGGTCAGACTTGGACTTGTAGTTGTCCGGATGGGCGGCGGTGATCGCCGGGTCCATGTACTGGAAGTCGATGTGGGTCTTCCACAGGCCGCTGTCAAAGACGGCAGCAATCTTGCCCGCGCCGGTGTAGCCGGCGTTCCAGGCAGCCTGGACTCCCATGGAGTTGAGGGAGCCAGTATCGGTCTGCGGAACGGCAACGGTCTGCGGTGCAGCAGCCAGCGGCTCCATTTTGTAGGTCTGACCGATGTAGACCGAGTCGACCCCAGGAAGCGCCTCGACAAGGGCAATCTTCCCGAACGGGATCTTCGCAGCGAACCCGTTGAGCAGGTTCGTGTAGGAGTGGCGGAATTGGGCGTCCGGGTAGATCCCGGCAATCGCCTGCTTTACCACCAGTTGAGAGGCTTCGAGTGACTTGCGATAGGCAGCCGCCTTGGCCGCATCGCCCTTGGACGATGACGAGTCGTAGTCTGCGACCAGTCCTGGCACATCCATGGTGGTGGGCCGGGAGAGTTCGACGATGACGGTGACGACCTCGTCAGATGCGGGCAAGTCAGCCTTTGCCGGTGCTCCGAGGGCCTCGTCGCGCAGGTCGCCTTGGACCTGGCTAGCCTTCTGAGGGGCCTCCGTCGCGGTTGAAGGTACGGCCATCTGGCACAGGGCCACGGCCGCCACAGCCGTCGCGGCAAGAACGCCACGGACAAGCCGAGAAGTTGACACAGGTTCCATCATTGGATCCTTCCGAGTTGGAAATGGACCCTCGGATTGTACGTGGTCGCCCCGCGTATTGTCACGGCGCCAGTGCCAGGTACGCCCTAAGCGAGCAAGATGACCAGGGCTTTCGGTGGGGAAAACGGTCGGCATGGGGAAGGGGGGCGCGGGCTTGGTGGCCTGCGCCCCCCTTGTGAGGGTTGGTTCCCTACCAGGGGTGGTCCCTTGTGGGGGTTGCCTGTCCTGGTAGGGGTTGGGGGTTACTTGATGACCTTGGCCTTGGAGGTCTTGGTCTTGGTGGCGTAGCCAGCCTTCTTGCCGGTGACCTTGACGGTGAGCTTGGCGCCCTTGTCTGTGGCCTTAACGGTGTAGGTGGCCTTGGTGGCCTTGGCGATGGCCTTGCCGTTGCGGTACCACTGGAACGACAGCTTCGCCTT
>WQYN01000235.1 GCA_009781225.1 Micrococcales bacterium | reverse complement strand
GCTCGTGTGGGGGGTGGGGCGGGCGGGTCGGGAGCTCGTGTTGGGGGTGGGGCGGGCGGGTCGGGTGCTCGTGTTGGGGGTGGGGTCACCACCCAATCTGGAAGCGGGTGCGGGGGGCGTGCGTGACCTACTACGCTGGCGGGCGGGAGAGGGGCGAGTGTGGCCCATGCCAGGGCCAAGCCTCACACACTGGCGAAGGGAGTCCTCCTGTGTCTGTTGCCATGTCCGCGCGAAGGATCGTTTGTCTGACGGTGGCTGTCGGCTTGTCGGCGGTGCTGGTTCCGGCTGGGGCTGGGGCTTTTGGGGGAGTGGAGACGGGGCGGGTGGCGCCTGCGGCGGTGGGGGTGGCACCTGCTGCTGTGCGGGTGGCGCCTGCGGCTGTGCGGGGCGCGTCGGTTCCCCAATCGGTCTCGGCGGACGTGCAGATTGTGGTGAAGGCCGGCGTTGGTGGAAGGGTGGAGATCCAGGTCGGGGGGTGGGCGTACCTCACCGCAGGTCAGTCGGCGTCGCGCACCCTCGCTGTGGGGAGCTACCTGGAGGTGGAGGAGTGGGCGGACACCGGCTACCGATTTGTTGGCTGGTACTTCGAGGGGACTCGCGTCTCCCTGGATTCGAGGTACAGGTACGACGTAGCCGTTCCTGGAACGCTGGAGGGGCGGTTCGCCACATCATTCACGGTGACCTTCGACGCGCGCGGCGGCAGCCCCACGCCCCCGTCGCAGGCGGTTGCCGTCGGTGGGAAGGCCGTGAGGCCTAGTGATCCCGTGAAGCCGGGCTACTACCTCGAAAACTGGGTATACGACGACGGAGGTTACTATCCCGTTGAGACGAGTTGGGATTTCTCCGAGATCGTCGACAGGGACCTCGCTCTAAGGGCGAATTGGAGCGAAAGATCCTACGTCGTGACGATCAACGGCAACGGAGGCTGGGCGTCTGACCCGGGCATCACGGTGCCATACGGTGAGTCCCTGGAGCATTGGTGGATCCCGGCACCTTTCCGGGAGGGCTACACGCACATCGGCTGGTGCGCCGACGCGGCGTGCACCAGACCGTGGAACCTGCTCACCGACAAGGTGACGAGCACCATGACGCTCTACGCCCGATGGCGGGGCGAGCCTGTCGTGGCCGTCTTCAAGGGGGGTGGGAACGCCCGCGACGTGTCCGTCAACACCTACTTCGGAGACCGGCTCACGCGGCCTGGAGATCCGGTCCGCACGGGATACGACTTCCGCGGCTGGTTCAAGAACAGTGCCTGCACCGCGCCGTGGAACTTCTCCAGTGACACGGCGATACGCGACCTGATCGTGTACAGCAAGTGGGAGGCGAAGACCTACACCATCTCCTACAACTCCCAAGGTGGAAGCGCGGTGGCCTCGGTCAAGGCCAAGTACGACTCCACGATCCCGCAGCCCAAGGCGAAGCCAACAAAGAAGAAGCGTGCCTTTGCCGGCTGGTACCTCGACTCGAAGACCTCGCAGTCGGTGTCCGGAAGGCTCGTGACCGGCAACATGACCCTCTACGCGAAGTGGGTGCCCCTTGTTACGACGAAGTTCGTCGCGAACGGTGGCCGCTTCCCGGGCGGGTTCAAGAAGCTAGCCATCACGGCGGGCAAGGGCATGTCGATTTACCGAGGGCCGCCATCGCGCGCCGGCTACGTCTTCAAGGGCTGGTATCGGAACAAGGGCGCCACGAGGTCCATCTACAGCGAAGCGGGAATGATCTCGGCCTTCAAGGGCACGGCCTACGCGGGTTGGGCGAAGTTGTACAAGATCTCCTTTGTCCTCAACGGCGGCAGTGGGGGGCCAGGAAGCCAGACTGTGGCGGCGGGCTCGAAACCCTCACTCAAGTCCCCCAGCCGAGCCGGCTTCACCTTCGCCGGCTGGTACCGCAACAAGGCCCTGACCAATCCGTGGCGCTCGACCGACACCGTCAAGGGCACCACGACCCTGTACGCGAAGTGGACCAAGTATGTGCCCCCGGCGCAGGTCAGCATCGCCAAGGGCCCGTCCTTCAGCAAGATGAGCTACTCCTCGACCGCTGATGTGGGTGTTGTCCAGACCTCGCTGAAGTTCGTCAACGCCGGCACCTACACCATCGAGCACGACATGCGCGCGGGCTCCGACAGGAAGATGTCCAAGATCTTCAAGCGCACGGTCAAGGCGGGCCAGGTCGTGCCCATCGAGCTGAGGTTCCTCCTGACCCGGACCAAGGTGGGGTCGTCGAACTACCAGGTCAAGGTCACCGATTCCTCCGGCAAGGTGGTGCTGACCAAGGCCGCCTCAATCGGTTGGCACATCGGCGACATCGGCACCGACATGTCAGTCGAGAACTAGCGTCGCCTTCGGGCGAGGGGCCAGCTTCTCTTCTTGTGGTGACCTGGGTGTGAGGTCAACAGGGCCGGTTTGCTGAGCCGTCTCGGCCTTGGGTGTCCCGATGAGCACCGACAGACAGCGCTGTTGTTCTAGGTGTTGCGGGTGTGGGTAACTGCTGTTGTGCGAGGTGGTCGGCTTTGACAGCGAAGGGTGTCGGGGTGATGTCCGTGGTGTGTGATAGGAATGACGTGTGAGGTAGAAGGTGGTGGGTGGGCGGGATTCGGGGCGGTCGGCGACTTGACGACAAACCCGAACGTGTGTACACTGGGGGTGTGACGACGCACTCGACGACTCAGGGTCCCGCCCCGGCTGGGGGTGGCGGGGTGGTGGCCG
>WQYN01000234.1 GCA_009781225.1 Micrococcales bacterium | reverse complement strand
GGACTGAGCTTGGCGGAGGCGACCAGCATCGCCGATGACGACGGGACGACACTCGGCATAGACCTCTGGGTGGGTGAGGGCCTTGACGATGACCTCTGGTCCGATGCCGGCGGCGTCGCCCATGGTGACCGCGATGATGGGAGTCATAGAAGTTTCCTCACGGTGGAGTAGCCCTGCTGACCCAGCAGGCTGGTCAAGAAGCGCCAGCACGAGACCAGTGTTTCCTCATTCCCGAAGCCCCCGGCCTTGGTGAGCAGGGGAAGGGGGCGGTCGTCGATGCGGGCAAAGGAGAAGGGCAGGCCGCGCTCGAGTTCGCCGAGCAGAAAGAGGGAGACGATGCCCCAGCCGTCGAGGAGGGCGCGTGCGGTCTCACCGCCGGTGGCGACGAAGGCGCCGACGAGGGGGGCGTGAGGAGCGAGCATGAGTCCGAGGGCGTCGGTTAGTCGGCGGCGCTGGTGCAGATCGACCAGTTTGTTCGCATCGAGGACGACGAGGGTGTCGTTGCCGGCCTGGAGCGAGGCATGGATGCGGTCGGCGATGGCGCCCCACTCGGGCTGAGAGGGGCCTTCCAGCAGGACACTGGGGAGGATGTGAATCGGCGTGACGCGGGTTGCGTCCTCCAGCCTGCGCGCCTGGCGGTGGGAAACGCCGGACATGCTGCCGACGACAAAGAGGGTGGGGCCTGGAAAAAACTTTGGCTGCTCAATGGGTGGACTGGAGGGGGTGAAGCCGGCAGCGTGGGGGAACTGATAGGCGAGACCGGCGGAGCCTGCCCAGATAGTCTCGCGGCCGAGGGCGAAGGAGGCGTGCGCGATGGCACTGAGGTCGTCGTCGGTCTCGACGTCGCAGATGATGACGTCGGCCTGAGTGGCAAGCTGGAGCATCGTGGAACGGAGCGAGGCCAGGTCGCCGCGCACACGGCTGAGCGGGAGCACCGAGGTGGAGAGGTCGGCCTGGCGAAGCAGAGTGGGGAGATGGGCGACGCCGGAGAGACCGTTGTAGAGCCAGATTTCTGTTTGGTCGAGCGGGACGCCGTGGAGGAGCTGATATCCGTCGACGGTGGTGCGTCCGCAGGCGGGAAAAGCGGGCGCCATGACAGCGACGATGCGGTTGGCGGAGGCGGCGCGACGCTCGTCGAGGGTGGCGCGCAGCTCGGAGCCGACGTTGCCACGTAGGGTGGAGTCGACCTTTTTGAAGAGGAGCTGGTCGGACTGTCGGAGCAGGGGACCCTGCATGATGAGGCTAACCCGGGCGGCGGCTTCAGCCGGTGAAAGATGCCGAGTGTCGCAGTCGATGGAGAGGACCTCGCCTTCGAAATCTCCATCGAGACCTTCGAAGCTGACGACGGCATTGAGGCCGGAACTGCTGCATGCGTTGGCGCAGTCGGCTGCCCCCGAGAGGTCATCAGCGAGAATCAGAAGTTTTCGCATCGATCTCTGCCCTCGGATTGAGATAGGGTTTGCCATCAGGAGTTTTCAGTCTCTGGCTCTCAGAATATGGTAAAGCGGCAGAGTGTCGAGCCGCATGGCGTGATCAGAAGTCGAACCGCGGCAAACGTCACGAGCGGGCGCCACCCTCGATGAGGGAACTCCAGATAGGATTGTCGAGCATGATTTGCATGCGAACGGATCGCCGCGGCTCCACGACCGTTTGTTGCGTGGCGAGTTGGAATCGGTTGCACAACAAGTGAGGAGTGGAATGATGAATCGCAGGTCGTTTCTTCAGAGTGCCGCTGGAACGGTTGCAGTGGCATCGCTTCGTCATGCGGATGCGCTTTCGATGGCGCCACAGCCGGACAAGATGATTGGGTTGCAGGTTGGCGCGGTGTCGTTTGCAGACGAAGGAGTCGCGAAGGTCCTAGAGGAATGCCAGAACAGCGCGGCGATCAACACACTATTCGTGGCAACCTTTACCTATGGCCGAGGTATCGCGGGACGGCAAGTTCCAGGGCAGCCATTACCCGATCACGGCAACCAGACGTACGACACAGATACGTTCTTTGGCGGGGCCTACACGAAGGTGAATGCGAAGTACTATGCGAACAGTGAGTTCAAGAGCTTTCGCGCGCCTGACCTGGGCGAATTCGATGTGCTGGAGCAGGTGATTCCTGAGGCGAAGAAGCGCGGGATGCAGACGATCTGCTGGTACGAAGATGTCTTTCGGCGCGACCTGCCGAACGTGGAGAAGCTGCAGGAGGTGGAGCTTTCAGGGAAGAAGGCGGTGACGCTGTGCTTCAACAATCCGAACTATCAGAACTGGCTTCAGGATATTGCGGAGGACTGGTCGCGCTCGTATGACATCGATGGCATCATGTGGGGATCGGAGCGGCAGGGAGCCCTGTCGAATATGCTCGGCGCAAGCCACGGGCATCCGAACCCTTCGACGGTGACCTGCTTCTGTGAGTTCTGTTACGCGAAGGCGCGAGCGAGCGGGATCAATCCTGAGCGTGCGAAGCAGGGGTTTCTGGAACTGGAGAAGTTTGTATTGGCAAGCCGGAAGGGCGTGCGGCCAGCGGATGGCTATTATGTGCAGCTATGGCGACTGATGCTGCGGTATCCCGAGTTGCTGGCGTGGGAGAGCTTTTGGACGTCGAGCCTGCGCGAGGCGCAGAAGGCGATCTACGACCGCGTGAAGTCGGTGAATCCGAAGCTTGGTGTGGGGTGGCACATCTGGCACAACAACTCCTTCAATCCGATCTACCGCGC
>WQYN01000233.1 GCA_009781225.1 Micrococcales bacterium | reverse complement strand
CAAACTGCGCACGATGGCGGAACTCGCCTTCCCGCTCTTAAGGATCGCCACGATTCGGCGTGGGTTGACGCCGGGGGCGGTCGGGTCGAGTTGGGGACCTGCCGTGGGTTCTTGGTAGGCGAGGTGTGGCTGATGCGGCGCGTCGCCGCGCTCGGCATGGGCCCCGGGGACACTCAGTCCCGCGAGGATCATGCCGAGCGCCGCAACGGCTGCTGCCGCCTTGCGGTGGCAACTCATTGTCAGGGCCTTTCTGGGATCAGCGGATTGTCTTGGTCTTGGTCTTCTTCGTGACGGTCTGGTAGCCGGCCTTCTTGACCGTGACCTTGGCGTAGATCTTCTTGCCCTTGTCGCGGGCCTTCGGCTTGAAGGAGGCCTTCTTGCCGACCTTGCCCTTGACCTTCTTGCCACCGACGTACCACTGGACCGAGGTCTTGACCTTCTTAGTCTTGGTGGTGGCCTGCGCCTTGAGGGTCTTGCCGACCTTCGCAGTGCCCTTGAGCTTCGCCTTTACCGAGGCAAGCTTGCCTTCAGCGACCTTCGCCTTTGCCGAGAGGTAGCTCGACGCCTCGGAACCCGAACGCTCAACCTTCGTGACGCACGTCACCTCTTTGCCGAGATCCTTGGTGGTCAGCTTGTAGGTGGGCCCTGTCGCTCCCTTGATCGGGACGCCGTCGCGATACCACTGGTGGGTGGCGTTCGCACCCCCGGCAGGTGTGCTGGCGCGCAGCGTGTCGTTTACCCGGGCGATGATGGAGGGCACGGTCACGTTGGGGTTGAACGGCGAAGGTGTGATCGGGGTCGGGTCGACTGGTGGAGTCGGGTCGACCGGCGGAGTCGGGTCGACCGGCGGGTCAGCATCGATGGCCTTTTCAGCGACCTTCTCCCTGGCCGGGAGGGTTACTGTCGCGCTCTCGTGGCCATCAGCCTGTACGAACATGCTAACGGACAGGGTTTTTCCGAGATCCTCCGCAGTCGGAGTGTATGTCGCATCGGTGGCTCGGAGAATGGCCGCGTCATCGGCGAACCACTGGTAAGACACGGAGTCAGCGGCCGGGCTCCACACACCGGGATCGGCCGTGATCGGTTCTCCAACCAATGGGGTCGCTGTGCTGAGGGTGGGGACCGTCGTGATGCGCGGAGCCGCCCCCAGGCCGACTTCCCGTCCGGTTCCTGCGGTTGACCAATCCGGCCACATGTCCTCTGCCGTCGCGAGAGTCGCCGTGAAGACCTCACTGTCGAGATCGGACTTGTCGAGAGTCCGCGCCGGACCCGTGCCGATAATCGTCCCGCCCCTGACCCAGGTCGTGTCGTAGGTCCACGGGTCTGTGGGCCATTGGGCCTTCGACCAGTCGGTGGGTTCAACCTCGAGGGTTTCCCCGATGGCAGCCTTGCCGCGAATCAGCGTCTCGGAGTACTCCCGATCCCATCCTCCGCGGTACTCAGCCATGAGGTCAGCTGTCGCCGACTCACCGTGCGCGACTTCGACCAGTGCCTCGGCGCCGTACGGAGACTCCCACCAATCCATGTCGAAGGTCTCTCCCTGGACGGTGTAGACGCCCGGGCTGAGTCCAGACACCGCGTAGGTATCTCCCGTGGGAAAGTCGCAGGCGTTGTAATTGGTCTCGACGTTGCCAACGCAGACGGCGTTCTCGAGGAACATATCCGGGGCGGGGAAACCATCGAAGGCGCCAGAGATTGTGCTGCCAACTTCGGTGAGCGTGATGGTCCCCGCAGCCGTTGTCCCGCCCGAGGCCGCGGAGTTGAAGAGCGCAAACGACTCCATCCATAGGACGTCAGGCCCAAACACGTCACCAAGCCACGTTGTCTGATAGTTCGGGTGGTCAACGGAGAGCGTGAACTCCTGGCCAGGGGTCAGACCGCCCACGGTGAAGGTCCCGTCTGCTCGCGCAAAGACTCCGCTGTTCTCCGGTACCCACTGCCCGGAATGCTCCGAGAAGCGCCAGGGCTGGATGTGCGCGTCGGTGACATCCTCGCCGTTGGCGAGCACCACCTTGCCCGTAGCCGAGGCCCCCCGCAGGAACGGGTTGATCTTCGCGAAGGCGGGATCATTTGGGGCAACAAAGGCAGCGATGGCGAAGTCGTCCTCGTCGAGCGGATACAAGGAGTCCGGACCAACAACCACGCCGCCATTGAGCTGCGGATAGTAGGTCTGGTCCCCGAGGTAGATCAGGGCGTAGGTCATCCCCGGCGAGGTTTGAAAGACGACCGTCTCGTCTGGATGTGGCAGTCCACCCACAGAATCGAAGACCGTCGGATCGTCGAGATCTGAGGGATCGATGCCCACCTGGGAGATGTCCTCCAGCCACCAGTCATCCGGTGAGTATTCTGCGATCAGCCAGACCTCGGTTCCCGGGTCTGCGCCAGGGATTTCGACCTTGAGCCATTGGCCCCCTCCCCAGGTCGGCTCGGCGTCAACGGTCATCGCGATCGCCAGACCGGCTGCCGTGAGCCCTGGGGCTCCGATGATGTGGGTGTAGGCCGTCCTCGTGCCGATGGTGATCATCACGTCTTCCCAATAGAGCGCAGCGGTGATCAAGTAGCACTCGCCGAGCCAGCCGGAGAAGGCGAAGTCGCCATCGGCGTCGGTGTTGACGTTCCCGTAGTGATCGGGATCGTAGACGTCAAGATACTCGAAGTCGTCGTCAGGATCGCCCGCGCAATCGACGTTGTCGAAGTAGATGCGCAGATCAGAGATGGGGTCACCGT
>WQYN01000232.1 GCA_009781225.1 Micrococcales bacterium | reverse complement strand
CCCATCCGCAGCCACCAACCAGTACCCCCGCGCAGACGAGGCGGCGAGCCGGCTCGCCGCAGTCATTGTCCGTGGCGCGACGATGCGACCGGGAACTGCCACCGATCGCGAACCCATGGCGGCCAACAGCGCCGCAACCATGAAGATTGCGGTCGCAACCGCCACTCCGCTGAACCATCGACTCCAACGCACCGGTCTGAACACGCCGCCCCCTCTCAGCCCTCCTGGGCACCGCCAGAACTGATCATTCCATGGTCGTGACAGCCGGGAGCGCGGCGCGGTTTCCCAGCTTCGGTAGTGCGAGCGTCGCCGGCGTGGCTAACAGCGCCATAGCCACGGTCAGGTCGAGCAGGTACGGGGATGCCTCACCCAGTCCGGTTTCGGTGTAGGACGCGACGATGCAGTATCCCGCCAGGAAAAGCGCCAAGGCCCGTCGCGGCCCGCGCGGGCTCATGCAGGCCGTCGTGACGAGCACCAACAGCATGGCTCCGTCGAGGATGTCACCGACCAACCCTTGGTCCAGGTAAGTCGATAGCCAACTCGAATCGATCGGGAGGCCGTCAAAGGAATCGTTCGATATGCCGTAGCCGAAGGCGGTGTTGAACCCCGTACGGGGTTGGGCGAGGAGGGCAGACCAGGTGGCGGCTCGACCCGAGAGCTGATCGAGCTGTCCGGTCTCGCCACGGTTGAACCAGGTCTTCAGAAAGGGCGACAGGGTCAGACCTGCAACCACCACGATGGCGACGGTGATGCCGGCGGCCTTGCGGACCCGCTTCCGGCTGAAGAAGAGGCTGAGCGCTGCGAGGAGGACGCCGAAGAGCATGGCGATCAGGGCGGTACGGGTATGGGTGAGGAGGAGGGTGACGACGCCGAGGCTGACAATCGCTACGGCTCGTTTCCCGCGCAACAGGCCGCTGAACCAACCGACGATGGTGGTGCCGACAAGGACGGCGGCGTAGTGGGCGACCTGCGTGGGGGGAATCGGCCAGATGGTGCCCCCAAGACGGCCGCCACCGGCCTGGGCGAAGGCCGCCGCCGGCGACAGCGCGATGCCGGCGATCACGGTCAGGAGGACGACCAGCATCATCCGACGGTGGAACTGCAGCAGCAGAAGATCCCGGCGACCCCACCAAGGGGTGAGGAGCCACAGGATCGCGACCATGAGGAGGAGCCGGACGCAGCGATAGTCCGAGCCGATGAAGGAGAAGTAGCCGCGCAGGCTCACCATCGTGGTGGTCACACACAGCAGCGTCATCAGGAACAGAAACAGGTTCGGCCGTAGGAGGCCACGGCGGTTGATGCTCACCGCCAGCACCAGTGCCACGACAAGCGCCCCCTGTGTGAGCGCCTTTCCGGCGGAGGTCGGGATCGGGACCAGCGTCGAGCGCGCCGAATAGGGCATGACGTTCAGGACGAGGAGACCCCAGATCCAACCGAGCCGTCTTCGCACGGACGCCTCGGTGCGGGGTCTGGTCTCCGCCGCTGCCCGAACAACCGCCGGAGACGGCCACCGCAGCCGCGTCCGCTGTGGAAGTTCGACGACGCTCATCGGGGTTCTGCTGCCGGGAGCGCCCCCTGCGCGCCCGAGACGGTGTCCCTTTGGCGATCCGCATACGATGCCTGCGGATCGGGGAACCCGATGCTTTCGTCACTCGCCTCGGCGTCGAGAAGCACTGCGGAGGCTACGGAGATCCCGGCTGCATCCAACAGTTCCGCGGCCACGTTGACCCGTTGCGCCGTGCAACGCCCGGCCGTGACGGTGACCACGGACTGGATCGCCCAGCGCCGGAGATGGCCAGCGCCGTACGCCGGATCCACGGTCGCTACCACGAGGACCGTGTCGGCATTGGCCCGCCCGTCCAGCATCCGGTCCCACCAGTCGTCGCCCTCAAAGGTCTCCCAAGCCCTGGGAGGCGCGACCATCGTGATCTCGTCGCTCCGACCGACCCGCACCTGCCGGACTCCCGCGTTGCGAAGGCCAAAGGACCTGGCCAGCGTCCGCTCGGAGGTGGCATCGACGACGACCACGTCCCGGCCGTTGGCGGAGAGCCGCCCCGCCAGGGCTGCAGTAGCAGCGGCAGCCGGGCGGACATCGTCGACGGCGACCACCATCCCGACCCGGCGCGATCCTTCCTTGCTCAGCCGGTCGTGTAAGAAATGCACCAGGCTCTGCAGGGCCGGCTTTGGCCGGGCTGCCTCTCGGGCAATCGAGCGGCGGGGCCACGGCCGGCGGCGTGGGCGGGCGATACTCAACTCGACGGGGACTCCGAGCACCCCGGCGATGTCTTCGCGCCGCCACAACCTGTCGCTCAGCACCGCCTGCAGGATCACCAGGACAAGTCCGGTCCCGAGCCCGCCGATCATCCCCGAGGCGCCATCGATGACCATGGCCTTCTTCTTTGACGTGGCCACCAGCGTTCCCTCGGTGATCACCCGGCTGCCCTGGGAGATGGAGAGGGCCCCCACGTTGTCGGTCTGCACCGTCTGCTGCAGCCCCGTGATCTGTGTCTCCAGAGTCGAACGTTGACCGATCAGGTTGGTGAGCAGCTCCCCACGCGACGCCGGCGCGCCGTTGATCTCCTTGGTCAGGTGATTGACCTGAGTCTGGAGCCTGGCGATCTGCTTGTCGGTCGCCGAGACCACCGCATCGTTCTGGGCGTTGTACTGCTGGGCGCGAAAGGCGAGGTACGCCCTGGTCACCGCGTCGACGCGACGCACCGCCTCCTGCGGGGTAGGTCCCGAAATGGT
>WQYN01000231.1 GCA_009781225.1 Micrococcales bacterium | reverse complement strand
GGTGACCTCAAGGCTCGTGGCAGCGATCGCGGCGTGCACCGTGTAGGTGCTGGCCTTGTAGGAGGTGAAGGTGACGACAGCCTGGCCCTGGGCATCGGTCTTGGGAGACCAGGAGTTGCCGACGCCAGGCGAGCCCGGGGTCGGAACGAGGGTCAGATCGATCGAGTGTCCGGCCGCCACGAGGTTGGAGAAGGCGTCGCGCAGCGTGATCGTCGCCGTCATGTTCTTGGAGACCTCTTGGGTGGTCGGGGCGACCACGAGCTTGGACTTCGAAGCAGAGGGCGCGCCGGCCACGAAGACCGCGTCGCGACTGCCGCTGACCGAGATGTTCATCGGGCCACTCGGTGTCGTGAGCGTCACGGAAACCGCATGGGCGCCTGCCACGGTCGAGGTCAAGGCGACCTTGTAGACGCCAACCTGGCCGTCAACCAGCTGGACGGGACCAGCGACTGCCGGCGGTGCGGTGACCTGAAGCGCGGAGCTGAGGCCCGGCACGCCATTGCCGTTGGCGTCCTTGATCGTGATGGTGGCCGTCTGGGTGTCGGTTCCGTTCGCCACGACGTTCGCCGTCTGGGAGACGGTGAAGCTCGAGGTGGCTTGGCTCGGGTCACCGGCAACGAACAACACCGAGGTCGGATTCGACGGACGGGCGTTCAGGGTGATTCCGGCGTAGGAGGGAACAACGACCTTGGAGCCAGCGGTCTTCGAGGTGATGAGGGCCGTGTACTGGGATCCGTCGAGCTGGCTCGGAGCCACCTCATCGGCGGTCGCCTTGCGGAAACCGGAGACAACAGCGGCGCCTTCGGGGCCACCGGCCGTTGCGAGGAGGTCGCTGAACTGGCAGGTTGACGGCTTGCCCTGAGCGTCGAGGCAGAGGTCAATGGGCTTGCCCGCCGCATCGTAAAGCCAGGCGACGACCTTGTGAGGATCAGCGTCGTTTCCGGCCACCTTGGAACCGGGGGCGGTCGGCAGGGTGAAGAAGGAGTTGCCCTGGTCCACGGTGCCGGCGACGAACATGAGCGCCACCTGCTGGGGAACGCCCAGGACGTCGACGAGGTTCTGCATGCCGGACGCCGTCTGAGCCTTTGCCGTCACGGTCGAGGCTCCGGGGCTGTTGCCGACGACCCGAGCGGAGACCTCGCCATCGGCGTTGGTCTGCGCGCTCGTCGGATCGGTCGAGGTCACCTGACCCGAGCCGTTGGCAGCAAAGGAGAGAAGCGTTCCTGGCACGGGGTTGCCGTAGGAGTCCACGATGCGTGCCCGCACCGTGAAGTAGGCGATGCCGTTGGCCAGGCGAGCGCCGGTGTCATCGGTCCACAGGCGAGAGCCCGTGAGATCAACGGCGCCGGGGGTGAAGGTCACGGACTCGGTGCCGGAGCCGACCACCGTAAGACCGGCAACGGTCGCCTGGACCGGGAAGGCCCCTGACTTGGTTGAGGTCACGGTGGTCTGGGCGATCCCTGAGGCGTTGGTCAGGGCGGAGGCTGCTCCGAGAGCAGGCTGGCCCATGACGGCGCTCGGAATGGCGAAACCAACCGAAGCACCCGAGACGGGGTTGCCGTTGGCGCGATCGAGCACCTGGACGCTGAGCGTGAAGGAACCAGTCCCCACGGGCTGGGAGCCGCTCGGCGTCACCGTGAGCTTGGCCCAACCAGCGGCACCGGCCACGAAGACCGCGTCACGGTTTCCACCCGGGGCCAGAGGAGCAGTATCCGAACCCTGCGAGGAGGGAACCTTGTCCACGGTGACCGTGACCTGGTGGGTTCCGGCCAACAGCGAGGTGATGGCTGCGGCGTAGACGCCCGGAGTCCCGGTCGGCTCGAAGGAACCAATGGTCGCTACGTTCGGCTGGGCAGTGGCCAGGAGGACCGAAGAGGCGTGAATCCTGTTTCCGGCGTCGAGAATCGGGTTGGCGTTGGCATCCTGGAGAGTCACAGTTGCCGTGTGCTGTGCCGTCCCATCAGCCGTCTTGTCACCCAACGACACGTTGAAGTGCGAGGCGTTCCAGTCCACGACGGGGCTGGCGGTGAAGACGACCGTGGTCCGCGCCGGCGGATTCTTGGGCTTGATGTCCTGCTTGGTGGTCAAGGCGGCATCCCAGGCGACGGACACCTGCTTGGTTCCAGCCTTGAGGGAGGTGATCTCGGCGGAATACTCGCCGGCGATGCCAGTCGGCGTGAACTCGGTCACGGCGGCGGCATAGGTAGTACCAGGGTTGGCCGCATCCGGGGCGACCGCGGAGATCCGCGATTCCACTCCGGTCATCAGCGTCCCGTCGCACTGAGCGAGGTGGGCTGTCACGGTGTAGGCACCCTGGCCCGCCACAATCGGGCCGGCAGGGTTGAGCGTGAACCATGTCTTGGAAGGATCGTCACAGGGTCCGGAGTCCCAGTCGAAGGTCGGGTTCAGCACGGCCTGAGTGCCGGAGCTCGTGAGAATCTGGTTCCCACCGGCCATGCCGGTCACCTTTGCCGCCACCGGGCTTGCGGAGACGATCCGGGCGGTGAACACGCCGTCGGTGGTCTTTCCGGTCAACGGGAAGCCCGAGGCAGCCGTCGCGCCGGCGCCGGTCAGCGTCAAAGTGACGTTGACCTGGTCGGTCACGGAGTTGACGAGGTTGCCCCACGCGTCGCGAAGCGTCACGATCGCGTCGTGCCACTCGATCCCGTTCGGCTTCTTGATGGCGCTACCGGTGGTCGAGGTGAGCCGTGTCTGGCTGGGATCGACCGGACCGTGGCGGAAGACCACGGGGGCAGGTGAGCCGCCAACGT
>WQYN01000230.1 GCA_009781225.1 Micrococcales bacterium | reverse complement strand
GAAGCCCTCCGCAACAGCGGATTCTTCACCGAGCCCACGGCCTGGGAAAACATGGTCCGTGGCTGGCACCTCGAAGGCCTGGCGGTCCGGCCCGAGCACCGGATGGTCGGGCACACCGGATTTCTCATTTCCACACGGCGCATGGCCCCCGGGGTGGCCCCACCCCGCCGCTCCCGCCGCCCCGCGCCCGGCGCCTACGGCGAGGTTAACGAGGATGGCCAGCGCCCCACTCTCTTCCCCGACGAGGACTGGTCCGAAGAAGACCTAGGCCTCCGCCCCACCAGCCCCCGCAAGCTCCGCCGAGTAGCCCGCAAAGCCCAATCCCGCACCTCCTAACCTCCCTGCTCAGCGACGGTGCGGTCCAGAGTCCGGACGCAGAGGGGTTGGCAGAGGCGATGACTCGCGATGTCAATATACTGGTGGGGGTAATCGACACGAATGACTACTGCCCCTGCACACGGGGGGTGGGACCCCGGCCCCGCCCCCCACTGACTCCCCGACTGTGACGAAGCGCCAGTACATGGAAGCCTGACAGCAAGATCCCCGGATCGCTTCGTCACAGTCGGTGGGGCAAGAAGCCCGATCACCGGAGCAAAAAGCCCGATCACCGGAGCCGAGGGCAAACCTACACGCCCAGCGCACAAGCCCGCAGAGCCAGCAGCCAATTGTCTGCCACAACGACACGCAAGGCAGACAGCGCGAGGGTTGTGCCGTCATCGTGCGCGGGATGCTGAAGAGGGGCGGGCGTCACGGCCGCTCTCGTTGTGGGTGAGGCGACACCCCTTACTCGCGGAAGTCTTGCGCGAAACGGACGATGGCGTCGCGATCTATCGCGTCCTGGTTGACCTTGGTCTTGGCGATGCGACCGATGATGAATCGTTCTGCCGCGTTCATGAGGTCGAACCGGAACCGTCCACCGAGGAATGCGATGGTTGTCGCGCGGGCAGCAAGGTCGGGAGGGAAGGCGGCGCTCATCTCGGCAGCTCGCTTCGTCGGGTCGACCTCCATTCCGCAGACGAACAGGCCGATCCGCTTCCCCTCCAGATTCGCCTGGCCAAGGAAGCGCCCGAGCTCGGGCCGCGGCTTTCCCGCGTAGATGGGGGTCCCGAACACGATGGCGTCGTACCGGGAGAGGTCGGGCGGGCCGTCCGCGAGGTCGCAGGTCACAGACCCCGGCCCCAACTCGGTAGCGAGAAGCCCGGCGACCTCAGCGGTGGTCCCGTGCCGGGAAGCAAACACAACGGCGGTCTCCATAGTTCAGAATCCAACCACGAGAGGGGGCCCGAGACCGACCGGCGGCAACGTTGCGGGTGCTGCGCGACGCCGGGGTTTTGGTGCGGGACGTGAGTGCGCACAGACTCAGCCGAGTCCAGCCGACTAGACACCTGTACGTCTAGGTGACTAGACTCAGAAGATGGTCAACGGGACTCGGTCGGCGAGGCAGGTGCTGGCAGCCGTCCGGCTCCATGCGCGGCGGCTCGGGTACACCGTTGAGCAACTGCCGAGGCGCGGAAAGGGTTCCCACACCATTTGGGCGGTGCTCGATGGCGGGAGAGAGGTCGGGCGGATCGTCCTGACCGGGCACGCGGGGCAGCAATCACAGCATGTCACTAGGTCGAACGAACAGGCGCTCGAGGGGCTACTAGGAGAAGGGTGGTTGGACAAGTGAGGATCACGGTGAGGGTGTTCCGCGAGGGCAAGTGGTGGGTCGCGGATGTGGTCGGGGTGCCTGGTGCAGCGACCGAGACCGGGCGGCTGTCCGAGCTTGAGCTCGAGGTGCGCGACTTCCTGGCAGGGTTCTACGACCAGGACGATGAGTCGTTCGACTTGGTTTGGGACCTGTCAGACGTCGTGGGGGAAGAAGGCCAGGGTGTGTGGGAGAAGTTCGTTGCCGAGCGAAAGGCCCTGGAAGCTGGACGTACCAGGTTCGAAACCGAACGACTGGCCACGTTGCGGGTGCTGCGCGACGCCGGGGTTTCTGTGCGGGACTCGGGGGCTCTTGTTGGTGTGTCCCACCAACGTGTATCCCAACTGCTGAACGGGTGAACTGGAGCTGAGAGCGCGTGGGGTGTGCCGTCATCGTGCGCGGAATGGGAGAGCGCGCCGGACTCGTAGGGAGTCGCGCGCCCGTGCCTGAACGGCTCGCTAACGCTGTGATAGTCGCGCGCCGACGTGCCGGGTCGCGTTACAAAATCGCCGTGACCAAAAGGCAGGTCACGGCATCGGGACAGTGGTACAGCTTGGGTGGTGGTCGGGTCCGTGGTGCGGGTGGGAGAAGACCGGCACGTTCGCGCTTGGATCGCCTGGTCGTGGCTGGGTCCGTGGGGTTGGGTGGGAGAGGTTGGCGCGTTTGCGCTGGACTCGCCTGGAGCAGTGGGCACAAGTACAGGGGAAGTGGGCACTGTCACAGGGGTTGGGTTTGGGGAGGGGGTGGGTTTGGGGAGGGGGTGGGGCGTGGGCTTGGTGGTGACGCTCGGGGGGTGCTGCACTGTCTGATGGTGGGCGTTGGGTTGAGCAGCGGTGTCTTCTGGTGTTCTGCGAGGTGTGTATAAGTGCGGTTGCGCGTGGTGGTGGGGGTTGACAGCGGAGGTGGTGGCGGGACGCTCGGGTCGTGTCCGTGGTGCGTGATAGGAATGATACGTGAGGTAGAGAGTTTGGGGAGTGGGTGTGTTGCGAGGGCGGGCGATTTGACGACAAAGGGGAACGTGTGTACGCTAGGGGTGTGACGATGCACTCGACGACTCAGGGTCCGGCCCCCGCTGGGGGTGGCGGGGTGGTGGCCGGCGTGCGTGGGGAT
>WQYN01000229.1 GCA_009781225.1 Micrococcales bacterium | reverse complement strand
CTGGTCCCAGGGGTGGGAGCTGCGCCGGGGTTCTTGCCGGTGGGCCGCGTCACTCCCGACAATCTCCCCGCGATTGCGGCCGATGACGAAACGACTTCGCGCTGGGAGGCGCGGGTTGCGGGGGCGCGGGTGGCGAGCGCCGATTCCATGCCCAACGGATGATGTCGGGGATTCGATGGCCCTTCGATCAGCGAGAAGAACCAAAGTAAGTTGCACCGAGCTGCGGCAGCGCAACGCCCCGACGATGAGTATCTTCATGAGATTCGGCGGTGGGACAACCCCGACCTCGCGGCACCGACGCGCGACGATCCAGTCGAGAGGTCCACTGACGACCGGGCGGTGCTGTCCCGGGCCTTGCGTTCCTATCTGCTTACAGGTAAGCTTCACGTGTAGACAGTTAGGAGGATTCCGGATGGTGGGTACACTGCCCACAGCGTTCACGCTCGCCGTTGCCCGCCGAGCCGGTGTTGGGAAAGACCAGGTCTATCGGGGAATCGGAGACGGACATATCGAGCGGATTGGGCGAGGGGTCTTTGTGAAGACGGAGGCGCTTGACCCGTCACTGGCATCACTAGCCGCCGCCACGACCCTCCACCCCTTGGCCACGATGTGCCTGACCAGCGCCCTCGTCTGTCACGGTTTGAGTGACGCCATTCCACCTGCGACGGACATCGCGCTTCCCCGCGGCACCCGCCGTCCGGCTGGGTTTGCCCACGTCGTCTGGCGCAGCTTCGACCCGGCCACCTTCCTCATCGGACGGCAACCGCTTGAGCCTGAAGTAGAGCTGTTCTGCTACTCGGCAGAGCGGACAATCATCGACTGCTTCAGACTGGCTCACCTCGCGGGCAAAGAAACAGCCATCGTCGCGCTCAAGCGCTGGCTCCGGCTCAGCGGCAACTACCCAAGTCGGCTTCTGGAGGCGGCAATACCTTTCCCCAAGGCGGGACCTGCCATCCGCACGGCGCTGGAGATCCTGGCGTGAACCCCGCGCCGCCTCGCGACACGGCCTCGGGCCGTGCCTACAACGATCTGAGGAATCTAGCCAAGTCAAGGGGTCGAGACGTCGGCGAGTACTTCGCGCTGTACGCACTCGAAGGTTTCCTCGCCCGCCTGTCCGCCTCAAAGTACGCAGATCAGCTTGTCCTCAAAGGCGGTGTCCTTATGGCCGCTTTCTCTGCCCGCCGCCCCACCAGGGATATTGACCTGGCATCAGCCGACTCCCTCGGGAGTCTTGTGGAGGCTGAAGAATGCGTGGGCGCAAGCAACAGCTCGAAGACGCATCGTTCGAGACTCTCCAAGACCTTGTGGACCGATGCTGCTCCTTCGCCGACCCTGTCCTGGCGGACGAGGCTTCCGGGCGACACTGGTCTGCAACCGCCCAATGCTGGCAGTAACACGGGGGATCGTCGGCTTCTGAGATGTGTGGTTGCTGGGGAGCGAACGCGAGTGAGGTCTGGCGGTGATCACTCCCGCGGCGGATCTGAGTTGACCTCCGGCGCCGTGAAGTTCCTGAGGATAAACCGGCCGAGGTGGGGCACTGCGAACGAGTACTTGCCGAATCGGTTCTTGTACACCAGGCCGTGGTCGGCGAGCCCGCCGAGCATCTGCGATACGTGGCTGGGTGAAAAGCCTTTTTCCAGCAGTTCCTGGGACCGGGCGACGATCTCTTGGACCGTGAACTCCTCGTCGGGCGCTTCGGATTGCGCGGCGACGTAGAGCAGTTGTCGTTGTCGGTCGGTGACACGGGCCCATCGGCCGGCGAAGAAGTCGGTGTCCAGCTTGCGTTGGATCGCGTCGATTGGGACGCGGGCACGGCCCTGCGCGAAGACGTCGTAGGCCTCGCGGCAGATGAACTGAATGAAGTAGGGATAGCCGCCTGATTCGCGACAGATCGTGGAGATTGATGCCTCGTCGAGGCGGACTGGGCAGTTCGCGGACTCTACCGGTTTGACGATGGCCTCGCGACTCTCGTCCTCGCTGAGGCGTCCGAGGGTGACCACGCGGAACATTCGCTCGGCGTAGGTGCGGGCATCGACGAGTTTGCCGAAGAGCGTGGGGAGGCCCGCAAGGACGAGCATGAAGGGAACGCCTCGGCGCTGAATTGATTGGAAGACGTCAAGGAGCAGTGACAGAGGAAACTGGTCGCGAGTGACACCGTCGGCGAGGTTCTGGGCCTCGTCGTAGGCGAAGATGAGGCGCCCTTGGTTGGCACTGGAGAGGCAGGCATGCGCGAGCTCCAAGACGGTGCGCAGCTTGTCGGACACCAGCCCGGGTGTCGAGTCATAGACCCGCTTGAGCACGTCATAGCCAAGGGCGACTTCGACGTCTTGGAGGGGCTCGGCCGAGAATCCCGTTGGCACGGTTGGCGGGGTCGTGACCGTGAAGCTGCTGGTCACCACCGCCAGATCCGTGATGATGCGGATCGCCAGGCTCTCCTCGGTCACGCTTGCCGACTCCGATAGGTCTGCACCGACCCAAAGCCAGCCTTGGCGTTGGGCGCGAGGGCGCAGGGTCTCCAATAACACGGTCTTGCCAACACCGCGCAGGCCCGTCAGGATCAGGTTGTCGAGGATGTCGTCCTGGGCGAGCAGTCGCTCGAACTCGTCGTACTCGGCGGCGCGCCCGGCGAGGTAGGGGGGCATGTGCCCTGCTCCGGGCCGGTAGGGGTTGGTGAAGGGGACGAGATTCATAACGACTCCGTTCCGAAGCTAAATGTAGTCGACAAGCTAAATGTAGCACACCTCGGAAGTCTTCGACTGGTCCCAGGGGTGGGAGCTGCGCCGGGGTTCTTGCCGGTGGGCCGCGT
>WQYN01000228.1 GCA_009781225.1 Micrococcales bacterium | reverse complement strand
GGCCCTCGCCCGCATCCTTCGCCAGGGCGTCGCGCAGCGTGTCGAGGTGGGCGGTCCGGATGCCGCCGAGCAGCTCGACCTCCTCAAGGCTGGGCCGCCGCCCCACCCAGAACTCGCCGTACCTCAAGTCCGCGTAGAACTCGGGCGAGTCCTTGCCCGACGGTGGCCGCACGTAGAGGATCGCCTCGTGTGTCGGTGCGCACGATGACGGAGCGTCCTCAGCGGCGATGGTCGCCAGTCCCTCCCCAGCGTCCGCTTCCTCTTCCCCGATCGGATGCAGCACGAGCACCGCATCGGGCTCGAAGTCCATCCCCAGACCCGTGAGATGCGCAAAGGCAGTGTGCGGCCGGAACCGGTAGTCCGTGTCGTTGGACCGCGTCTTCAGCGCCCCCGCTGGAATGACGAGCCGCTCTCCGGCGAACTGCGCCCCCAGGCGTGCCCTCCTGACCTGCGCAAACGATGCCCCTGGGTCTTCCTCGAGCACCAGCGGCTCAGCCTCCCCCCACTGTCCAGCAATGAATTCCCTAAAGGCCCGAGATTGCGGTCGCTGCGATCGATTGGCCCCGCGTTCCACCAGGTTCTGTTCATCCATACCCACCATCATCCCCGATCCTGCCCCAATTCCCCCACCCGGACCCATCCGGACCCACCCCCCTCCACTCACCCGCCCCACGTGCGCGCTGTCAGCCCCACTACCCCGGGCGCTCAGCCTCCCCTCCTCAAACTAGGGAGCGGTCTCGTTGAATTTGACCCCCCCAAAACCAACGAAACCACTCCCCAGTCCGGCGGGAACCCAGCCCGCGAGGTCCTGCCACCGTTGCCACCGTCATAGACACCGATGCCAGTTGCCACGTGGCTGCCACCGCCACACAGTCCGGGAGCAGATCCTCCTGATCCCTAAGATGGTTTTCGTGTTGCGGTGGACAGGGCTCGACAGTGTGCCAGCGGGCTTCGGGCCCAGCGTGGTCGCTTTCGGCATCTTTGACGGTGTCCACCGCGGGCACCAGCAGGTGCTGCGTCAGGTCGTTGCCCAGGCTCGCGCTCACCGCGCCCAGGCCGTGGCCGTGACCTTCGACCCGCACCCCTCGACCGTCCATCACCCCGACCAGGCCGCCGAGGCGATCGCCCCGCTCGACTACCGGCTTGACCTCATCGAGGCCCTGGGCATTGACGCCACTCTCGTCATTCCCTACACCGCCGCGTTTGCCGCTACTTCCGCCGAGGGTTTCGCCACCAAGGTCTTGGCCAACACGCTCGGCGCGAGGGCCGTCATCGTCGGCAATGACCTGCGTTTTGGGCGAGGAAACGCCGGAGATCTCACCACGCTGCGCACGCTGGCGACGCGCCTAGGCTTCGAGGTCCACACGGTGAACGATGTCGGACCCTCCCCAGGCAGCGAATCTCGCCGCTGGTCATCTACTCACGTCCGGGCCCTGCTCGCCCAGGGTGACCTCGAAGAGGCGGCCCTGATCCTGGGCCGAGCCCACCGCGTGAGCGCTCGCGTCATCGTCGGCGATGGTCGCGGCCGCGCCCTGGGTTTCCCAACCGCCAACCTTGGCACCCCCGTGGGCGGCATGATCCCCGCCGACGGTCTCTACGCAGGCTGGCTTCACGTCCCGCCCCTTGGCGCCTGCCCACTCCCGGCGGCGATCTCGGTGGGGACCAACCCCACCTTCGGGGGGCGTGACCGCCGGGTCGAGGCGCATGCGATCGGCCGCACCGATCTTGACCTCTACGGCGAGGTCGTGGCCTGCGACTTCACCGTGCGCCTGCGCCGAACTCTGAGGTTCGCCACGCCCGATGCCCTCGTCGACCAGATGACTGAGGACGTCGAGGCAGCGCTGGCGGCCCTACGCGCCCGCCCACAGCCGCCTGTCGACCCCTGCTGAGGACGCCGCCGTGGAGACCGAAAGCCCCATGAGTCCGTGGCGTTTTGTCGTGTGGTGGGGCACTGTCAGCCTTCTCGCCGACGTCGTCTACGAGGGCGCTCGTTCCATCACTGGCCCCTACCTCCTCTCGTTGGGTGCTTCCGCTGCCACCGTTGGCATCATCAGCGGTGTAGGAGAAGCGACAGCCCTGATCGGACGCCTGTTCTCCGGCCCACTCGCCGACTCCACCAGGGCCTACTGGCCGCTCGCGATCGGCGGATACGCGATGACCGCGGTCAGCGTCCCGCTTCTGGGCCTGACTCCCGTCCTGTGGGTCGGCGCCGCCTTGCTCATTTGCGAGCGCGCCGGGAAGGCGCTGCGCACCCCTTCGCGCGACGCGATGCTTGCGCATGCCACCAGCGGTATCGGCCGCGGCAAGGGCTTCGCTGTCCATGAAGTCCTCGACCAGGTCGGCGCGACCCTCGGACCCCTCGCCGTCGCCTTCGTCTTCTCCTTGACCAGCTCTTTTGCCCCGTCCTTCGCGATGCTCGCCCTCCCCGGCGCCGCAGCGATCGCCCTACTGATCCGCCTGCGCCGCCAGATCCCCGACCCCGCCGTCTTCGAGCGCGCCACGGCGTCCCCCGACTCGTCCGATCTCCCACCGGAGTCCCCCGCGGCGGGCGGGTCTGGGGTGGGGGAGTTAGGGGTGGGGTCTGGGGTGGGGGAGTTAGGGGTGGGGTCTGGGGTGGGGTCGGGGGCTGGGGAACCCGCGGCGGGCTCACGGTTTCGGGCGGTGGTGGATCCTCTGCCGCCTCTGTTCTGGCGCTATCTCGCATTCACGATGACAGCGACGGCCGGGTTCTCGACCTTCGCCGTTCTCGGGGTTCACTTGGTTCGCGCTGAGGTGGCGCGCCCCAGCGTCGTGCCGGTGCTCTACGCCGTCGCGATGGTGGTCGACGCGGTCTGTGCCCTGGTCGCTGGCCACGCTTTC
>WQYN01000227.1 GCA_009781225.1 Micrococcales bacterium | reverse complement strand
GAGGTGCCGTCCGAGCCAACGCCGCGAAGTTAGCCTTCACGACCCCGCCGACCGGCGTCCCCCAGGCGGTCACAACTTTGATGCGAGCTGCCCGGCTCGACGCCACCATCACCTGGGCCACCGAGGCGGAAACCCCATGGATGGCATACCTACCGTCCGGCCAGACATACCCTCGGTAGCAATAGCCAACGCCAGACTTCCCATAGTAAAAGTACTGTCCACCGGGCGAGGGCGTGTGCATGCAGGCTTCGGCGATGACGTCATCGTTCGGCTTATGCCCTGCGATCTTGCCCGTGATGGTTCTCCCACCTTTTTGCAGGGTGATGGTCTTGACCGTGGTGGTCGTGCCCTCGGCCCCGGTCCTCGTCGCACCCGCTTGGGGAGACGAGAACCAGGGATGGTTGCCCGCGCGGCCCGTCACCCACGTGACCAGGTGCCCTGGTGCCGCTGCCCCCACGTAGTGCTTGGCACCTGGCTCGAGTCCCGAAAGCTGGTAGGTCCCCTGCTCAGAGATCGCGGCGCTGCCCACCGGCGTGATCGTCTTTGCATGATGGCCCTTGAAGTCGAAGACCAGAACGAACCCAGAGGTCACCGGGTTCCCCTGGGCGTCCAAGACTTGACCGACCAGCGTCGCACCCATCGGGGATTCCGCGAGCGCTCGAGCGGCGTCCGCTGCGGCAGGACCAGGGAACGGCGCGGACACAGCAAGCGCAGCCCCAGCGGCAATAACACGGAGCGAAAACGGTAGGGTCGCCATCCCTGCACGCTACTACCTCCCGACGAGCCCGGATACGCCACGTTTCGGTGGCGGCGAAGACCTGGTTGTCTCTCGTGCCTAGGTGACAACTGGCCGCCTCCCCAGGTGACAACTGGCCGCCTCGGCGCGGGACAGTGGGGTGCACCCCCACCACTCCAGCCCCTGGTGCCGTCGCAAAACTGGCCCAGCTTGTCCTTATGTCCTAATGATTAGGACATAGACCACCTCACCCCGTCCCTATGTCCCGATCATTCGGACATCCGCCGACTCCAAGGCGCGTCGCTGCGGTCCCTGCCCGCGGCCTTGCCCGAGTGCGCCATACTTCAGGGGTGGCGAAGACCTGGTTGTCGATTCGTGTTGAACTCGTCTGTGGGCGTGGCGGTAGTCTGTGGCCGCGTCCGGGAAGGATCTTCGCGGCAGCTCGCAGACACACCTTCGCCGACCTCGCCACCTCCATCAACGATGCGTTCGCCCGCTGGGACCGCAGCCATCTGCACGAGTTCACCCTGGCGAACGGACGAAAAATCGGCTGCACGCTCTGGATTGAAGACTGCGACTACGAGCTCGAAGACGACAGCGCCACGACTCTGGGGTGCTTGCAGGCCGGCGAACAGTTCGTGTTCGAATTCGACTTCGGAGATGGATGGGATCACCTGTGCACGGTCGACGAGAAACGGATCGACCCGCTCGAAAGCCTTGGCATCGTCCCAGATAAGCCGCTGCCGTATTGGGGTTGGGGTCAGATCCCTGATCAGTACGGCCGCCGGTGGGACGAGGATGACGGCGAGTCGGATCCTCCGCCGGACCCCGGGCTGGTCGACCTCCCGCCCCTGCGACGTTGGTGGGGGCCCCAGGCTGGCAGATGGTAAGCGCGACCCCCCGCTGGCCTGCGCACGATGACGTCCCTCGCCTTGGTCCTGTCCCGCGCCCTTCGCTGACCCGGTTTTCGCTGGTTCACGGGCGGCGGACCGGTCTGGGCGGCTCGGCCCGCTTGGCAGCAAGCATTCCGCTCGTGTCGTCTATCACCGGGTCGAACACCTCCAACCCTTCCTCCTGAGCGCCTGCTGCCTGCTGCCGATCATGGGTCAAGAACTCGACGGTTGGGCCTGCGATGCGGAGCGTCGCGGCGACGTGAATCGCATCGGCGCCTCGAACCGGCCCCGACAAGCGCGTGGCCTCGACCATCAAGGCGTCGTCAACGGACAGCCACAGCGAGATGTGCGAAAAGTACTGGTCAAGGTCGCTCGCATCCGCTCCGAGATTCTTGACGACGTGGGTTGCCTCCAGCGGCATGAAACGCGACGCCGCGAGGGTGACATCAGCCCTGGCGCACGACTCGATGAACCGGGCGGCCGCCATCGACCCGTCGAGGCTTGCGGCGAGGACAACCGAGGTGTCGATCACCTTGATGCCGGCCGCCGCGTTCATCGGCGACCTCGCGCCTCGGCAAGCGCATCTGCCGATGAAACACCCGCGACACGCCGGGGCACCAGAGGCATGAGGGTCGGGGTGACACGCGTAGCCCGGCCTGCCTCCACCGCCCGCTCCACGGGATCATCCTGGGGAATGCGCGTGACCTTGTAGGTCGGCCTTCCTCCCCGCTCAATGACAAGATCCTCGCGGTCCGCGAGCCGAAGCGCCGCAGAAATGTTCCGGTTAAGTTCCGTGACAGTCATCGTCGCCATTCAAGGAAGTCTAGCACGAACTTGCAAGTTCAGCAGACAGCGAGCGGAGCGGCTGCCGGCGCGCCTGCGTCGCTATTCCATGTTTCGCGTAATCATGGATTAAGCCGAGGGTCATGCTCCAGGTTCCAGCGTTCGGCCAGGTCGAGGGCTACTGGGATGCCGACCCCGATGGACGATCTGCCGGCGTTTTCCCGCCGGGACAACCTTCCCGTCATCGTGCAAGTCGTGATCGCGCACGCACACTTCGAGTCGATCCACCCCTTCGTTGACGGAAACGGACGAACCCCGGCATCCTCGCCGCCCTCGACCACCACGCCCAAGACCTCATCCGCGAGCCCCCGCCCCCACCCACCCGCCGTGACACGTGACCCTCGAAACCACCTTCTGCGAAACTTATCATTCCGAAACTTACAGTTT
>WQYN01000226.1 GCA_009781225.1 Micrococcales bacterium | reverse complement strand
TGTCGGCCGACCGCTATCAGGCGCAGATCAATTCGCTTCTCGACCTCGCGAAGACCTACGACGACAAGATCACCGCCTTTCAGAACGAGCAGAACACCGACCAGCTGCTGGCCTCGTTCGCAGAGACGCTCGGCACCACGTACCAGGAGGCGGAGACGCCGCTGCTCAACGCGCTCCTTCGCCTGGCGGATGAATCGGGGTTGGTCCACGGACAGCTGACCAACGCGGCCTACCAGCTTCAGGAAGTGGGCGACACGCTGCCGAATCTGCAGCAGGCGCTGGAGGACGCGATCCACGACGAGGGGCAGCGGGAGCTCGCCAAAGCCGCGGTCGACACGCTGTCAGAGCTCCTGCAGCTGTATGTCGCCGTGGGAGCGATATTGCTCTTCGAAGACCCCAATGCCGTGATCACCGAAGCGATGAACATCGTCAAGGAGCTGATCCAGCTGGGCGCGGAGGCGATCGACGACGCGATCGCCAAGGGCGCCCAGTCCGCGGAGCGACCTCCCACCGTGCCCTCGGACTTCAGCGACACTAGAGACGGGGCTCAGTACCTGACCGGGTCGATGGCGAGTTTCGCCCAGGCCGTGGCGACGCTGTGGCAGGTGGTCTCCCAGGCCGCTTCGAGCAAGCCGCCGAACCTGTCCCCGGACCTCGTCAAGGCGGTCGACCAGCTGCCCGATCTGAGCGGCCTGTCCGTCGGTGGCCTCGATCCGGTCACGTACTGGAAAACGGTCGTCGCTCAGGTCATCGCGGCGATCGAGCCTCACAAGGACCTTCCGCAGGCAACGGCGTACCTCGAGGCGATCGAGCTTGCCGCCACGTACGGAAGTGCGGTCGGCGACCTGCAGATGAAGCTGCTCGAGCTCTACACGCAGGGAATGACGGCCTTCGACCAGCTGGTCGCCGCCAAACGGGCGGAGGATGACTGGGCCAAGTTGAAGGACAAGCTGGTCGACCAGACCGAGAAGGTATCGGCGGCGATCGGGCTTCTCCAACGCGGCTACCTGAACGTCAAGCGCAGCCTCGTGCTCGTGGTCGAGAACTACCGGGCTTCGTTCCTCTATCAGTGGCTACAGCCCGCGGACATCCAGGTTGACGTCTCGATGCCCCTGCTGAGTCTGAGGCAAGCAGCGGTCGACTCGATCGCCGGGCTGAACCAGGTCCTGGCCGGCACGGCGCTGCGGCCCCGGCAGAAGTTCGGGAACGTGACCTACGCGGTCAAGCAGCAATGCCAGCCTCTGTTCTCCAAAGACGGCAAGGCGAGATTCACGATTCCCGCCGACGCTCTGGCGTCTCAGCTCGACGGCGATACGGCCGCGTACCTCATGGCCGCCACGTTCGAGCTGGTCGGGGCTACCCAGGGCAGCAAGAAGGCGGTGGAGCTGCAGATCGAAACATCAGGGCACTACACCAACCGGCTCGGAAAGAATGAGGTCCGGTTCGTCTCGCAGCCGGTGTCGATGAAGAACATCTACTACCCGGGCAACCCACCCATCTGGGTGACGAAGTGGGAGTTCGCCGACGAGAACGCCTATCTCGCTCCCACCCCGTACACCGACTGGACGCTGACCGTCGACCAGGGCCCGCAGGGTGCGACAGCCATCAATGTCACACTGACCGGCATCGTCCTGCAGAACCCATAGCCGAAATTCTCACCGTCGAAACGAGCCATGATCGGAGCTCCAATGCAAAGAAGAAGATCGCTATGACCGGGGCGCTGCTTCCAACGCGGCTGGCCGTGGGCATGCACTTACCCGACGAAGCAAGTTCTCAGCTAGCGGGACAACCTGAGCCCAAAGCGCCTGACGTCCAAGAACTCGACCAGTTCAGCCAGGAGCAATACAACCTCAACGACAGTATGGCCCTATCTCTCGGCTATTCGCTGTTCAACCTGAGCGACGATGCAGATCAGGTCCTTTTAGTCTTTCAGGCGGCCCGCTTCAAGGATCTGGTTTCTGAAGGGGAGACCTATCGATTTGGCGTGGCAATCGAAGCTGCAATAACCGTTATAACAAACTCATTCAAGGGTGGACTCACCCTTCCCGTAGTCGCAGCAAATGTTCAACTCAACTTTGCCAGCGCCTCATCAGAGCTCAGTCTTCGTGGGTATCGACCGCCACCCTCCGGACCTCCGATGCTTCCCACTTGGGGATCATTTGACGTCAGCAATTATACTGATTTTCAGGGTACGATTAGCAAAATGCAACAGGAAGTCCTCTTTGATGACAACAATATCGTCCCGGTGCTGATCGCCACGACGACTGCACCACCGACGGTCAAAGCGCCAGCTGGATCGCGCAAGCACTGGTACAACAGCATTGGCATTCAATAAGGCAGTACCTGAGGAGTCGTGGCCGCGCGTCTGACCGCCACCGTGGATCGGCCGGGCTTAACGATGCTCAATCCGAGCCGCGGTGAGCGGCCGCGGGCCTGCGTTGTGTACACTCCGTTAGTTTTTGCGGGCTGACGGCGGACAAGAAGGGGAATGGCGGGATGCGTGGTCTCCGTCGGTGGGTAGCCACCGTGACGGGGGGGCTGCTCGTAGCAGGGTCCACCCTGGGCGTATTCGTGTCTCCAGCGACCGCGGCCGGCACGACTTTCGCGAATACCAACTCGATCACGCTCAGCAACCCGACGAGCGCGCCCGGCGAGGCCAACGCTGCGCCCTACCCCTCGTCGATTGCTGTATCGGGGCTCACCGGGACCGTCAGCAACCTCACGGTCACCCTCTCGGGGATCCATTACTCCTTCTCGCAGGACATCAGTGCCCTGCTCGTGAGTCCGACGGGCCAGTCGCTCGTCCTCTTCTCCAGTGTCGGCTCGAACGACCAGGCCACGGCGACCAACGGCCTGAACGTCA
>WQYN01000225.1 GCA_009781225.1 Micrococcales bacterium | reverse complement strand
GGACCCATCCCGAACCCGGAAGCTAAGCCTCCCAGCGCCCACGGTACTGCCAGCGCCAGCCGGCGGGAGAACAGGACACCACCGCAACCCAACCAACCACAGGCCCCACAACGGGGCCTGCGGCATATCACCCACCAGACGACAACTCGAAAGGGAGGACATGAGCCCCGCACGCGACGACGGCGCCTCGCGGCCTGCCCGGCCGGGGCCCAAGCGTGGCAACGAGCGTGGAAGACAAAGTGATTCAGGTCCCGGAGGCAGGAGACCGGTGAGAACCCGTGGCCCCAGCGCAGGGGAGCGGGAGACACCAGAGCCCTCCCGGATGGTCTCTTCCGCCCAGCTCGCCGCTGAGGACGTTCCCGAGATCCCTCCCACCATTCGCACCTCGGACCTCGATCGCCGCATCTTGGCAGATCTCAGAGGCCTAAGCAAAGAGCACGCCGAGTGGATCGCCCTGCACCTGGCCTCCGCGGCCCGCCTCATGGACAGCGAGCCGGAACTCGCCTATCGACACGCCCGCACCGCAGCAGACCGAGCTGGGCGGGTCGCCGTGGTCCGAGAGACCGCAGGAATCGCCGCCTACCTCACAGGACGCTTCGCCGAGGCGTCACGAGAGCTGCGGACCTATCGTCGACTCGCCGGTGCACAGGAGCACCTCCCCATCCTCGCGGACTGCGAAAGAGGCCTTGGCCGTCCCGACCGAGCGATTGACCTCGCGAACAGTCCCGAGGGCAGGGGCCTGCGGGGGGCCGAGGCCATCGAAATGGTCATTGTCCTAGCAGGTGCCCGCTCGGACCTCGGCGAATTCGATGCCGCTCTTGCCCTGCTCCGACGCACCGAGCGGAGCGTCGCCGAGGATCCGGAAGCCATCGCAAGCCTCACGGAGGCTCGTCAACGCGTCGAAGCCCTCGCCGCCGGCGGTGATCGTGACGTCATCGACGCCCCTATCCCCATCGAGCCCCTCTTGGACGAGGAAGACGACGGTGACGTCGCCCTCTACGACGCCGAAGAAGGTGCGTGGTGATCTCGGCGCAGCTGATCGGCTCGGAGGGTCCCCTTGCTGAAGTCTTTGACGTCGCCCTCTGCGACCTCGACGGAGTCACCTTTGCCGGCACCGAACCCATCGCTCACGCCGCGCAAGGTATTGCCGAAGCCCGTGATCAGGGGATGCGTTTCAATTTCCTGACGAACAACGCCTCTCGGTCGCCCGAGGAGGTCGTGCGGCACCTGAAGTCTGTCGGCATCAAGGCCAAGCCCTCTGAGATCTACACGGCCTCCCAGGCTGGCGCCGCCATGGTCGCCGACGACTTCCCCAAGGGAACAAAGGTCCTGGCAGTCGGCGGTTCTAGCCTCGCTACCGCACTCAAGCAGGTTGGCCTCGTCCCCGTGAGCTCGGCGCTCGACGAGCCCGCTGCCGTTCTCCAGGGCTTCGGTCCCAACGTGGGGTGGACTCTGCTCGCGGAGGCGACGTACGCGATCAACCAGGGTGCGGCGTACTATGCGACCAACCTTGACGCGACCCTACCCACGGAGCGTGGCTTCGCCCCGGGCAACGGCTCGCTCGTCGCAGCGGTGTCCCGAGCGACAGGCGTCGAACCTCGCTCGGCCGGTAAACCTGAGCCAGCCCTCTTCCTCGCCGTCGCGGGTCGAGCTCGGGCAAAGAGCGTCATCGTGCTCGGGGATCGGCTGGAGACGGATATTGCGGGGGCGCTCAACGCCGGGCTGTACGCCATGCTCGTCATGACCGGCGTGACGACGCCGACGCTGGTCTTGCAGGCCCCGCCCGCCTGTCGCCCCCATTTCATCGCGCTTGACCTGCGAGGACTCGGCGAGACGCACCCACCGCCGCGTCGCGAGGGCGAGTGGTGGGTCGTGGGCACGGCGCGCGCTCGCCTTGGCCCGTCGGGACCAGAGTTGGGCGCCTGGGGCACCGCCGCCGACCGTCTGCGCGCCGCCGCAACCCTAGCCTGGACCCTGGACGATGACGGTTCTCGCCTCTCGGACAGCGACCTCACCAAGCTGGTCGCGCTCCTCGGCGAGTCTGGCTAGGGCAGCGACGATGCGACGCCGCCGCCTGGATACGGAGATGGCGCGTCGAGGCCTGGCTCGGTCGCGCACTCAGGCGGCGGAACTCATCGCGGCGGGTCGAGTCACGGTGGATGGGGTGGTCGCCGCCAAGGCCTCGAGCCAAGTTGATCCTGCTCAGGCCATTGTCTGTACGGCGATCGCCGAGGGGCCGGACTACGCCTCGCGCGGCGGACTCAAGCTCGCGGGGGCTCTCGACGAACTGGGGGAGGCGGGCCCAGTGATCGAAGGTCGAGTCGCGATGGACGCGGGGGCTTCCACGGGAGGGTTCACTGACGTGCTGCTTCGGCGCGGAGCCGCCCACGTCACCGCTGTGGACGTGGGCTACGGCCAGCTTGCCTGGGAGCTAGCTAAGGATCCGAGGGTCACGGTCATGGACCGGACCAATGTCCGCCACCTGGAAGCTGGGAGTATCGAACCGGCGCCGGAGCTCGTGGTCGCCGACCTGTCGTTCATCTCATTGACGACGGTGTTGCCAGCCCTCGCCTCGGTTGCTGCCGAGCATGCCGAGTTCTTCCTACTGGTCAAGCCGCAGTTCGAGGTGGGACGTGAGGCCCTACCCTCCGGTGGAGTGGTCCGCGATCCGAAGGCCTGGACCGCCGCAGTAGAGAAGGTCGTCCACGCCGCCGCCGAGCAAGGCCTGGGGCTCCAAGCCGTAGTCCGCAGCCCCCTCCCCGGCCCCAGCGGAAACGTAGAGTTCTTCTGCCACCTAACCCGCCCTTCCCCCACCCAACACCACCCCCCACTAGCGCCGAGTATGGCGAAACCTGACCTATGAGAGCGCTGTCAGGCCCGGAATAGGTCAGGTTTCGACATAACTGCTGCGGGGGGGTG
>WQYN01000224.1 GCA_009781225.1 Micrococcales bacterium | reverse complement strand
GGGAAGACAGCGCTCCTGGGCGCGTTGGCGGCTCAGCGTGGAGCGACCGTCGTCGCGAACGAACCGCAGCCGCACCGCGCTGACCTGGTGCGTCAGGCGGTGCGCGGCCTTCCGCCGGATGTCGTCGAGGTGCGCGTAGAGGACGGCCGCGAGTTCGGTGAGCTTGAGCCTGGCGGTTACGACCGTGTCTTGGTCGACGTCCCTTGCACTGGCCTGGGGGCCCTGCGTCGCCGACCCGAAGCACGATGGCGGCACACGCCATCGGACCTAGCGACCCTCACGCCGTTGCAGCTCGAGCTCCTGACCTCAGGCTTGGCAGCGCTGCGCCCCGGGGGAGTGCTCGCCTACGCGACCTGCACCCCCCACATCGCCGAGACGCGCCTGCTTCTGGGGGATGCCCTGAAAGGAGGGGGCTTCGAACTGGTTCCCCCGGAGACTGTCCCCATCCTCAGCGGCTTCGGAGACGCCATCCGCGGTGGCGCCCTCCAACTATGGACCGACCTCCACGGCACCGACGCCATGTTCCTTGCTCTGGTGCGGAGGGTCACGTAGGCACGGTGCAACCCCCACCTCGCTGAGTGCGAGGAACCCGACACTTTGGAGCGTTGTCATCGCCCGCGAGTTGTCGGATTCCTCGCACTCGGCGCAGGGTGAGGCTGTGGACCGCACCGGAACACCAAGGTCGCGGCAGGCTAGAGGAGGAGTTCGAGCAGGTAGGGGGCCTCGAAGTCCGTGCAGGAGGCGACCCCCTTGGCTCCCAGGCTTCCCAGCAAGCGCTACCAGCTCACATCACGTGACCGTGATCTTGCACCGCGCAACCTTTCCGTTCCACGTCTTGCCCGTGATAGTCGCCGTCCCCCTCTTCACCGCCGTCACCCGGCCCTTCTTGTCGACCTTGGCCACCGCAGCCTTGCTGCTCTTCCACGTCAGAGCCTTGGGGAACGCAGTGCCTGGAGTGAACTTCTTGGCCTTAAGCGTCAGCTTTTTGCCCACCTTGAGCCGAGCTTTGCTCTTGTTGAGCGTGACCTTGGTAGCCGCTTCCCGAACCGTGACCGTGCACTCGGCTGTCTTGGCACCATCAGCCGTGGTGACGGTGATCTTCGCCGTCCCACCCTTCAATCCGGTCACCACACCAGAGGCGTCGACCTTCGCGATCCCCGCGTTGCTCGACTTCCAGGTGACGGCCTTGTTGCTGGCGTTGGCCGGAGTGATCACCGGTGTCAGCTTGACCGTCTTGCCCTTGTCCAAGTTCCGAGTCTTGGGCAGCGAGACCGTATTGAGGCCGATCAGCTCGTCGATCTTAAAGGTGTACTCCGTGGTGTACGCGTCGGCCGGCCAGCCCACGACCACGAACAGGTAGGTGCCGGCAGGGATCCGGTTGAAGTAGCCAACCGCCGAGGCAGCCATGTGCAGGCTCAACACGTTCTCACCAAATTGATAGTCCGTCGTCTCCCGCAACTGCATCTCGATATTGTTCGGTCTGCTCGAATCTGCCCGGCTCCCTGTCACCTTGAGAGTCGTATTGTCGTCCTTCACCACATACTTGAAGTAGTTGTAGGCATACTGTCCGTAGGAGCCGTCCGGCAGCTTCGCCTTCCAGTTGATGAGACCGTTGTAGGTCTTCCCTGGGACAATGGCTGCGTTGGAAAGGCCTTGAGTGGGGTTGAAGTTGTCCTTCGGCTCGGTGCGGGCCGGTGCCGCTGTGACGGACTTGAGTGTCACCCAGCCGAAGCAGTTGTAAGCATCAGTTTGATATGCCCTGAGGTAGTAGCGTCCCGCCATCAGCTTGTAGGGGATGGTCTTGGCCGACGGTGGCTTGAGGCTGTTGACTTCGATCGGTGTCGTTTCCCCAACCAGGTCAGTGAGGTCGTCCCTGCCGTCATCCGCGTCCCCGAACATGAGATGCATGGATAGGCTGTTGCCCTTCCCCTCCTCTCCCGAAGGCCCGGGTCCCTGCGTGGCGATCTCGATCCCGATGATCGACGGTGCCGCCACATCAAGGTAGAACCACTTGTCACAGTCGGGGGCTACGGTAGTGGGCCCCAGCCCGAGCTGCTCCTTGACCCCGAGCTTAAGCTGGACAGCTTCAGACCAGGAATCTCCCGGCCCCGCAAAGGCGATGATCGGCCCAAGCGCCGGTCCCACCGCCAACGCTATGGTCACGGCAAGAGCCGGACCCCACTTCTTTTTCACAATTGTCCTCCTGAATGCCATTGATCGAGTCTTCGTTAGGGATTCTCGCGAATCCAGTTTGGTGTGGATGAGGAACTGGTCTGTCACCCACGCGTTCACACAGCCCGCAGTCCCGAAAGGAAAGCAAGGGCCGCTGCTCTTTGAGTTGTCCGGGATCGGTGTCGCCCTGCTCCCGGTTCCTGCCCGAGACACACGAACGGAGCAATCGGACTAGGTCGTTGCCCCGCGCCGGTGACCTCTTCGCCAGCAACTGTACACGTGACCAGGCGCTCGGACGGGTGCGGTCTCAGCTTGGCCTAAGACCCGCCGCACACAACCACGCCCCGGCCAGGGACTTCTCCCTCCGCCCGTCGCTGCACTGGCATCCCCGCGACGCACGATGACAGACCAAGCGACCCTCACGCCGCTGCAAATTGAGTCCCTGACCTCAGGCCTGGCAGCGCTAAGCCCCGGGGGGCGCCCCCCAACAATGGACCGACCTCCGCGGCACCGGCGCGGTGTTTCTAGCACTCGTCAGGCGGGCTGCATAGGGGAGGCCACCTGACGTGTGCACAGACATACTTGCTCACGAGTTCAGGCGAAGGTGGAACCAGCCGGAACCTGGCGTTGCTCCAGGTAGTTCGTAACGGCAGCGGCAAATCTCGTGGCGCCCGCCTTGCCCACAGCAGCGAGAATGTCTCCGGCGGTTAGTGGTGGGCAGCGGGTTGCTGCGGCTGCTGCTTCAACCAAG
>WQYN01000223.1 GCA_009781225.1 Micrococcales bacterium | reverse complement strand
CAGTTAACCGTATGACAAAGTTGTTCGTCGTCCCCTGGATCGCTCGATCGACCCTGCAGGATCCCGACAGCCGAACCCGATGGGGGCTAACCGCGTTGCCCCGCAGCAGCATCAGCCCCGCCCCCCTCACTTCCACCGGAACCCCCTGGATCCCCACCGGCCTCCTCTCCGACGCGGTCTACGTCAAACACGCCTGGCAACTCCCCTGGAACACCAAGCTCTTGCGCAGACTCGAAGGCGCAACCCAGACCCCCGACGCCTTCCCCCAATGGCCCAACCCCGAACTCGCCGTCACCCCAACAGCCCGAACCATCGCCGTCCCCTACGACTTCCGCCAACCAAACGCCACCTCGGCAGCCTGGCTAGACAGAGTCATCACGGCCTGGGCCGATGACGACGAGGAGGTCTTCGTCCTAGCCCACTCCATGGGTGGCCTAGTCGCCTCCTACTGGTTCGCCGCGCTAGAAGGCTACAAACGCTGCAAACGCCTGGTCACGGTAGCTACCCCGTTTCGCGGGGCCCCCAAGGCCCTGACCTGGCTCAATCGCGTCCCCCTCCCCGGCTTTTCAGCCCGCCCAACACAAACCCTGAGAACCTGGCCCTCCCTGTATGAACTCCTCCCCCGCTACCCCATGATCGAACAGGCACACACCCCAACCTGGCTCCGCCCCTCAGAGATCCCCCAACAGCACGAGCTCTACCCCGGCTTCCTCCAAGCAGCAAAAGCCGGATACCAGTTCCACCTCGACCTCGACGCCGCGTGGGAGGCCTTACCCCCGGAACACAAGTCGAAACTGATCTGCGTCATGGGCTCAAGGCGGGAAACGCCATCGTCCGCTCGCCTTTCAGAAGCGGGCCTGACCTGCATCTCCGCTCCCCCACCGGGCGTCTCACCCGACCAGGCCGACGGCGACGGCACCGTGCCCCTCACTTCCGCCAAGCCCTGGAACGTCCCGGACGTCCCCTACCAGGCAGTCCCGAGAGGACGGCACCTGCCGATCTGGCATTCCCACGAGACGGTCTCCTGGGCCGAGGGAGCCAAGGTCGCGCTCGCGGAAGCAATCCATGGCCCCTCAACCGCCCGCGACACCCTCGCCGTAGACCTAGAAATCCCCGACGAAACCCAAGCCAACCAGCCCTTCAACATCGTCGTCTCGGTCCCCCTCGACGCCCAAATCCGAGACTACGCCGCTGCCGTCAACATCCTTGACAACGGGAGAACCACGGGCCCCCCACTCCCCCTTCGCCGCGTCGACACCCACCAGTTCGCTACGACCATCACCCTGGCCACGCCAGGAGTCCATACCATCCAAGCCGTCGTAGCCCACCACGCCGTCCCACATCGCGACGAGGCCGACATCGCGGTCCTTCCCGCCGAAGAGGAGGCAACATGACCCGCCCAAGTGGGGAGCCCGCTACCGTCCCCTGGCCGGCCTGGCGGCGCGACAACCCCGGTGACCTGGCACGATACGTCGCCCCGGTCAACGTGCGCAGCCTGGTGAGGCGGCGGGCGGACGGGACGCCGGGGGGGCTGCCGGGGCCTGGTGGCGCGCCCAGTCCCATCGCCCTGACCAAAGCCTGTTTCGAGACGCTGCGGCAGGTCGGGATTCGCTACGCGGACGAGCCCTTCGCCAGCAAGAAGGTCCAGCTCATCGCGACTCCCTGGGAGGTGCTACAAGGACTGCGGCGCGGAAACTGCCTGGACCTGGCGCTTGTGTTTGCCGGGGCCTGCCTCGACGCCCAGCTCCATCCCCTGGTAGCGGTGGTGCGGCAAGGCGCGTCGTCGCACGCGGTGGTGCTGATCGACCTCGATCCGCGTCCCGACGAGGGGATGCCGACCGTATGGGAGGCGTGTGCGGAAGGCGATGTGGGAGCCACGCCAGGGCCGCCCACCTGGCTTGACGGCCAGATTCTCGCCTCACCCGACTCTCCGGTGGCTCGATACCTCCCCCTCGACGTCGCTCAGCTCGCGGAAAAGATGGACGATGACGGCACTGACGGTCCGGTGTCTTTCGAGGCTGCGGTGGAGCGTGGGTTTGAGTATCTGGCGGGGGGGACTTGGGGGTTTGAGTTTGTTGTGGATATCGGGGTGGGGTATCAGCCAGAGGATGCTTGGGAGTCTGGTGAGGCTCCGGGGGCTCTTCCTTTTACCGAGCCGTACCTATTGTCGGGGTCATCTCGGTTTGCAGGGATGCCGGAGGGGTCGGCTTTGCGGTTGTTGGACCCACGGTGCGACGTTGTTCGGTTTGCTGAGCGACCCGAGTATCACCGGGCGTGGGAGTACATCACCGATGGTGACGCCCAGCCGGGGGTTCATCTTGTGGTGGTCTCCGGCGTGGGGGGCTCGGGGAAGACGAGGATGGCGGCGCAGATTGCCCATGAGTTGAGGGGGCTGGGATGGGTGACGGGGTTTATGAAGCAGCGTGTGGACTCGAGGGCGGATCAGCGGGAATGGTTGGCGACTACGACTGCGCCGTTGTTGCTGGTGGTGGATTATCCGGAGACGCAGCAGCAGCTGCTTCGGGGGCCCTCAGGAGAGAGGCTCGGTGGAGGTGAGGGGCAGGGGCAAAACGAAGTCGACTGGCGACCGCTGGGGGCGATCCTTGCTGATCGACCAGAGGGCACCCAGACGTTTGTCATGTTGACAACGCGGAGGAACGTGCAGGCTCAGGAAGGGGCGGATCGGCAGAGGTGGGCCGAGACCCGTGCGCACTTTGGGGCCAGGGCAGGGGACAAGTTCATCGCGATTCCCCCGAGGATGGAGCAGCCCCGGAGGCTGTATCGGAGGGCGATTGAGGGTTTCGCGAAGGCTCTTGGGAGCGATGGGAAACCGGCATCATACGATCCGACAGGCAAGAGCCCACTGGAGACACTGCTCTTGGCCTGGGCTGCTTTGCAGCCAGGAGCTTCTTTGGAGCAGCCAACGACGCAGGAACTGTTCAACCTCGT
>WQYN01000222.1 GCA_009781225.1 Micrococcales bacterium | reverse complement strand
CGTATATACTGTCTGTACATCCCACTTCGAAGGAGATGCCTCGTGGCCGCCACGACAACCCGTCTGTTCTTCAACAACCGCACTCAGGCCGTGCGCCTGCCCAAGGCGGTCGCATTCCCCGACTCGGTCAGGGAGGTGGAGGTGAAGGTGGTAGGACGTGCGCGGGTCATCACCCCCGCCGGAGGAGGCTGGGAAGAATGGTTTGCCAAGCACGAGCCGGTAGACGATTTCCTCCTTGACCGCGATCAGGGCGTGGCCGAGGAGAGGCGGCCGTTGTGAACGCGCAGTACATGCTCGACACGAACGTCCTGGTCGACCTCATGCATGTCCCCGGAGATTCGCTCCGCGCCCAAGTGAGCGCCCATGATGGCCTGTTGGCTGTCAGCACGGTCACGGTCATGGAGCTCGAGTACGGAGTGGAGCGCACCCGGTTCTCGCAACGAGCCCGACTCCAGGTCGACGGTGTGCTCGCACTTGTCGATGTGCTGGACTTTGATCGCCGAGCAGCGTTTCACGCCGGACACATTCGCTCTGCACTCGCATCCCAGGGAACCCCGATCGGGCCCTACGACGCACTGATCGCCGGGCATGCGCGCTCGGCTGGACTCACCCTCGTCACCAACAACACCCGGGAGTTCTCCCGCGTTCCGAGCCTGGCGATCGTGAACTGGCTCGAACCATAGGCAGGGCTTCGATCCGTGCGGCGACGGGGGAGACGGAGGGGGGGAGGGGCGTGGACTTTGAGGGCCACTGAAGCGAGTGGTGGGGGTGGGTGGAGCGACTGACCCGAATGGTCTGCCTGTTGCCTGAGCGGAGATGCCTGTGTACTCGTCACAATGACAACCGACGAGGCGTCCACGGCGGAAGACCTGCCACCACCTCCGTCCCTGTTGAGTGGGCCCTGCGTAGACGATGGCTTTCTTGAGGTCACCTCTGGGGCCAAACTGGTCCTCGGACTGACCTGCAACAGCAGTGGCCGAGCGTGCGCGACCTACAGATAAGCAGTAGGTTAGCGAGTCTTGGCGTCGTGAAACTAAAGTATCTACTGAGTTACGGTGCTAGACTGGTGTCGTGATCAAGAGCCGACAGGATCTTCGCCGCATGCTCGAAGCGCGGGCCTACCGACAGGCTGGCTACTTCACCGCCGCCCAGGCACTCGATGTCGGCTACACCTACCAGGCCCAGAAGTACCATGCCGACACCGGCAATTGGGTTCGCATCGACCGAGGACTGTTCCGACTGCCCAACTGGCCGTCCGAACCGGACGACGAGTACGTGCTCTGGATGCTGTGGAGCCGAAATCTGGGCGTGTTCTCGCACGAAACCGCCCTGAGTATCCATGGGCTGTCCGACGTTGACCCGCCCAGGATTCACCTCACCGTCCCTCCCACTTTCAGGGCGAAAGACCCGATGGTGGTGACTCATGCGCAAGTCCTTGAGGGGGAAGACATCGAGCAACGCAAGGCTTGGCAGGTGACCACCCCCGTGCGCACTCTGGCTGATGTCAGCGGCTCCGATTTGAGCCAAGAGCACGTGGACCGTGCCGTTGGCGACGCGCTCGAACGTGGATTGACGTCGAGGCGATCAATCCTTCGCCGCAGCGCGGACCTTTCGGACCGTGCTGCCCTGCGTCTTGAGCGGGCTTTGGCGGCTGCCGAGGAGCGACATGGCGACATCTGAGGAAGCTCATCGACTCAACGAGCGCATCAAGAGTGCTGCTCGGAAAACCGGAATCCCCGTGCCCAGGTTGCGGAACCGCATCGCCTTTCAGCGGATGCTGTCCCGTTTCGCCGCAGACGGTTTCACTTTCCGGGTCGGCATGCCTCGCCACTTGGACAGCCAGGACATCGGGCTGAACGTCGAACTGGATCGGTTGCCGCAGTTTGCACGGCTCCTGTTCCATCAGGCCTTCGACGATCTAGAAGCCAACCACGCCATCGCCCGGGTTGACTTCACTCCGGCACTACCACCACTCGCCCCTCCGACCTTCTACGACGAGGCTGTCCTGCTATGACCCCGCTCCTCACTCTCCACGCCTACTCCCTCCCCTTGGCCCTCCCCTTCCGGGGGATCACCACCCGCGAGGGGGTCCTAGTCCACGGAAGTGCAGGTTGGGGGGAGTTCTCTCCGTTCCTCGACTACCCGGACAACACCACCGGCCCCTGGTGGGACGCCGCGGTCGAGGCGGCGACCCTCCCGTTCCCTGCGCCCTTGCGCGACGCCATCCCCGTCAACGTCACCATCCCGGCGGTCGAGCCTGAGCTAGCTGCCGCCATCGTGCGCAAATCTGGGGGGTGTGGGACAGCGAAGGTGAAGGTGGCGGGCCCGGGTGACACCGTCGAATCCGAGGCGAGTCGCCTCGCGGCGGTGCGGGGCGCCTTGGGCGCGAGCGGGGCGATTCGGATTGACGCGAACGGGGCTTGGGACTTAGAAACCGCCGCTGACCGGCTACTTCGCTTGGATCGGGCGGCGGGGGGGCTGGAGTATGCGGAGCAGCCGTGCTCGGACACCGCGGATCTCGCGCGGCTGCGCCGACGGACACCGGTGCCCATCGCGGCGGATGAGTCGATCCGGGGGGCGCGCGACCCGCTGGAGGTGGCGCGGTTGGAGGCGGCGGACATCGTCGTGATGAAGGTTCAGCCGCTCGGGGGGGTCCGGGCGTGCCTCGCGCTCGCGGAGGAGATTGGCCTGCCGGTGGTGGTCTCCTCGGCGCTGGAAACGAGCGTGGGAATGGCGGCGGGCCTCGCGCTGGCCGCCGCACTGCCCACGCTGCCGTTCGCTTGCGGGCTGGCGACTGCGGCGCTGCTGGGGGCTGATGCGGTGGCGTCGCCCCTGGTCCCAGGGGTGGGAGCTGCGCCGGGGTTCTTGCCGGTGGGCCGCGTCACTCCCGACAATCTCCCCGCGATTGCGGCCGATGACGAAACGACTTCGCGCTGGGAGGCGCGGGTTGCGGGG
>WQYN01000221.1 GCA_009781225.1 Micrococcales bacterium | reverse complement strand
CACCCAACCCGCGTGCCGCCATCGTCCGCATTCCCACCTCCTTGACCCCCCCTCCTGCCGCGGCGTGTCTGCCCAGGCTGTACCCTTGTCGCAACAGGGGCGCCGCCCGCACACTCACCACAGGAGGTTCGCCGTGCCCACCGGAAAGGTCAAGTGGTTCGACGAGGAACGCGGCTTCGGCTTTGTCTCGGGCGATGACGGCACCGAGGTCTTCCTCCACGCCTCCGCGCTGCCGGAATCCGAGCCCGCGCCTCGTCCCGGCACGCGCCTGGACTACGGGATCGCCGACGGTCGCCGCGGACCATCGGCCCTGGCTGCGCGGGTAATCGAGCCCGCCCCCGGCCGCGAACGCACCCCCCGCATCCCCGCCGACGAGATGGTCGTCATCATCGAGGACCTCATCAAACTCCTCGACTCGGTCTCCACGACGCTGCGCCGCGGCCGCTACCCCGACCGCAAAGCCGCGGCCCAAGTCGCCCAGGTGCTGCGCGGCGTCGCCCAGGATCTCGACGCATGAGCCCGGCGACGCGCGGAACGGACTCGATCCTCGCCAATCCCGAGTCGGTGGCCCGCGCCCGCGAAGCCCTAGCCCCGATCGCCCGAGCGGACGATGTCGGAGATCACCTCGGCGTCGAGATGCTCGCCGACCGCCTAGCGAACCACCGTTTTGCCTGCCTGGCCTCGGGATATGCCGGCTGGGAGTGGGTTGTCACGGTGGTCCGCGTCCCGCGCGCCCGCACCGCGACCATCAACGAGACCGAGCTGCTCCCCGGTCCCGACGCCCTGCTTCCCCCTCCCTGGGTCCCCTGGGCGGATCGCCTGCGCCCCGGCGACCTCTCGCCCGGGGATGTGCTCCCGCACCGCGTTGACGATCCTCGCCTGGATCCCGGTCCTTCCCCCGATATGGACGATGACGATCGTGCCGCAGTCATCGAACTCGGCCTGGGCAGGGCGCGAGTGCTCTCCCCTCTCGGCCGAGACGCTGCTGCCACGCGCTGGTATCGCGGTTCCCACGGCCCCACCGCCCCCCAAGCGGTCCGCTCCGCGGCCCCCTGCTCCACCTGCGGTTTCTTGGTCCAGCTCGGGGGAGTGCTCGGCGGACTCTTCGGCGTCTGCTCCAACGAGTGGTCCAACCGAGACGGTCAAGTCGTCTCCTTCAACCACGGCTGCGGCGCCCACTCCGAAACCGACGCCCTCCGCTCCGCAGGCGACTGGCCCGCCGACGCCCCCCTAGTGGACGACTCCGTGGTAATCCCCCTGGACCTTGACCGCCCCGCCCCCGCTGCTGACCCTGGGGACCCCGGTTCTGACCCCGCCCCAGAAGCCCTATCGAGCGCGCCAGGAGCGCCGAGCGTAGAGGACCCCTCCGAGCCCCATGAGAACCCCGAGTCCGGCGACCCATAACCAAAGCCCCACGTCAACCCCACAAACCCCCCGCAGCACAACCAGCACCACCAGAGCAATCAACCAAACCCCAGCCCCCACCCCAAACACCCCAGCATGCCACCGCGCCCGCTTCTCCAACTCCACCCCCCGATCCTACCCACCCACCCCACGAAAACCGAGCTCACCGCGAGGTGGCGGAACCGGACGCCATCGTTCGTAGGCGGGCGACGCGCTGCTCGGTGGGGGGGTGCGTGGAGAAGAGGCGGGTGAGGGCGCCGCCGCGGAAGGGGTTGGCGATCATGAGGTGGGAGACGTTTCGGAGGCGGGGGTCGCCGGAGAGCGGGGCGGCGTCGATACCGCGCTCCAGCTTCGCCAGGGCGTTGGCCAGCGCTAATGGGTCGCCGGTGGCGCGGGCCGAGTCCTCGTCGGCGTGGTATTCGCGGGTGCGGGAGATCGCGAGCTGGATGATGGTGGCCGCGAGCGGCGCGAGGACGATGAGGGTAAGGGACGCAAACGCGCCGATCGCCCGCTGGTCGCGTCCCCTTCCCCGCGACCCCGCGCCGTACCACATGAGTCCGTAGGCGAGCGATGTCAGCACTCCAGCCAGCGCCGCTGCGACCGACGAGATCAGAATGTCGCGGTTTCGGACGTGCATGAGTTCGTGGCCGAGCACGCCGCTGAGCTCTCGTTCGGAGAGCAGGTCAAGGATGCCTTCGGTGCAGCAAACCGCCGCGCGCGAGGGGCTGCGCCCGGTCGCAAACGCGTTCGGCGCCGGGGTCGGCGAGACATACAGCGTTGGCATCGGCATGCGCATCTCGAGCGCGAGCTGGGAGACAATCCGGTGCATCGTCGGCTGCTGCTGGGCCGTGACAGGGTAGGCACGCATCGCCCGGATCGCGATCTTATCGCAGTTCCACAAGGGGACAATCGTGAGGACCACCCCGGCCACGGCGAACGCCCAAAGATAGCGCCCCGACCCGACGAACATCCCCACGACCAGCAGCAACGCCCACAGCGCGCCAAACAGCAGCGCAGTCTTGACTCCGTTGAACCGCCGATGCGGCCGGAAATCCACAGCCCTCACACCCTCGTCACGTAGATGCTTCGCGCCTGATCCGCGCCCAGGCACACCCCGCCCGTAGATGGTCGCTTTCCCACCCCGGCGCACGATGGCGGAGCCTCGCTCTCCCCGTACGCCGCCCCGCGAAGGACATGGGTGGGCGAGGATCCCTGGTGGGCGGCGGTCTCTTCGGGACCGCCGGGGTGGTGCGGCGCGGCGGTGGGCGGGGGAGTGGGGGTCAGGGGTTGCGGGGTGGGCAGGAATCCCTGGTGGGCGGCGGTCTCTTCGGGACCGCCGGGGTGGAGCGGCGCGGCGGTGGGCGGTGAGATCGGGGCCCCCACCCCGGACGCGGCGCGCAGAATCCATTCCCCGTCTTGCGCGTGCGCGGTGACAAGGGCCCCGGGGGTGGCGCCGATTTCGGCGAGGAGTACCAGGGCTTCCTCGTCCGATTGGAGGGATTCGTCGAGGCGGGCGATGGTCAGGAGGCGAGGGACGTCATCGTGCGCAATGGT
>WQYN01000220.1 GCA_009781225.1 Micrococcales bacterium | reverse complement strand
GCATCGAGGAGGTGAGCGTCGATCCGGAGGGAAGGATCGCCATCGTCCTCAAACTGCTGGGGGGTGTGCGGCGCATCGCGACGGGTATGCGCGGGGAGCACCACGCGACCAATCTGGCGGCGGCGGCGGCGAGCGCGCTGGCTCTGGGGATCGGGGAGGAGCGCGTTGTTGCGGGGCTGAGCGGGGCGGCGCCGGATTCGCCCCACCGGATGGCGCTCGTTGAAACTCCTGGTGGGGGGCTTGTTCTCGACGATTCCTACAATGCGAATCCCACCTCGACGGCCGCGGCACTGAGCGCGCTGGCGGACCTCGCGCGCCGCACCTCGCGCCGACCCATCGCGGTGCTGGGGGAGATGCGCGAGCTGGGTGAGCATGCGGATGCGGCGCACCGCGAGGCGGGTCGGGAAGCGGTTCGCGTTGGCGTCGAGCGCCTCATCGTGGTCGGCGACGGCGCGCTCCTTGTTGCCGACGGCGCGCTTGACGCCGGAATGCGACGAAGCGACGTACTGTGTGTTGCGTCCGTTGACGACGCCCGAGAAGCCTTGGGCCACGAGAACCCGGAGGATGCGCTCATCCTGATCAAAGGCTCCTTCGGATCCGGCCTGTGGAAGCTTGCCGACGTCTTGACCCAGGGCGGTACGCCATGGTGAACATCCTCTTCGCGGCGGGAATCGCGCTCATCGTCTCCTGGATTGGCACCCCCCTGCTCATCCGCTTCCTCGTCAAGCACGAGTTTGGCCAGTTCATCCGCCAGGACGGCCCGACCAGCCACCACATCAAGCGCGGCACCCCGACGATGGGCGGGATCGTCATCATCATCGCGACGATGCTCGGCTACTTCGGCTCGACGCTCCTGCCGAACTCGGCGCCGCGCGCCTCCAGCATGCTCATTTTGGCCCTCATGGCGGGGCTGGGGTTTGTGGGCTTCCTCGACGACTTCCTCAAGATTCGTCGCCAACGCTCCACGGGCCTACGTCCGACCTGGAAGTTCCTGGGCCAGGGCGCGGTCGGGATCGCCTTCGCGACCCTGGCGATCACACCCTTTGGCTCCGGCCCGGCGCTCGCTTCCACCAAGCTCTCGGCGCTGCGCGACACAGGGTTTGACCTCGCCTTCGCTGGCCGCGCGACGGGAATTGTCCTGTTCATCATCTGGGCGAACTTCCTCATCACCGCCTGGTCCAACGCGGTCAACCTCACGGACGGACTCGACGGCCTCGCGACGGGGGCGAGCGCAATGGCCTTCGGTGCCTACGTCCTGGTCGCCTGGTGGCAGTTCAACAACCTCTGCGGGTCTCAAGGCTTTGCCCGACGCTGCTTCTCCATTCACTACCCGCTGGACCTGGGGGTTGTCGCGGCCGCGATCGCCGGTGCGTGCCTGGGATTCCTGTGGTGGAACGCCTCGCCCGCCCGCATTTTCATGGGGGACACCGGCTCCCTCGCCCTCGGCGGCGCCTTTGCCGGCCTGTCAATCGCGACCCACACCGAGTTCCTCGCCGTCATCATCGGCGGCCTCTTTGTCCTCATCACCCTCTCCGACGTGATCCAGATCGGCTACTTCAAACTCACCGGTCGCCGCGTCTTCAAGATGGCGCCGCTGCACCACCACTTCGAGCTCTCCGGCTGGGGCGAGGTCACGATCGTCATCCGCTTCTGGCTCATCGCGATTGTCTTCGGCGCTGCCGGCGTCGGCCTCTTCTACGGCGGGTCCCTCGTCGCATGAGCGCGGGCCCTGACCTGCCGTACCCGCCGCACCTGCCGCAAGTCGCCGTGCTGGGTCTCGGTGTTTCCGGCTTGGCCTGCATTGATGCTCTCGCGCGTACTGGTGCTCGCATAACGGCGGTGGACGATGGCGGGGCTTACGTTTCGCTTGGTGCGGACGATGGCGGTGGTTACGTTTCGCTTGGTGCGGACGATGGCGGGGCTTACGTCTCGCTTGGCGCGCGCGATGGCGACGCTCGCCTTCCGGTGATCGCTGGGCGCGATCTGGATCTCGCCAATGTCGACCGCATCGTCGTGTCCCCCGGATGGAAACCGTCGTCGCCACCACTGCCGGAGGCGCTGGCGAGGGGAATCCCTGTGTGGAGCGAGGTCGAACTCGCCTGGCGGCTGCGCGCGCGGCGCGAGGTTCCCTGGCTCGCAGTGACCGGAACCAACGGCAAGACGACGACGACAGGAATGCTCGCCTCCATCCTGACCGCCGCTGGGTTCCACGCCGCTGCGGCCGGAAACATCGGCACACCGCTGGTGACCGCGGTCGCTGATCCTGCAATCGATGTTTTCGCCTGCGAACTCTCCTCCTTTCAGCTCCACTTCACACACAGCCTGGCGCCGAGGGCTTCTGCGCTCCTGAACGTCGCGCCGGATCACCTCGATTGGCACGGTTCCTTCGCGGCCTACACGGCCGCGAAGGCGAGAGTCTTCGAGCGCGCCGGCGCGATGATCATCGGCCCGGATCCCGAGCTGGCGGATCTCGCGGCTCGCGCCACCCCTGCTTCCGGTGCGCCCCTTATCCGTATCACCCTCGAGGAGCCGCGCCCCGGAGAAATCGGAGTCGTCGCAGGAATCATTGTCGACCGCGCCTTCGGCTCGATCCCCACCGAACTCGCCGCGGTCTCGGATCTCACCCAGAGGTCTATGCCTGCCCACCTCCTGGAGGATGCTTTGGCGGCGATTGCTTTGGCGAGGGTGATGGGCGTGGGGAGGGACGCCATCGTGCGTGGGTTGGGGGGGTTTGTGGTTGCGGGGCACCGGGGGCAGGTGGTGGGGGTTGTGGACGGGGTCGGGTACATCGACGATTCGAAGGCGACGAATGCTCATGCGGCGAGGGCGGCGCTTGCGGGGCGACCGGAGCGGAGCGTCGTGTGGATTTGCGGGGGGCGGGCGAAGGGGGCGCGCTTTGATGAGCTCGTGGCGAGTGTCGCGGGAGTGCTGGCGGGGGTCGTCGTCATCGGGGCGGATCCCGAGCCGTTCACTCAGGCGATTGG
>WQYN01000219.1 GCA_009781225.1 Micrococcales bacterium | reverse complement strand
GGGGGGGGGGGGGAGGTGGGGGCGGGGCGGAACGTTGGGGGCGAGGCGGTGGCTGGGGCTAGTGGCAGCGGTGGCGGGGCGGGCGGTGGCTGGGGAGGGTGGAGGTGGGGGTAGCCTGGCGGGTATGCGGATTGTGCGAGGTTTGGTGCCCGTTGCCGTTGCTGGTGGGTTGGTGTTCGGCGGTGTGGCCGCACCGGCGGGGGCGGTGGGGGTGGTGGATGCGGGGCGGGGCGGTTTTGCGGCTGCCGCCGCAAAACCGAAGGTGCCTTCCTTGTCGGTGAGCCGGGCGATTGCTCGGGCGGGTAAGAAGCTGGTGTTCAGGGCCGTCATCGTCCCCCCGGAAGAGGGACAGAAGGTCTCGCGTGCCGACATCGTCCTGGAGAAGCGGGACGGGGTTAAGGGGTCGAAGATCCGTTGGCGGCAGGTGGCGAAGAAGCGGGCGACGGTCGTCGAGAAGAAGGACGGGTTCCACGTCAAGCTCACGAGGCAGGTCAAGTCGCGGGGTATCTATCGGGCACAGGCGATTGTCCAGCTCACCGCCCCTCCCCCGCCGGAAGAACCGCCCACTGAGCCGCCGGCTGAGCCGCCACCGGACGTTCCGCCGGGGCCGCCGATCAACCCGCCGGGGCCCGACCCGTTGGAGCCGCTGGAGCCAACTCCGTCACCGGGTGCCATGACCCCTGCGGGGCTCGGCGAAGCAGGGGATTTTGAGGGAGTCGAGGGTCGCGGCGGAGCAGGCGGCGTCGGTGGACGTGCGGGCAGGGCGATGCGGGTCGTCTCCCTTGCGGGTGTGGCGAAACCCCAGGTCAAGGCGCCTAAGCCTATCAAGACGAGGTACGCGAGCTTCCAGATCGTCGGGCGCAAGGTCGTGGCTCTGACCTTTGACGACGGGCCGGGCCACCAGGACACCGCGGCGTTCCTCGGCATCCTCGCGAAGTACAACGTGCGGGCGACCTTCTTCACGATGGGCGAGATGCTCGCCCGAAAGACCACCCTCGCCTACGCCAAGCGCGCCGTTGCCGAGGGGCACCAGATCGCGATCCACCGATGGGACCACCGGGTTCCGAGCACCGAAATGTCGGACGCCGCCTTTGCAAAGCAGGTCGATGACTGCATCGCGATCATCAAGAAGAAGCTCAAGGTGACCGCCACGGCGTTCCGTTTCCCCTGGGGGATCTCGACCGCCGCCCACCGGAAGATCGTCAACGAGCGCAACCTCGACGTCTGGGATTGGCACTACGGACCGGGAGACGGCGGGATCCATGGACCGTTGTCGCCGGACATAACGGGGATGATCGCCGACGGCATCATCTCCCACGCTCGCGACGGGGCGGTGCTCCTCCTACACGATTCGCCGCGCCACCCCAACACCCTCGCCGCGATGCCCCGCATCCTCGCCACCCTCACCGCACGAGGCTTCGACTTCGTCACCTGCGACGACCTTCTAGCTCTCGGATACCGCCTGCCCTAGGGATCGTTTTGGCTTCTGACGACCCGCGCCGCGCGGGCTTGCGCTGCCATGTCCTTGTCTGCCGGGTAGGTCACGGACTCCAGGGTGAGCCCTTGAGCAGGCAAAACGGTGGCGCAGCCCTCTCTCGAACCTGAATCCAGGGCCTGCGCGACCCACTCGACGGGCCGCCGCTCCGATCCGACCGCGACCAGCGCCCCCACCATGGCCCGCACCTGGTTGTGGCAAAACGCGTCGGCCGCAACGTGGACGTCAATCCGCCCCTCCCCCACGCGCACCGCCTCAAGCTGCAGGAGCGTCCGCACCGTAGACGCCCCTTCTCGCGGCCGAGCGAACGCGGCGAAGTCATGGGTTCCCAGCAGTGCCCCGCCCGCCGCGTTCATCACGGAGACCGAAAGCTCCCTCCCCGACCACCAGACAAACCCCCGCTCGGTTGGATCGCAGCCCGCCGGCGAATCGGCGATCCGGTAACAGTAGTGCCGGGACAACGCGCTGAACCGAGCGTCAAACCCCTCCGGCGCCAGCCCCACGCTCTTCACCCGCACATCCGCCGCCAAAACCGCCCCCAAAGACCGAAGCAGCCGCCCGGTGTCCACGGGCCCGTGACCCTGCAGGTCAACATGCGCGACCTGCCCTCGCGCGTCCATCCCAGGTCCTGGCACGTCCACATGCTTGGCCGACCCCCGCGCATCCGCCTCAGGACTCGGCACGTCAACATGGGCGACCTGCCCTCGCGCGTGGACTCCGGCATCCGTTCGCCCGGCCGCCGTTGGCACAACCGGTCCGCCAAGCCGAAGCACCCGCCCCAGCGCGGCGCCCACCTCACCTTGAACCGTCCTCAACCCCGGCTGCGCCGCCCACCCATGAAACCCAGCCCCGTCGTAGGCGAGATCCAGTCGCAGGCGCGTTCCGCCATCGTGCGTCACGCCCTGCTGGGTCTCCAAAACCTCCACCACCTCACCGTACCCGCCCCCCGGCGGCGCCGAGTGCGAGGAATCCGACAATTTGGACCGCTGTCACCGCCCCCCGAGTGTCGGATTCCTCGCACTCGATGACGGAAGGCCGCCGGTCACGAAACTTGGGAGTGCTCTACCAGGTTAACTAGGCGAAATAACCTGGCACAGCACTCCCAAGTTTGGCGCCAGCGCTGTCGGCGGGCCGGGGTGCGTGGCAGGGTGGGCTTTGGGTTGGGGTACAGCGCTCCCCACAATTCAGCAAAAGTCAAAAACCCAGGTTTCGACGGAGACACCCTCTGCAAGGTCGAGTGTTTTCCCTGGTCACAGGAGTGCCTGTTGCTGCTGCAGGAGCAGAAACCTGGGTTTGCGACTTTTGCTCCGGGGCTTGTGATGGAGTTGTGACTTCTGCCGATGGAGTTGTGACTTCTGCCCCTCTGACAACGCCCCTCAACGACTGATGAGGACTGGTGAGAAATAGCAGAAGTCAAAAACCCAGGTTTGCGCACACTGACGCACCGCGGGGTCGAGCATTTGTGCTGGTCACAAGGGTGACATGAGACACAGTTCCGCGGAAAACCTGGGTTTGCGACTTCTGCTGGTGGAGTTGTGACTTCTGCTGGTG
>WQYN01000218.1 GCA_009781225.1 Micrococcales bacterium | reverse complement strand
GCTGGGGCTGACCTTCTTGGGACTGGTCACAGCCTTGACCTGCTTGGTCTCGCCGAGCGAGAGCTTCATGGACTTCTTGGGGAACTTGACGGCCTTGACCTTGGTCGTGAAGGGATCCTGGTCCAAAGAGAACTCATCGAGCGCCACCTCGAAGAATCCCGAGCAGTAGCCATGGGAGACCACGGTCCAGTAGTTGCCCGGCATCAAGGAGACGGAGACGGTCGTGGGACTGCCGCCAGAGAAGGTCACACGGGCGCGCTTGCCATTGATGTCGTAGAGAGGGTCGGCCGTCGGATAGTCCGCGCTCATAATCTCAAGGGTCGCCGAACCCGCAGGATGCACCGAGGACATGGCAGGGGCCACTGAGAACGTGGCGACGCCCTCAGCCGTGACCTGGAGGTGTGTCTTGTCGACGATGGAGGTCGGCGGAATGATCAAGATGGGGGGTGTGCCCGAAGGAACACACAGGTCAGAACTCCAGTGGCCCTGGGTCACCGACTCCCCTGGGGTCAGTTTGGGCAGCTCACCAGACGCGACAGCAGCAGGAGAGCCGATTCCCCCGCACAGTGCCAGAGCGGCAACGCATGGGAGAGCGAACGGGCGCAGGCGGCGTGTCGAAATCATGGACGGCGCTCCTTACTCGCTGACCAACCCGGTTCGACGGATGTCCGGGATCGATTCACCCAGCATAGGGAGGGGGTGGGAGGTCCGCCCCGAAAAGAGGTGTCGTCTCACAGTAAGGACGGACACCAAGACGCGAGTTCAGGGTCGTCGTGGCGTCACGGTCACGCGAATGGTGGCGGCCTTGCCTGAGGGGCCGCGGACCCTGATCGTCGTGCGGCCTACTTTGCGTGCCTTGACCAGGCCAGACTTCGCGACGGTGGCAACCCTGGCGTTCGAGGAGGTCCACGTGAGCTTGGCCCCCTGGGCGGCCTCCGGGACTACCCGTACTGACAGAGTTCGGCGTTCACCTTTGGCCATCGTCACCGATTTCGAGGCGGGCTTGATTGACTTGACCCGGACCTTGCCTTTGGTGGCTTTCGGGGAGGAAAGAGGGGTCAGCGAATCGAGGGTGAGTGTGAAGAGACCTGAACAGTAACGGAACTTGGCCAGCGTCCGGAAAGACCCACGGTCCAAGGGGAGCGAAGCTGTCGCAGTGATGGGCTCTAAGGACGCAGAGGCAGCCGGCCGCGCAGGGGCCTTCAGGCGGAGGGTGACGTCCTTACCCTGGGAATCCTTGAGGGCTTCGGTCTTCCACGGCACCCCGTCGATCCCGGCACGCTCGAAGCGGACCGTGAGGCTAGCCGCACGCCCGGTCTCCTCAAAGGAGGGCGCCAGCTGGAGCGTTAGCACGGCGAGCGAGGGCTCAGCGACGTCAATGGTTCGACGATCAGTCAAGGTGTTGACGGGGACGGGAACACCAGGTGAGGTGCACATCTCCTCCGACCACTGCCCGATGGTCGCAAACTGACCGGGAGTCAAAGGCCCTGTGACGCCGGGGTCCTTGGCCGCCATCGTCGGCAATACGGAAGTGGCAGACCACATGAGGGTCATGCTGACCGCGGCGGCGAGGAGTCGGATGGGTTTCACGGGGCGAGGGACTAGCGCTTGGGGGCCTTGACGGTGACGCGGACCTTTGCAGCCTTGCCGGTGGGGCCAGCGATTTTGATGACAGCCGTGCCGGGGGCGCGGCCTTCGACGACACCCTTGGAGGTGACGCGTGCGACCTTCCTGTTCGACGAGGTCCAGGTGAGCTTGGAGTCGGCGGCCTCGGCGGGGGCGACCGTCACCGAGATCGTCTTCTTCTGGCGGGCCTTGAGTTTGATCGCGCTCTTCGACGCCTGGACCGACTTGACCTTGATGGGGGAGAGCTTGGTGAGATTGAGGGAGAACTGTCCTGAGCAGTAGCCATGCCATGCCAGCGTGCGGTAGATCCCTGGCTTGAGAATCGCGGTCGCCTTGGCCAAGCCGGGCCACCCGCTCGGGTCCGTCGACGGCTGAGCGGTGGTCGAGGCTTGGAGCCGGACGTCAACGCCCTCGACATCCTTGACCATGACACCTTCGAGGGCGTCTTCCTCCTTGACCTTCTGGAGAACGATCGACATGGATGCCGCCGCTGGACCGCCGATGCTCATAGGCTCGGGGGCGGTCAGGGTCAGGACTGCATGGGACTTTTCTTCGACACGGAACCACCGGCGGTCAGCCATGGCGAGCATCGGGACAAGGGCGTTGGGCTTGCACATTTCTGCTGACCAGTGGCCGACCATGACGGGTTTGCCAACGGACAAGGGGCCGGAGGCGCCGGCCTCACCCGTGGCTCGGGGGGCGGCAAGGGGCGCAATGGACAGCAGCGACAACACCATCAACGCGGCGATCGCGTGTCGTGGCTTCATAGGGGCGGGCCTTTCGGCGGGCAGGGCGCGTCGTAAACTCACCCTAAGGTAACGCGGGTCAGAGCCGGTTTCAAGCCCGTCAGCTGGTAAGCTCTCCGCGAACGCCATCCTTTAAGCCCCGTCCTGTGAGGCGGGAAAGGGGGTCTGACGTGCCACGTCGCGCCGACATCTCATCGGTTCTTGTCATCGGATCCGGACCCATCGTCATCGGCCAAGCCTGTGAGTTTGACTACTCGGGCACTCAGGCGTGCCGGGTCCTCAAGGAAGAGGGACTGAGGGTCATCCTCGTCAACTCGAACCCGGCGACCATCATGACCGACCCACAGTTCGCTGACGCAACCTATGTGGAGCCCATTACCTCCGAGGTGCTGACCCAGATCATCGCCAAGGAGCGTCCTGATGCGCTCCTGCCGACCCTCGGAGGCCAGACAGGGCTGAATGCCGCCGTCGCGCTCCACAAGGCAGGGGTCTTGGCCCAGTACAACGTCGAGCTCATCGGCGCCCGGGTCGAGGCGATCACTGCCGGCGAGGACCGTGAGGAGTTCAAGCGTGTCGCCGAGGCTTCCGGGGCTGATGTCGCCCGCTCCGTCATCGCCCACTCGATTGAGGAGTGCCTGGCGGCTGTCGAGGAACTCCACTATCCGCTCGTCATCCGCCCCTCCTTCACGATGGGAGGGCTCGGTT
>WQYN01000217.1 GCA_009781225.1 Micrococcales bacterium | reverse complement strand
TCCTTGGCGACAAACGCCATCGGCAGCACCTTGACTCCAGAATCGTCGAGAACTGACATTCCCGACTTTCCGATCTTCGCGGAGACCAGAGCCAGTCCGACCTGCTTCTCCGAGCGAATCTGGAAGCTGACCTCTCCTGCGGCATCAGTCAAACCAGTGGTCGGCTCGACCGAGTACTGGTATCCAACGCCGCTGAGGCTGATGCTCACGGGCACGCCGCGCACCAAGTTGCCGTACCGGTCCCGAGCCGTCACCAACGCCGTGTGGAAGGCGTTGTTGTCGGCATAGCGCGTCTCGCCATCGGTCCCGGTCAGGGTCGAGTTCGCCAGGTCAGGAGCGTTGAGAGAGACGAACAGGGCGGAGCCGGTCTTGACGATCAAACCGGAGTCGATTGACGCCGTGACCAGGACCTCGCCTGCCTTGGTGGACTTGAGCTCGAACTCGGCGACGCCGGCAAGGCTCGTCCGCTTAGCCGGATCGGCAAAGGCCGGGACCACGTCAGGCGTCGCGACGATCGAGACCAAGGTGCCCGGGACGGGATTCGGGGTCGTCGAGCGGTCCCGGACGGTCACGCGAAGGAGGTATCCGTCATCGTTCGCCGTGCCCACGCGACGGGAAGCGACGGGCAGGCCGGTCGCCTTGGCCACGATCTCCAGGGTCGTGTTGGCCTCGCAGGGCGCGCCGGGAACGAAGCGGGCGCGCACATTGGCGTCCGCGAAGGCGGCGATCGGGGTCGAGCCGTGGGTGACGAGCATCGTGTAGTCCGCGGCCACCGAGGTCCTCAGCGTCGCGGCGTACACGCCCGTCGCGTTGTAGGACCAGGCGTCCTTGGTCAGGAGCGCGTCGTTGGCGGCGGCCGCGGCGGTGAGCGTCGCGCCCGGGATACCGTTGCCATGCTCGTCGCGCAGCGTCACCGCGATGGTGTGCGTGTCAACGCTGTTGGCCCGGATTCCGTCGGTCTCGGAGACTTCGTAGCCCGAGGTGTAGGGGTGCGCGACGGTCCCGGCGGTGAAGGTAATCGTGTCCTGACCTGCGGGGTTGGCCTTGAGGCTCGCCTCGTCGTGGCTGACTGCGATCGTGAAGGTCGCCGCGTAGGTCGAGGTGACGGTCGTCGTGTAGCGACCAGGCTGGCCGCTGACCGGCTGGATCGTCGCGACACTCCAGGTGGTGCCGGCGGGGCGCGGCGGCGAATCCTGGGTGGGGGTCGCAGTCACCTTGAGATTGCTGGCCTCGCCCACGATCGGCTTGCCATCCATGGTGAGGAGGACGATGGCGACCGTGTGGCTTGCGCTGCCGTCCGCCGGTTGCGTGTTGGTCGGGACGGTGAAGTGTCCGTTGGCCTCGCCGGGCTGCTTGGTCCAGGTCCAGGCGAGCGTCTTGGGCTGGTCTGGGGTGCTTGGGTCGGTGACTTTGAAGGAGGCGGGGTCGGTGCCGACTGTTGCCTGGACTGCTGCCTGGCCGAGGACGTAGTCGGAGACGTAGCGGGCGGTGAAGATGCCGTTGCTGTTGGTGTCTCCTGCGGCCTCTGAGTTCGACGCGAGTGTGCCGACGCCGTCAAGCTCGATGGCGACGCGGATGCCGGGGATCGGGTTGGAGTACTGGTCAGCCACGCGGACGGTGGCCTCGTGGTAGTCCTCGCCGTCGGCGACGCGCTCACCGGTGGTGCCGTGGAGGGTCGTGGTGCTCTGCGAGGGCTGGCCGGGGTTCCAGGTAACTGTTATCTCACCGGAGTTGCTGACCTCGACGGCGGGGGCCATCGGGTCGAGGAGGAGGCCGGCGTAGATGGTGTAGGTGCCGGCCTTTGTGGTGGTGAGGTCGAAGGTGACTCGGCCGTTGTTGTCTGCCGGGAGGGAGATGGGCTGGGCGTCGCCTGCGGGGCCGGCGGGGTCAACCCACAGGTGGACGATCTGTCCGGCGGCGGGGTTGCCGTTGGCGTCGATGACGGTGACGGTGGCCTTGACGGTCTGGCCTGCGGTCACTTCGGTGTTGTCCACGGAAAGTGTGGCTGTCGTCGGGTCGCCGGGGCCGGCGATGAAAATGGCCTTGTCGTTGGCATCGGTCGTGACGGGGATGTCGGTCTCGCCGATCTGGGCGGTCATGGTGAAGGTGCCGGCGACCAGGGAGCGGATTGTGGCCTTGTACCAGCCCAGGCCCTTGTCTTGGTCCTGCTCGAAGTCAGCGGCGTTGACCTTGGCGAAGGTGGGGCCGGTGGGCGCGAAGACTGCTTCGATGTCGTTGGCTTGTCCGGGGACGGGGACGCCGGCGTTGTCGGCGAGGTAGAGGGAGACGGTCTGGAAGCCGGTGGTGCCGTCGGCGATCTGGCCGGTGTGCTGGGAGATCTCGAAGAACGAGTTGGCGGTGGCGGGGTCGCCGGCGATGAACTCAACAGTCACCTCGCCAGAACCCTGCGGGATAACCGATCCAGCGATTTTGGCTGAGACCGTGAGCACCTGCGGGATGGTGGAGGTGAAGGACAGCTGGGCAACGCCCTGCTCATTCGTGGTCACCTGTCCGTCGCTCGGCAGCGCCACAGCCGGGTCGGTCGTGATTACAGCGTCGACTCCGGGAACCGGGTTCTCATTGGCGTCAAGCACGGTGAGCTGAACGGTGTGGTTCTCGACGATTGCCTGGCGCGGACCACTGGTGATCGCGACGAGCGTCGAGTTCTCAGACGACGGCGCGCCAGCCACAAACAGAGCAACCTGGTTCAGCCCATGGGCCGGGATCTCGCCCACGCCATGAACAGTCACCGACGCGGTGTAGGCGCCGGCCGTGGTCGTGGAGACCTTGGCGGTGTAGCGTCCGGGGGTCGTGGTGTCGGCCTCGAAGTCGGTGACCGTGAGTCCAGTGGTGTCCGGGGTGATGGTCGGCTTGGCCAGCTGGGTCGCCATGTCGAGGACTGGGTTGTTCCATGCGTCGAAGAGGTCGACTGTCACGGTGTGGGTGTCGGTGCCGTTGGCGACTTGAGTTCCTTCGGAGACCTGGACGCGGGAGTTCGTCATGGAAGGTGCTGCGGCAACGAACTCAACCGAGTCGCGTCCGGCGACCTGCGGGGTTCCCTCGTTGGCGCCGTAGGCGACCTGAAGGGTCTTGATACCCGCGGTGGTCGCGGTGATCGCTGCCTT
>WQYN01000216.1 GCA_009781225.1 Micrococcales bacterium | reverse complement strand
GTCGCGTCGGTCTCGGGGTAGAAGGCCCGGTAGATGGGGGTGGAGCGGATGAGGTCTTGGATGGTGGCGTCGGGGGCGTCCTTGGGCCATGAGGTGTGGGAGGTCATGCCGAGGGTGAACCAGAGGTCTTTGTCGTCGGTGATGATCTGCCAGAGGGGGTGGTCGTCGTAGTACCGCTCCCAACTTCTAGCGATGTCGGAATGCTTGTAGAGGGAGATGCCGTTGGTGAGGGAGTAGCGGCTTATCGCGTGGTAGTCGTTCGGGAACGGGCTGCCTACTGGCTGTGGATGGTAGAACCGCTCGCGGTATCTTTTCGACCAGCCTTGGAAGAACATCTGCATCATGGTCAAGTTGTTGGTGCTGCCGTGGTTCGCGTTCATCCAGTCGTACATGGCGGTCAGTTCCCCTGCGGTCCACGGGCGGTTGGTGGTGGTGACGGCATCGGCGGCGTTTGTGACGACCCCGACGTAGAGCCATGTGTCCGGGGGTGGGTCGTGCGGCGCGAAGGGGTACCACAGTTCCACGGCCACGGCGTAGTGGTTGGAGAGGGTCACGTCAGGCTCGGGCGGCACGATGCCGTAGTAGCTGGCCTCCTGTGGCGCGTCGGGGTGCGAGTTGCCGGTGTCCCTGTCGAAGATGTTGAAGACGTGGACCTTGTTGATGAGCGGCACGTCCTTGACGGCGTATTCCGCGCGGGTGTAGTTGTTGATGTCCGGCTCGGGGTTGTCGAGGGTCGGGAACTCGGAGACCCGCGCAACGCGGCCCGCGTCAATCTGGTTCACGATGGACCATGCGAACGCGGAGAAGTTCTCGATGCGGTGGGCGGATTCCGCGCTTTCTTCGTGGAGGAGCATCCCGAGGCAGAACGTCACGGGGTTGAGCCAGTTGACTTGGAAGTCCGTGCTGTTATACCACGGTGTGCCGTTAAGGTTGGAGAGGGGGCTCAGCGTCCCAGCCACGTTCCGCGTCTGGCATCCCCAGGGTTCATTCGTGATGGCGTTGATGTTGAACTTGTGGTAAATGGCCCTTTCGCCCCACGGCAGGAGGAACGGCCGGCTCGCGAAGACCTGCGACAACGGCGGCTCAAGGTCGGGGTTGGTGGGGTTGTTCAGGTCAACGGTTTTCCATGCGTTAAAGAAGTGGGTTCCCAATGACCCGCTGGTCTCGAAGCAGTCGTAGTGCAGGGGATAGACGTCCGGGCCGGGGTCGTACGACAGGAAGCTGAAGGGGAGGATGTGGGGGTTTTCCAAAATGTCTAGCCCCACCAGGTTCGTGAAGATGCCCGAGGCGACACCGTTGATCCAGTTGGTCACGTCCGCTTGGCTGAAACAGGTGGCGGCGAGTTTGTCGCTGGTGGGGCCGCGGCCGTCGCCGAAGTGGTTTGCGTCGAAGAGGCTGGAGCAGTTCAGCACCACGAAGGCCACGCGCGAGGGGTTGGTCATCAGCTTCATGTCAACGCTGGTATTGGCGAAGGGGTCAAACTCGTGCCAGCCGCTCATGAAGCGTCTCCCGCTTTCCTGTTCCGCAATCGCGATCTGGTTTGTCAGGATGGGGGGCAGCAGGCGCAGGACTTGCGGGGTGAGGAGGTTGACGTAGGCCTTGGGGGTTTCTTCGAGCGTCGGGGAGGCCAGCACGTCCATCGCCTGAAACACGGTGTCGCCGTCAATGTCAAACCCGTTTGTCCGGCTGTAGGTCTCGGTGAACCATTCGGCGCCGATGGGGACGAGGCGTTGCTGGTTGAGCCTGTTGTCGAAACTCTCCCATGCGGTGGAGTCTTCCATCATGAAGTCGCCCGTGTAGTTCGGGTAGGTCATGGACTCCTCGACGGTCCGCATGGCGAGGGCGATGGCCTCTTCGACTTGGTTCCGCGCGGTGGCGCGGTGCTGGTCGCTTGCGCCGGCCTGGCGGTTGATGCGCGAGGACACGAAGAGCGCCGTAGCCATCACGCCCAGCACGGTCAGTATCCCGAGCGTCACGACGAGCGTCGCGCCGGAGCGGGGCTTGTTTGTAAGGTGGCGCAGACATTCCTGTCTGCGCAGGTTTTGGCATTGGGCAGACAGGAATGTCTGCCCCACCTTCACCATCACTAACCACTTAAAAAAACTCATAGACGGCCTCCTTTCTTCGCTGGGAAGGTGATCCGTTTGGAGAACGGCATCCCGAGGTATTCGCGTTTCACCGTGGCCCGCAGGGACGTGTCGTTCTGCAAGGCCGCGCGCGTGTTCCAGTCCGCCTCATCGTAAAGGATCAGCGCGACGTCCAAAAAGTCGGGTATCGCATCTGCCTTGCACTGGGAGAGCTGGTTGAGCGGCAGGGTGAGGTCGTACGCGGTGCCGTCCTTCACCATTGCGGGCGGGAGCGTGGCAATCACCTCGAACTCGCACCGCTCGGCCAGCAGGCTGTGGTGGCCGGCCAGGTCTTGCGGCAGGGGTTTCCCCCGGAACCACCCTTCTGAAATGAGCGAGGGAAGCGTTGCCTCCAACTCCCCTTTCCGTTCCAGCAGGAGCGCGTTCATGGTGTCGTCGGCGTTGTCGTCCCATGCGTTGCGGACAAGCGGATAGACGTGCCGCGAGAGGCAGTTGCTGTAGCAGACGTAAAACACGGCGTCCAGCGAGACGCGCAAGGTTGGCTCTTCGTCCACGAGCGGCGTCCTGGGCAACGCATGGCGGGCAAAGGCCAGCACGACCTGCGTTTCCTCCTGCGCCTTGTCCAGCGTCACCAGGCTAAAGTCGAGCATAAAGCTGAAGTGCTGCGCGTTCGTCACGCCGTTCAGCGTGCCGCTGTCCGCGACGGCTTGGTAGAAGTCGCTCGCGAGGATGTCCATCACCGTGTCGGCGCGGGTTTGCAGTTGCTTGCTTGACTGCTCGGGCAGCCAGAGGCGGGTCACGGAGCGGAACACGGTCATCAGCAACGCGAAGATGATGACGAACAGCGCGACCGCCGCGACGACCTCAATCATCGTCAGGCCCGAGCGGCGGCTCCTTTTTGCAGGTAGGGCGACGGCGTCCCGCCTAGCCGTTAGGGAAGGTAGGGCGACGGCGTCCCGCCTAGCCGCGAAGGCTGTAAGCCTTGCACATTGCTTCACGGCTAGGCGGGACGCCGTCGCCCTACCTTGTGCAAGGCCTTCAGCCTTGATT
>WQYN01000215.1 GCA_009781225.1 Micrococcales bacterium | reverse complement strand
TTTGTTGACGAGCGTAGCGAGGAGCACAATGAGGAAGGCCGAGAGAAGAACACGCTTGCGCGTTCTTCCGAGGCCGACGAAATTGTTGACGAGCGTAGTGAGGAGCACAAACGACTGAGGCGAGTGCCGTCGAGCTTGCTCGGATGGCCGAGCCGATGGAAGTTTGTTGACGAGCGTAGCGAGGAGCACAATGAGGAAGGCCGAGAGAAGAACACGCTTGCGCGTTCTTCCGAGGCCGACGAAATTGTTGACGAGCGTAGCGAGGAGCACTTTCAGCCGGACCTTACCGAATCAGGCGACATCCAAGCGAACGCAAGACACGCCATCGTCCCAGCTCAACGCCGCTCCTTGACAATCAACGAAACCCCACAGAACCGCCCCAGTTGCTCGAAGAGGTCGTGGGTCCCAATCCCGCCACCCCGACGAACGAGCCCGGGAACGTGCCACCCACCCGCGGGCCGGTGATCTACTGGACGTGACCGACGTGTTGGCCGCGACCAGAGCCCGGATTGGTGAGGTCCTTGCCTTGCGGTGGTGCGACATCGGCCTCGGCGGCATCGAGCGTAAGCCAAGTGTCACGCTCTGGGGCACTCTCACCTGGGTCACCGGGCTAGGCCTGATCCGCCAAGACCACCCGAAAACCGCTTCAGAGTGGCGCACCATCACCCGGCCCGCCTTCGTGGCCAAGTTGTTGTGCCGTTACCGCGCCGAGCGCCAGCCGGACATGAAAGACCCAATGTTCCCCTCAGTGTTTGGTTCGTTCCGCTCGGCGAACAACTGCCGCGGCCAATGGCGCGACGCCATCGCCGGCACCAAAGCCCAACGGGCTCCTGATGTCTCCGACGCCCTGGAGCAGTTAGCCAGGCCGCCAACGCCACCTCCTTTGATCAGCATGTGACCCCAACCCGCGGTTCACCGAAAGCACAGGGTTCCGTCATCACCAAGTTTGGCGATGACGGTGGCAATGATGGCGATGATGCGGTAATGATTGGCTATGATGAATGAGACGTGAGGAGCAGCCGCATGAGAATCCGGGCCAGCGTGGATACCGAACCAACCAGATTTGAGACGTCGGCGGGGTTGCTGTCAGACATGGTGGACCTAGTCCGTGCGGCAGGCACTGATCTGGCACGCATCGAGGTGAAAGCCGCGGTCGGAGGTATGCCGAAGTCGGTGTGGGAGACCGTGAGCGCCTTCGCCAACACATCTGGTGGGGTCGTCGTGTTGGGTTTGAGCGAAAAGGACGGCTTTGCCCCGGCAGGGGGCTTCGATGCCGCCGCTATCAGGGACCAGGTCATCTCCGGGCTTGAGGACCGCTCCCATCCCAAGGTCTCACCAGCTGTGCCGTACACCATCGATATTGCCATGGTTGACGATGCTCCTGTGGTTGTAGCGGACATTGCGCCACTGCCGGGTATCCAGCGGCCAAGCTTCGTTGTCGCCCAAGGTGTTGTCAACGGATCGTACCGGCGGCTCGGTGACGGTGACCGACGCATGTCAGCTTTCGAGGTCTTCATGCACCAGACCAACCGCGCGCAGCCGACCGATGATCGCGCTGCGGTGGAAGGTGCCAGCGTCGACGATCTCAACCCGGACGCGGTCGATGCCTACCTACGAAGGTTGAGGGCACAAGGCCGGGCAGCGCTGGATGACCAACCCACCAAGGCTGAGGCTCTCGAACGGATGGTGGCTGTCGACGAAGGCCAACCGACTCTGGCCGGACTGCTGACGCTTGGCCTGTTCCCACAACGCTGGTTCCCCCAGTTGACTGTCACAGTGGCGGTCTTCCCGACCATTGATGGGACCGAGATCACCGACGGCGTGCGACTTGTAGACAACCAGACCATTGACGGCCCGGCTCCCCGCATCATTATGCGCACCGTTGAGGCCATGGGCCGGAACCTGGCCCGCCGTGTGCTCAGCAACGGCATGGGAGGCCAGCAGTCGTGGGAAATCCCCGAAGGTGTACTCCGTGAAGCCGTCACGAACGCGGTCATGCATAGGGACTACTCGCCGTTCTCTCTCGGATCACAGGTCCGCGTGGAGATCTTCCCCGACAGGATCGAGGTCCACAACCCTGGAGGAGTGTGGGGCGGGCAAAGCGTCGATGATCTCCTCCGGGGCGGCTCCCACTCACGCAACGCCGTGCTGGCGAACTTGCTCGCTGACGTCGAGTTGGAAGGGAGTCGAGAGTCACTCGCCGAGAACAAGGGCACCGGCCTGCGCCGTATGGTCGGCCTGATGCGGAAGGCCGGCTTACACGACCCCGAGTTCGTCGACCGGGTGACTGAGTTTGTTGTCATTCTGCGACGCACCACGATCGCAACGCCTCAGACAATCGCAGACAGCACTGACTTGCGCTGGGACGCCATCCTGAAAGTGCTGTCGCGGGCCTCCTCGCCGCTGCGAGCCACTGATCTTGCCGGAATCGAGGGCATGAGCAAACGCCAGGTCGACCGCGCGTTAGCCACCCTGATCACCCAAGGCCGCGTTGAAGCAACAGCCCCACCCCGAAGCAAGAATCGCGCCTACCGGCTGGCCTCGGGACTCCGCAAGGTCCCGTCAGAGATTTGAACCCACTTTAGATCGGCCGTTCTGGTGTCCGCTTTCTGTTCACAATGAGGAAGGTCGAGAGAAGAACACGCTTGCTCGGATGGCCGAGCCGATGGAAGTTTGTTGACGAGCGCAGCGAGGAGCACTTTTGGCCAAATTTGGCCGAATCCCACGATCCGGTGTTCCCCTCGACGTCTCCGATGTGCTAGAGCAGTTGGCCTGACCACCAGTACCACTACCAGCGATCACCATGTGACCCCCACCCTTTTGGCCCGCTGGAAGCGCGAAACCCCCACCCTTTTGGCCCGCTGGAAGCGCGAAACCCCCACCCTTTTGGCCCGCAGACCGCACGTCAGGCGTACGCTAAGCGTATGCGTGACGATGAATTGCGGCGGCTTTTGGCCTTAGCCAACCCGTGGTGGAGCGTCCCATCCCCCGACGGCGACCGCCTGGCCTGGACTCAAACACACCGCCTGCTTGCAAGCCGCCGTGAGTTCGATCTGGGTTACCGCGCGCACGTGCTCGATGACATCGCCCGAGGGGCGGTTGACGACAGTCTCGTCGTCCTCAACGGCCCCAGGCGGGTCGGCAAATCAGTAGCCATGCTGGACACAATCGCCGCCCTGTGCGCTCGTGACGACATCGACCCACG
>WQYN01000214.1 GCA_009781225.1 Micrococcales bacterium | reverse complement strand
GCCGCGATCTTCTCCAACAACGTCGAGGAAACTAGCGAGCACGCGAGGGTGGCTCCCTTCCCCTGGGTGCACGCCTGCGCTATCGCCTCTCCGAGGAGAACCCCCAGCTCATCGCCGTGGAGCGCCCGCCACTCCCCCGCGGTCCCGGTCTCCCCCGCCTTCGGGTCGAAGACGGCTACTGCGCAGCGGTCGGCGTCGGGGTCGTGGGCTAGGACGAGGTCTGCGTTGACGCGTTTTGCGAGGTCAAGGGCTCGATCCAGCGCTCCCGGCTCCTCTGGGTTCGGGGCAGAAACCGTGGGGAAGGTCGCGTCCGGTTCGCGCTGCTCCTCCACGACGTGCACGGCCGTGAATCCGGCCGCCTCCAGCGCCGCGAGCATCAGCTCAGCGCCCACCCCATGCATCGCCGTGTACACAATCCGCAGGTCTGTCGGTACGTTTGCCCCACTGCGCGCGGCGGCCGCACCAGGGGCGCCGGTCCAATCGCGCCCAGAGGCGGTTCGGGGTTCAGCAGAAACGTCGCGGCGCACGCCGTCGGCCCCGGGATCGGTTGCCCCCCTGCGGACGATGGCGGCAAGGTAGGCGGCGGGGATCTCGCCTTGGTCGGTGGTCCAGCCGGTGGGGGCGCGGGGGATGTCGCCTGCGCGGGGGGCGGCTGCGATGTGGGCGGCTATCTCGTCGGCGGTGGGAGGGAGGATTTGGACGCCGTCGGCGGAGCCCGTGGCGACGCGTCCGCCCAGGTAGACCTTGTATCCGTTGTCGGCGGCAGGGTTATGGGACGCGGTGACCATGACCCCGGCATCGGCACGGCAGGATCGGACGGCAAACGCGAGCACGGGGGTCGGGGTTGGTTCGCCGAGCAGGAGCGCCCGTCCCCCGGCGGCCGTCACGACGGCCGCCGTATCCAGCGCAAACTCCCGCGATCCCCGCCGCGCGTCAAAACCGATCACGACGAACGGTGGGGCCGAGAGCGTGCGCCACAACCACGACATGAGCCCTGCTGCGGTTCGGATTACGACGGCTCGGTTCATGCGCGACTCGCCGGCGCCCATGGGACCGCGCAGGCCGGCGGTCCCGAAGGTCAGCGGCCCGGAGAATCGGTCGGCCAGCTCGGCAGTATCGTTCTCCCGACGCGCCGCCGCGACCAAGCCCGCCAGCTCTTCAACCGACGAGGGATCGACATCGCCCGCCATCCACTCCTCGGCGCGAGCAACAAGCGAGGTGAGGTTACTCACTGGGCGGTGGCTAGGGCTTTGTGGACCAGGTCGGCTACGTGGTGGACAGCGTCGGCCACGGGGACATCCTCGCGGGTGCCGGCTCGGCGGTCGCGCACCTCGACAACGCCGTCTGCCAGGCCTCGGCCGACGATCACCAGGAACGGCATCCCGAGGAGTTCGGCGTCGCCGAACTTGACGCCGGGCGAGACCTTGGGGCGGTCGTCGTAGAGGACCTCGACACCCTCCGCTTCCAGCGCAGATGCGATTTCCTCAGCCTTGGTGAAGACCGCCTCGTCCTTGCCCGTCGCCACGAGATGCACGTGCGCAGGGGCGACCTGGACGGGCCACATTAGGCCCTTCTCGTCGTGGTTCTCCTCGGCCAGGGCGGCGACAGCGCGGGTGACGCCGAGGCCGTAGGAGCCCATGGTGACGGTCGCCTGCTTGCCGTTCTCGTCCAAAACCTGCAGGCCAAGGGCGGTCGCATACTTGCGGCCCAACGCGAAGATGTGGCCCAGTTCGATACCCCGTGCCGCTTCGAGGGGGCCCGAGCCATCGGGGGCTGCATCGCCGGGGAGAACATCGGCGGCTTCGACGACGACTTGAGGGACGTCATCGTCCGTGGTTTGGTTTGCGGCGAGGAAATCGCGGCCGGCGACGAGGTCAAAGACGTGGCGACCGGGCTGGTTCGCGCCGGTAATCCAGCGCGTGCCAGCGACAATGCGCGGGTCGAGGAGGTAGGCGACGGCCTCGCCGGGGGTGCCGCGGGCGTTGAGGCCCACGGCTTGGGGGCCAAGGTAGCCGCGGATGAGGCCGGGGTGGCGCGCGAAGTCCGCGTCGTCCGCGACCTCGGCTTCTGCGGGGCTGAGCGCGGCGTTTAGGCGCGCCATGTTGACGTCGCGATCGCCCGGCACGCCAATAACCGCCAGCTCACGCCGCTTATCCGGATGGACGATGACGACCACGACATTCTTGAGCGTGTCGCCTGCGTGCCAGGGCCGGTCGGGGCGGGGGTGGTACTCGTTGGCGAAGGCGACGAGGGTCTCGATCGTGGGGGTGTCGGGCGTGTCCTCGACGTGGGCTGCGGGCTGGCCCTCGATGGCGACGGGCGGGGGGGCGACGGTCGTGACGGCCTCGACGTTGGCGGCGTATCCGCCGGCGGAGCGGACGTAGGTGTCCTCGCCGATGGGGGTGGGGAAGAGGAACTCCTCGCTGCGGGAGCCGCCCATCGCTCCCGACATGGCCGAGACGATGGCGACGGGGAGGCCGAGGCGGCGGAAGACGGCTTGGTAGGCGACGCGGTGAGCTTGGTATGCGGCTTCTAGGCCGTCATCGTCCACATCGAAGGAGTAGGAATCCTTCATTGTGAACTCGCGACCACGGATGACGCCGGCGCGGGGGCGAGCCTCATCGCGATACTTGACCTGGATTTGGTAAAGGATGAGCGGGAGGTCTTTGTATGAGGAATAGAGATCCTTGACGAGAAGCGTAAACATTTCCTCGTGCGTGGGGGCGAGGAGGTAGTCGGCTTCCTTGCGATCCTGGAGGCGGAAGAGGTTGGGGCCGTAGTCCTCCCAGCGGCCGGTCGCCTCATAGGGCTCGCGCGGGAGGAGGGCGGGGAAGTGGACTTCCTGGGCGCCGATGTTGTGCATTTCTTCGCGTACGACGCGCTCGATCTTGGCGAGCACCCGCAGGCCCAGGGGGAGCCAGGTGTAGATGCCGGGGGCGGCGCGGCGGATGTAAGCGGCGCGGACCAGGAGCTTGTGGGAGGCGACTTCGGCGTCGGCGGGGTCCTCGCGCAGGGTCTTGAAGAAGAGGGTGGAGAGTCTGAGCATGGGGTACAGGGTAGTGGGTGGGGTGGAGGCGGGGGTGGTGACAGCGCTAACGCGAGACTGGGGAGTGGTTTCGTTGGTTTTGGGGGGGTCAGATTCAACGAGACCACTCCCAGGTTTGGGATATGGGAGGGCAAGCGCCCGGGGGCGGGTGGTGACAGCGCGGGTGGATGGGGGT
>WQYN01000213.1 GCA_009781225.1 Micrococcales bacterium | reverse complement strand
GGGTTTTTTCAACGAGACCACTCCGCAGTCCGCGATGGGGGGTTGGGGGATTGGGGGGCTGGGGGGTTGGGGGGCTGGGGGGTTGGGGGGGCGGTAAGCTCGGGGGAAACACTGCCTCATGAGACGGGAGGAATTCCCATGGCGAGCGAGCCGCCTACCCCTACTGGTGACGTTGGTCCTGTGCCACCTGTTCCCGCGAACCCTGACGCTGGGCCATGGGTGGCTCCGCCACCTGTTCCTGCTAGCCCGGGGGCTGGGCCGTGGGTCCCTCCGCCACCTGTTCCCGCGAACCCTGGTGCTGGGCCGTGGGTGGCTCCGCCGGGTGGGGCACCGGGTGGGACGTGGGTCCCTCCGCCATCTGTTCCTGAGAACCCTGGTGCCGGGCCTTGGGTGGCTCCGCCGGGGGTTGGGGGAGCGCCGCTTCCGCCTCCGCCGGGGCCTGCGCCGCTCGCGGGGTATGACCTGGCGATGCCGATGGCGCCGCCTGGCGTGGGTGCGCCGATGATGCCGCCTGGCGTTGGTGCGCCGATGGTGCCGCCTGGCGTGGGTGCGCCGATGATGCCGCCTGGCGTGGGTGCACCGATGATGCCGCCTGGCGCTATGCCGCTGGGTGCGCCGATGATGCCGCCGATGGCGCCACCTCCTGCTCCTCGTGGCGGGCGTGGGCAGCGTGGACTGGCCTTGGGACTTGCCGCCGTGGCCGTGGTGGCACTCGCGGTGACGGGGGTCAAGCTCTTCGTTCTCGATGCGCGAGCTGCCGGAGCGGCATCGGGGCCCGAGGCGGCGACCGACTTCGTGGAGTCGCTGGCTGACTACCGCTTCTCAGACCTGGGGAAGGTCACGAGCCCGGCTGATCTTGCGCTCTTCGAGGGCAAGCTGGGCCCCGTGGCCAAAGCGATGCTCCCGCTCAGCGGCGCGGACAGTTTCCTCGACACGATCACCGTCAGCCTCGACGACCTCAGCGCTTCCGTCCTCGAGACCTTCTCTGCGGACATACAGTCCATCCAGCTAGAAGGCGGCACGATGACGATCGATGGCGACATTGACGAGCTCGTCAAGTCGATGATGCAGGGCGTGGACCCTTCGGGCATGGCCGGCTCGATCATGGCCTCGACCCTCGGCGACTCGCTCAAACCGTTGAAGGAGGCGCTGCCGTTCACGCTCGACTTTGGCGCCTTGGCTACGCAGTCTCCGGTTCCCATCCAGCTGGTCGCCGTGCGGGAGGGCAGTGGGTGGTACATCTCGCCTGTGCTCACCATCGCTGAGTACGCCTTCCTCGCGGCCCGGGACGAGAACCCGAGCCTGCAGCGCGGCGAGCCCCTGGCTTCCGGCCAACGTAAGTCCTTTGGTTCGCCGACCGAGGCTGTCGAGGGAATGAAGCAAGCTCTGGCGCGCACCTTGGAGACAGGCGACATCACCGAGGTGGCAGCTGCCCTTCCCGAGGCCGAGTCGCGCCTTGTCGCCCTCTACGGTCCCGCTGTCTTCGATGGCATCCGTGAGGTCCTTGCCGATCCGGGTGGCATCACGGTCTCACTGGAGGAGTTGTCCGCCACGCCGCTCACCACCGATTCCTCCTGGGTACGGATGGGCCTGGACAACTTCAGGCTCTCGCTGAGGCCTAGTGCAGGGCCAGCCAGCTCCGTTATTGACCTCTCGCGGGCGGGGGACGAGTCCTACGACCTGAACATCACCGTGGATGACCCGGAAGGTGACGGTCCGAGGTCCGTGAATGGAACCCTCTCGGCTACCGGTGGCGAGCGGTGGGAGGTGTACTACGAGGTTCGCCAGGGTGGCGAGACGATTGAGGGCAACCTCATGGCGCGGATCTCCGCGGGCGACTCAGGCTTCTCCATGAAGCATGTCGAGTCAGGGGAGCCCAAGGTGGACCTCTCCATTAGCCTCGATTCTGAGTGCTTCTCCTACATCGACTCGCTCGACGGGAGCCAGTCCCAGAGCATGTGCAAGTCGGAGGATCCCCAGATCGCCTTGATACTCTCCCCGCTGAATGCAGCCTTGGCAGAGTTCCCGGGCCTTCCGCACCCCGCGACCATCTTTGGAATCACCGCTGTCAACACCTCCGGAGGTTGGAACATCTCCGCCCTCTGGTCCCTCCTGGGAATCGGCCAGAAGTAGCCCATCAAGAGGGGTCAGTAGGAGGTGTCGAGCCTGGCGATGGTGGCGATGGTCGCGTGAGTGAGGGCGGCCAGGTCTGAGGGAGCGATCTCGATGTCCAGGCCGCGCTGGCCTCCGGAGACGAGGATGGTCTCGAATCGCTGGGCTGAGGAGTCGAGGATCGTGCGGTGGGGGCGGCGCTGACCCAGGGGGGAGATGCCACCGACGACATAGCCGGTGGCGCGCTCAGCTTGGGCAACGGGGGCCATGGCGGCTCGACGGATTCCCAGCGTCTGGGACAGGGCCCGAAGGTCGAGGGATCCGGTTACGGGCAGGACAGCAGAGACTAAGGAGTCCTCGCCAATGGTCATGAGCGTCTTGAAGACCTGGGAGGGGTCAACGCCGAGCGCCCGGGCTGCTTCCATGCCGTAGCCGAGGTCGCTGCGCGGATCATGTCGGTAGACGTGAACTTGGTGGGGGATCTCCGCACGGCGTAGCGCGAGGATCGCCGGAGTTCCACTGGGACTTGTGGGTTTGGCCATCGTCGCCATGATGACGCATCTCACGCTGTCCCGCAAGGGGTCAATTCGCTGGCAGCGGACGTCAATTCCCCTCAGCCCGACGCCCCGGTCAGTCGTTCCCACTCGGCGAGGAGGGAGGAATCGACGGCGCGGACGGTCTCGCCGAGCCATTCGACGATCTCCTCCACCTCGTCAGTCCGGGCGCTGGGGGGCACGGAATCGCGCAACGTCCGAAAGGCGTTGGTCAGATAACGCAGGACCACGCCTTCGGAGCGGGCGAGCGAGTAGCGAGCGATCAGCTCGTTGAACGTCATCGCATGCTCGCGCATCTCGCGAACCACCGACTTCGGCTCGAGTGGATAATCTGCGATCCAGGGATGAGTTCGCTGGTAGATGCGGTAGATCGCCTCGAGTTCCTCGCCCAGGGGCTGCGGCCAGGTGATCTCATCTAGCTGCGCCATCCGCTCGTGGTAGTCCAGCCCCTCCGCCTTCATCGCGGCGATGGCAACGCCCTTGGCCGCCTTCTCCTGTGCGAAGAGCAAGGGCCGGGGACCTTCGAGAATCGCTTCGAACACCGAGACAACGTCCAGCGCGAATCCCTC
>WQYN01000212.1 GCA_009781225.1 Micrococcales bacterium | reverse complement strand
GCTCTATATGGTGCCCATCGACAATCCGCTTGGCGGCGAGTTTCCCATGTTGAGCAACTCGTACGCTTTTCAGCTGAACGGCGAGCCTCTTTTCCCGAGCAGTTCGTTCGTCTACCTCTCTTCGGACGGCAGGGTGCCACGCTACGACGTCGACGAACTATCCAGGCTGCTCGCCTGGTACGGCCACGACACCGCAGCTCAGGCACTGTTGGCGGCCCTCAACCCGGCCGACGTCTCCGATATCGTCGGCAAGCGTTACCTCAAGACGGCGACCCTGGCCGCGCTTGGCATCGAGACAGGCATCAATGTGTCCATCGGCTCACATACCTCGGTGGCATTCACCATCAAGTAGGACGCGGTCGCGGACCCCGTCCGCTCCGATTGCGGCGGGTAGACCCCTAGGCGAGGTCGGCGGGGGGGTTGAGGAGGAAGTTGTCGAGACGCAGGTGGTGGATGCCATCGCGGTCTTGGGTCACTGGGTCGAGTGAGACGACGTAGCGGGGGTAGTTGTCGCGAAGTGCATCAAAGGCGCGGAACTCCCGGGTGGCGACCTCGTCGGTGGCGAGTAGGTAGGCGACCTGGACATAGCGGGGGACACCGTCTTTGACGGCCACGAAGTCGATCTCGCCCTGTGGAGTCTTACCGGTGTAGACGTCATAGTTGCGGCGTGCCAACTCTCCGTACACGCAGTTCTCGATGAGGTCTCCGATCCCCGGGCCTGCACCGACTCGCTTCGCACTGAGAACACCCATGTCGGTGGCGTAGTACTTGTCGAGAGTGGACATCACCCGCTTGCCGCGCAGGTCGTAGCGCTTGACCTGGCGAAGGAGGAGCGCGGAGTCCAGGGCGCGGAGGTAGGAGTAGACGGTGTCGGCGGACAGTGATCGTCCCTGGCCTTTGAGATAGGCAGATATCGAGGACGGGGACATGACGCGTCCGAGGTTCTCGATGGCATAGTCGAGCACAGTCTCGAGGCCGGTGGCATCGCGAATGCCGAGGCGTTGGATAATGTCACGCAAGACGACGGAGTTGAAGACATCGCGCAGGTAGGCCCGTCGGGAGTCCCCATCTAGCTGGAAACGAAACGGCATTCCGCCCCAGGTGAGGTAGTCGGTGAGGGCATCGGGCGGAAGGTGGTCGACGTTGACGCCGCGCAGCTCGAGCGACTCGGCGAAACTCATCGGCCACACCCTGGTCTCGATGTAGCGTCCTGCGAGGTAGGTTGCGAGATCGCCACTCAGTAGGTGGGCGTTCGACCCTGTGATGAACAGGGACACGTTCCCACGGGCGCGCAGCGAGTTGACCGCCTTTTCGAAACCGGGGACCTCTTGCACTTCGTCGAGGAGGACGTAGGTCAGGGCGCCAGACTCAGGAAGCAGGCTGCTGACGTGCGCGTCGAGGCGTTGGGCATCGGTGATGCCCGCGTGATCCATCAACTCGAAGTTGAGGACGATGACGCGATCTGGTCCGACTCGAACGCGCAGGTCGTCAGCCATTTGGCCCAAGAGAACAGACTTGCCGCCCCTGCGTATGCCCGCGAGGACCTTGACCAAGCCGGGTTGGTCCACGAACGGGGCGAGGGACGCCAGGTACCGCTCGCGTCGCAGCATCACTGTGGTTTCCTTCGGTTGTGATCGACTAACTAGTCGAAACGCTCGATTCATCGATCATAGTCGAAGAATGATCGGTCGAGCTCCTCTCGCATCTCGCTGGGGCTGTCCGTCAATGACGTCTCGATGGTTGAGGCCTATCTCCTTACGAGGTCTTCGGGGGTGATGGTGGTCAGGCCTTCGCTTACGGTGAAGCCGGACCGGCTCACTGCCACGAGGGGGGCGCCTTGGGCGCCGGGGACTAGGTCCCGGGCTTTGACCAGGGCTAGAAGATCGTCGGTGTCGATGGGTGCGCGGTCGCGCCACTTGATCAAGCCGAGGAAAGTGATCTCGTCGGCGACAGGTCCGCGATCGGCTCCGACGAGACCAACCTCGACCGCGTTGTTGCGGGTCCACCACCCGCCGACGGCGCCGGAGTCGGGGACAAGGCCACGCGAGCGCCAGAGCAGATCGCGAATGATCGGCTCGACCGCCTTCCCGCGCCAGGGCGACCATCCGGAGCGGATGGCGGCGAGCACAGTGTCGGCGCGCCCGGCTTCGATGTCCGTGATCCGGCCCGCGAGAAAGCGAAACCAGAACCTGAGGTACGGGTCGGCGACTCGATACCGATTGCCCTTCGGGTGGGCCCGCGTCGATAAGGGAGCGTCAACCGCCACCGCTTGACGGTCAACCAGGAGACTCAGCGCCCTCTCCAGGGAGGTTCCCGCCATCCCAGACTTATGAGAGATCGCGGTGAACGTTCGCTCACCACTGCCGATCACACCCAGGACGCTCCTCGCGTTCGCTTGCGTGGGGAACTCCGAGGAGAGCACCCGCTCGCCTGAGACGATGAGCGCAGACAGTGGGTCGCTCACAGCGCGGGACAGGTAGGCGTCAACGGGCTCACCGCGCCGCCATTCGGCAAGGAGCATGGGCATTCCACCGGTCACAAGGTGCGCGTCGATGGCCTGGTCAGGCTCAAGGCCGGTCAGCTGAGCGGTGTCCGCGACGGAAAGAGGTTGCACCACCATCTCCGTCCCGCGCCCGTACATAGGGCGTCCATAACCGCCGATTCTCTCCATCTCCGATTGGTCCGATCCGACAAGAATGAGCAGCACGGGCAGCGGCGATAAGAACCTGTCCCAGGCTGCTTGGAGTGCGCTCTCGAACGCGAGGTCATGCCGGGTGAGGTAGGGAACCTCGTCAATGACGACGATGGAGAGTCCCTGGTTGGGCAGAACCAGAGCCAGCGATCGCAACGCTTGCGACCAGGAGTCGGGAGCCTGCGGATAGGCGGTCGCGTCAGGGAGGGTGGACGTGCGCACCGCCTGCGCGAAGGTCGCGAGCTGGGTTCCCTCACGGCCGATCTCCGCGACGAAGTCCACGACGGGCAGGCCTGATCGCGTTGTGAACTCTGCCAATAGTCGGGACTTGCCCACCCGGCGACGCCCCCGAACGGCCAAGTACTGTCCCTGACCTTGCCGCTCGACCTCGCTGAGGCGAGCGTCGAGGAACTCAAGCTCCCTTTGCCTTCCAATGAACTCACGCGCCATCCTCCGAGTTTACCCCCAAAACTGTAAGTTTCGGAATGATAAGTTTCGCAGAAGGTGGTTTCGAGGGTCACGTGTCACGGCGGGTGGGTGGGGG
>WQYN01000211.1 GCA_009781225.1 Micrococcales bacterium | reverse complement strand
GGGACGGTCTACTGCTACCTCGTCAACGATCACTGGCGTCCGGATGCCGCCTACTCCATGCTCAACCTCGCCGATCCGACGGTCGCGATCAACTGGCCGATTCCCCTGGATAGCGCGGTGGTATCGCCCAAGGATCGGACCCACCCAGCGCTGGGTCAGGTGGTCCCCGTGCCGGGTCGAAAGACGCTGGTCATCGGTGCGAATGGGCAGCTCGGCCAGGCGCTCCAAGGTCTGATGAGCGCGGACGATGACGTCGAGTGGGTTGATGTGGACACCTTCGACATCGCGGACCCTGACCTAGAGTCGGCTCGCCGCTGGCCGGAGTACCAGACGATCATCAACGCCGCCGCGTACACGGCCGTCGACGCCGCCGAAACGCCCGAAGGCCGCCTCACCGCGTGGAAGGTCAACGCTGTTGGCCCCGCCGCTTTGGCCCGCATCGCCGCTCACCATCACCTGACCCTGGTCCACGTCTCAACGGACTATGTCTTTGACGGGACCAGCCCGCACCCCTACCGCGAAGACGATCTCCCCTGCCCCCTGGGCGTCTACGGCCAAACCAAAGCAGCCGCTGACCTCGCCATTTGTGCCGTGCCTCGCCACTACCTCATCCGCACAAGCTGGGTCGTTGGCTCTGGGCCCAATTTCATGCGGACGATGGCGACCCTGGCCACCCGGGGAATCAGCCCCAAGGTCGTCGATGACCAGATCGGGAGGGTCACCTTTGCGGACGACCTAGCCTGCGCCATCGTTCATCTGCTGGAGTCGCAAGCACCATTTGGGACCTACAACGTGACCGGCGGAGGCGAGACGATGAGCTGGGCGGAGGTCGCTTGCCAGGTGTACGCGAGCCTGGGGGTGGACCCAGCGCTGGTCAAGCCGTGTTCTACGAAGGAGTACCAGGCAGGAACCCCGGGGCCTATCGCCCCAAGACCCGCCAACTCAACACTTGATCTGAGCAAGATCCGCGCGGCCGGGTTTGTTCCACCGCCCTTGTCCGAGAGGTTGGAGGGCTACCTCGCGTCCCTGGCCGGGGGGTAGGCTGGCGGGACTAATCAGGGGCGTTCGGATGTGGGCGTCCCGACGAATCGGGAGGCGGCGAGGCCCATGCGCGGGATCGTGTTGGCGGGAGGGTCCGGGACACGGCTGTGGCCCATCACCAAGGGGACGTCCAAGCAGCTCATCCCAGTCTGGGACAAGCCAATGGTGTACTACCCCCTCGCCACGCTCATGCAGGCCGGGATCCGTGAGGTCCTCATCATCACCTCGCCGGAGTACCCCGAGGCGTTCCGGGCGATCTTCGGCGACGGGACTGCCTTGGGGATGGAGATCACTTTTGCCGTCCAACCCAGCCCAGATGGCCTGGCCCAGGCATTCCTCATCGGCGAGGACTTCTTGGAGGGGCATTCTGCGGCTCTGGTGCTGGGCGACAACATCTTCCACGGCGAGGGGTTCAGCGGGACGCTCGCGGAGACGGGCGAGGTCAACGGCGGTCTCGTGTTTGCCTACCACGTGTCGAATCCTCGGGATTATGGCGTGGTCGAGTTCTCCGCCGACGGGCGGGTGTTGTCCATTGAGGAGAAGCCGGCCAGCCCGAAGTCGAACTACGCGGTGCCGGGACTGTACTTCTACGACAATGACGTGGTCGAGATCACCAAGGGGATCCGGCCCTCAGCGCGAGGAGAACTCGAGATCACGGCCGTAAACCAGCGCTACCTCGAGACGGGTCGCCTCCGGGTCGAGGTGATGCCCCCCGGGACTGTGTGGCTGGACACCGGTACCTTCGAGTCGATGATGGCGGCTAGCGAGTATGTCCGGGTCATTGAGCAGCGGCAGGGGCTCAAGATTGGCTGCGTCGAGGAGATCGCGTGGCGCAACGGGTGGATCAGCGACGACGAGCTGGCGAAACTGGCTCAGGAGTACCAGAAGAGCGGGTACGGGGGGTACCTCGCGGAGCTCTTGGCCCAGGTGTAGTTGGGCTGAGTCGAGGACTCGCCGCGATATGGTGCTGGCGTTGACAAATCCCGGCTCGTACAAGCTACGCTTCGCAGCGTGACACCGCTCGGATCGCGAGGAGGCCCTCCATGACAGCACCGTCCACACACAGGCAGCTGGCGAGCCACCGTCATAGGCCCGCGCGGCGGAGCGCCGTGACCTTCATTGCCGAGACCGTCCCGCGCCCCGTCCGATACTCGTTCCTCGCCGCGCTTCTCATCTGCTCGGTCACCCACGGCCCGCACCTGACCCAGCGACTGATGAACGAGGATGATGTCGGATGCTTCACCTCTCCGGCGGGCCAGAGCGTGGCTGTGGGCCGCTGGTTCCACGGCCTCCTCAGACCGATCCACCAAAACATCACCTCGCCGGTGGTCCTTGGCGTGCTCTCCATTCTCGCCCTCGCGGTCGCGTCGGCCGCCATCACATGGACGTTCGACGTCCGCAGCCGGCGCGTGGCGCTGCTCACGGCCCTCGTCGTGACGACAACTCCGGCCATTGCCTTTTCGGCCGGCTACTTTCCTGGATTCGACTCCTTCCAGGGGTCCTTCATGTTCGGGGCGCTCGCCGTCCTCGTGACAGTGCGGCTCAAGTGGGGCTTTCCTCTCGGAGCAGTCTTCGTCATGCTCTCCCTCGCTAGTTATCAGGCGGGAGTCAATGTCGCGGTGGCGATGGCTGTTGTCGTCCTGACACGCTCCATCTTGCTGGTGGAACGTTCCGCCCGCGACATCCTAGCCTTGGCTGGCCGCCTTCTGGGCCTTGGTGTTCTAGGCGGCGCCATGTACTGGCTCTCGGTTCGAGTATCCCTCAGAATCACCGGTTTGGCTCTCGCGGACTACCGCGGAATCCAGAATGTGTTCGACGCCTTCGGCCCGACAGAGTTCATTCGTCGGGCAAAATACGCGACAAAAACATTCATCAGCTTCTTCTACGGCGGGTATTACGCCATTCCCCGACTTCTCACGTACGCGGCGATTCTCCTCGGGGTCTCGATGGTCGTCCTCATTATCGCGAGGGCCGTCCGGAAGAAGATTTCGCCGCTCAGGACGATCGCAGCCCTTGCCATACTGACTCTGGTCCCCGTCGCACTCAACTTCAGCGGCGTCTTTCAAGTCGACGACACATCGTACATCGGCTCCCAGGCCTTCACACTCGCCTATGTCTTCGTCCTCGTGTTCGTTGAGGAGAGTGCCATTGCGGTTCGGCTTCCCTTTGCCCGAGGGGCGGCGGCGCTCCTTGTCTT
>WQYN01000210.1 GCA_009781225.1 Micrococcales bacterium | reverse complement strand
GTTTGGGGCCGGCCCCAACACCGGCGTCGGGAACCTCCCGCTCGCCAACGCTCTGATAGTCGCACGCCGAGGTGCCGGGTCGCGTTACAAAATCGCCGTGACCAAAAAGCAGGTCACGGCATCGGATCCGTGGCACAGCTAGGACGGTGGTCGGGTCCCTGGGGCTGGTCGGGAGAGGCCGGCACGTTAGCGTTCAACTCGCCGGGCCGTGGTCGGGTTCGTGGGGTGGGCAGGAGAAGGTTGGCACCTTCGTGCTCAGCTCGCCGGGCCGTGGTCGGGTCCGTGGGGGTGGTTTGAGAAGGCCGGGACACCTTCGCGCTCAGCTCGCCGGGGGCAGTGGGCGCAAACGCAGGGGCAGTGGGCACAAGTGCAGGGGCAGTCAACACACCCTCGACCGTTGACCGCGCCCACGCCGGGGTCGCCAGCCACAGAGTGTCGCACCCTACAGCTACCGTGGAACGCATGAGTTCGCTGGTGCCACCCCTGACCAGGGAACGGTTCTGCGACGCCGCTGCTCCTGAGGTGGTCGATCTTCGTGCCGAATAACGAGCTAGGCGATTTCCAGACCCCCGACGAGCTGGCAGCGGCGTGCTTGCGCGTCCTGCGCCTGCCGGAAGATGCTCGAATCCTGGAACCCACGTGTGGGCGTGGCAGCTTCCTGAAGGCAGCAGCATCTCTCAGCCCCTGCTCAGAACGGATCGGGGTCGAAATCCAGGATGACCACGCGCGCCATGCTCCAACGTGGGGCAGTGTTCGCGTCGGGAGCATCTTCAACATGAGGCTGGCAGGCGACCTTCCCTGGACCTCCTCGGGTGATCTCTTTGTGGTGGGCAACCCACCATGGGTTACCTCGGCAGAACTCAACCGGCTGGGCTCGTCCAACCTCCCACGCAAAGAGAACTTCAAGGGCGCACGAGGGTTGGACGCGCTGTTGGGGTCAGCCAACTTCGATGTCTGCGAGTACATCATCCTCAAAGCCCTGAGCGAGCTTCAGGCCGAACCATTGACACTCGGAATGCTGTGCAAGACCCAGGTTGCCCGCAATGTGATCGAGTATGCAGCGTCAGCCGGTTGGCCCGTCGCCAGTTCAGCTGCTTACCGGATCGACGCCAAGAAGTGGTTCAACGCGGGTGTTGACGCCTGCTGGTTCACTGTCGCCCTTGACCGATTGTCTCCGCGCAGCTATGTGACTGCCGTCTACGATGACGTGTTCGCCCCAGACGCCGCTCCAACCTCGCGGTTCGGCGTCGTGGGCGGCCTGATGGTTTCCGACGTGGATAGGTACTCCCACGTGCGGGCCGCTGACGGAAAGTGCCCGTACGAGTGGCGCTCAGGACTGAAGCACGACGCATCGGACGTGTTCGAGTTGGTAGCCGCTCCGATGCCTACAACCCGCCAGGGCATCCGCCTGGACCTCGAAGAAAACTACGTGTTCCCGTTCTTGAAGAGTACTGATGTGTTCCGAGGCAGGCACAGCGACCTGGCCAGGTGGGTGGTCGTGCCGCAGCGCAGTTTCGGCGAAGACACCGCATCGCTCAAGCACCGCGCCCCGAACGTGTGGTCCTATCTCAGCGCCAACGCCGCCGAACTTGACGGTCGGAAGTCTTCGATCTACCGCAACCGACCGCGTTTCTCGGTCTTTGGCCACGGCCCCTACACCTACGCGCCGTACAAGGTCGCCGTCTCTGGATTGCACAAGACCCCAATCTTCCGACTGGTCACCCCCATTGCGGACCTGCCCGTGGTGCTCGATGACACCTGCTACTTCCTGCCGTTTGACGACCCGACGGAAGCACTCATGGTGACAGCCACGCTCAACAGCCCCGAATGCGTCGACCTCATCGAGTCACTGGTGTTTTGGGACTCGAAGCGCCCCTTGACAAAGAGGCTCCTCGCTCGGATCGACTTGGACCGTCTGCCTTTCGACAGAGGTTCCGCGCTGAGGGTCGCCTCCGACAACTCCAAGTCGCTGGGCCTTCCGTTCGACCAGAACCGTGCCGAGGGACTCGCAGGTGGCTTCCGTCGCGAGCCGGCGGGCGCCCTGTTCTAGCCTCAATCTTTCGTCGGAGCTTGGTGAAGCGTCGCAGTGGGCGCAAACGCAGGGGCAGTGGGCACGAACGCAGGGGCAGTGGGCACGAACGCAGGGGCAGTGGGCACGAACGCAGGGGCAGTGGGCACAAGTGCAGGGGCAGTGGGCACAAACGCAGGGGCAGTGGGCACAAGTGCAGGGGCAGTGGGCACAAACGCGGGTGCGGGGTCCTGTGGATGGACTGGGTGCCCTCTGTGACCAGGGAAAATGCTGGGGGGGTGTTGGGCGTCGCTGGGCGGCGACCTGCATTTGTGCCCACTGCCCTGGGTTGGGGTGGGGATGGCCGACGTTGGCGGAGGGGCGGCAGCGGTGTCTGCGCCCGAGGAGGGGAACCGTGCTTTTGGGGGGGAACGTTGTCTGGGGGATCGGGCGCGGGTACGGGCGGGGAGGGGGCCGCGGGGGGAGGGGGCCGCGGGGGGGCTGGGGGGGGATTGTTTGGGGGGGCGTTCGCCAAGGGGGGTGGGGACGCCGTACACTAGTCAGTCGGCGGGTCCGCCCGCTGATTCTTCATGCCCTTGGGGCCCAGGAGAATGCCACGCTTAGGGCAGTGGCGCAATTGGTAGCGCACCGGTCTCCAAAACCGGCGGCTGTGGGTTCGAGTCCCGCCTGCCCTGCTTGGGGGTCATCGCATCCCCACCCCGGCGCCCGCCTCGGCGCCGGGCGGACCACGGTTTGGGCCACAAGGGCCCTGATCAGCGAGGAAGAGAGACATGACAGCGACCTCCAGCGGGAGCCAGGCCAAGCGACCGGGCTTCATTGCCCGCCTCGTGCTGTTCATCCGCCAGATCATCTCGGAGCTCAAGAAGGTTGTGCGTCCTACGCGTGAGGAGCTCATGACCTATGCGAGCGTGGTGCTCGTCTTCGTCCTGATCATGATGACCTTCATCGCCTTTGTCGACCTCGGCGCCGGCACCCTCGTCCAACGGGTCTTCTCCTAAGAGACCCGCCTGACACGAAAGCAGGTTGACCGACCCCGTGACCGCCGACGCACCGGATCTTGCCATGACCGAGGCCGCCTTCAGCGCCGCCCCAGGTGAGGAGACCGCTCTCCCCACGACCGCGGCTGCCTTCAGTGCCGCACCCAGCGCCGCCTCTCCGGCCATCCGCGAGGAGACCCCCACCCCTGAGGCCGCCCCTGAAGCCACCCAAGACCCCAC
>WQYN01000209.1 GCA_009781225.1 Micrococcales bacterium | reverse complement strand
GGAGATGCTCACTGTTCCGTTGGCGCGGACGAGTCAGAGGGGGGAGACGTGGTGGGCTGTCGGGTGGGGGACCTGCCTGCGGGAGGGAATTTGACTTTGGTGCTGACGCTGGCGATCTCCTCGTCGGTGTCCGGGAAGTTGGTCAATGTCGCGCTCGTGGGGTCCGGGGCGACGGACCCGGTCTACACCAACAACGAGGCGTCCGCGCTAGGAACCGTGTCCCCCGCCGCCGACAAGCCCAAGCGCCCCCCCAAGACCAAACCGCCCGGCGGAGGTCATCCCGGGGTAGGAGCAACCCCCGCAGTCTGGCTCCTCGCCCTCCTAGGCACCTTGGCGCTGGCCGGAGGTGCCCACCTTGCCCGCCAGTCCCGTCGCCAACGAGCGACCTGACCCCTCCCTCCTCGCGCCGAGTACGTGAGTTTGCACGATGACGGGAGAACAGGCGCGCCATGTCATCGGCCTTGGGCGGCTCCCCTATGTCGTCAACTCGGCTTGGGCGTTTGCCGAGTTACTTGGTCGCTATGCGTTCCAGCGCGGCTTTGGCGGCAGGGGCCAGGGTCTTGTTTTGCCCTGCGACCTCGAAGTCAGTGCGTGCACCGGGGAGGTCGCCGGTGTCGGCTCGTGCGTATCCGCGCAGGAGGAAAGACATGGGATCGCATGGGGCATCGTCAATTGTGGAGGTGAGGAGAGTCAAGGCCTCCTGCGACCTCCCGGCGCTGATCAAGGCGATGGCACGGGCCCGGCGCGCCTCCAGTGATCGCGGTGTTCGCCCCATCGCCTTCTCGGTCCAGGACAATGCATAGCCTGTGGCCTGCGCGTCTCCTCCCTGGACCCGCTGAGACATGGCGGTCCCGGCAATGAGAGGGACGTCGGGATCCCAGGGTCTGAGCCGTGCAGCCAGTGCGAACGCGGCGTCGGCGTCGGACAGACTCCCGGAGGCGACCTCGCGCATCCCTCGGGCGATGGCTGGTTCGGCGACCGAGCCAAGGAGGAGGATCCCGCACACGATCCAGGCGACGACCCCGCCGACGCGCGCGCCCGGCGCCGCAAGCCCCCCAGCTTGGCGCCGCTCCTTCGATGCCGCATCGGCGCCGCGCGGACGTGGACGATGGTCTCCACGAGCACGCGGCTGCTCGCCCGTCGAGAGAGGCCGCGCAAGGAGCCCTCCCGCGAGCAGGGCCGCCAGCGGAGTAGTCCCGGGTGAGGTGAAGTGAAAGAGCAGCCCCGCCGCGCAACCGCCCAGAGCGGCAGCCCAGCTCAGAGCGTCAAGCCGCCGACCGCCATCGTGCGCCGACGTCACGGTCTGCCACGCGGCTCGGGCGAGGAGGAAGGCACCGGCGAGGAGCGCGGAGAGAAGGAGGAGGCCGCCGGCCATGGTCGCCTGGAGCAGGAGGTTGTGCGGCGAGTCGAGGACCAAGCTGGGATTGTTGGCGGCGGCCTCAGCGGACATGACACTGGGGTAGGCGTCGAGGAAGCCGCTGGGCCCCACTCCTAGGATCGGATGGCTGGCCGCGAGCCTGAGCGTCGAGCGCCACATGTCCGTCCGCGCGGCCACGGAATCGCCGGCCGCGCCCTCGCCGAAGAGCCGTGACCGGGTTGCGGGGATCGCCAACACGGCGACCGTGAGCGCAATGGCCAGCCCCAAGGTGCCCCACGCGATTCGACCTCGGCCTCGCAAGCGCGCAGCTCCGGCGGCTGAGATCCCCAGCGCGAGAACCGCGCCCAGCATCGCCCCACGGGATTGGCTTTGGACGATGACGAACCCGGCCGCCACGATGCCAGCCCAGCCGAGGATGTGGTCAAGGAGGGTAACGCGGGAGGGCTTGGGCTGTGGTTCGCGCTTTGTGGGCTGTGGCTTGCGGAGCGTGGAGGATGGCGGCGCGGGGCTTGGGTGCGAAGCCAGGACTTCGGGCGTGAGGAGGGCGAGCAGGACGACCGCGACGAGACCAAGGTCGCTCGCGTTGCCGAGCAAGGTTCCGGACCGGGCGACGTAGAGCCCGAGGGGAGTGATTCCAAAGACCTCCACCAGGGAAAAGAGTCCGAGGATGAGTGCGGTGGTCGCGGCGGCGCGGCGGAAAAGTACCCTTGTCGGGTGCGGGGCTGACGGCCCGAGGATGCGGGCGCCGGCCCAGGCCATGCCGGCGTAGAGCGCGAGGGAGATCAGGCCCTCGTAGCGTGGCCACCGGCCAAGGAGCTGCGCGCCGGGAGTCGACCCAGCCAGGGCAGCGACGAGGAGGACGAGCCCGCCGCCGGCGAGAACCCGACTGGCACCTTTGGTGAGCCGGCCTGCGGGGGCGGCGAAGGCGGCGAGGGCGACGCAGGCGGTCGCGATGGCGAGCTTGGGGAGGACAAAGCGGGACTCACCGGACGGGATGAAGGCGAGGGCCGACGCGAAGGCAGCGACGACTGCGCATGCAGGGGCGCGGTTCACGTCGGCGTCGTCCTCTCCCCGGGGGGTTGGCTCAGGTGATCGTCAGTGTCGCTGCCTTTGACTTGGCGGCCTTGGCGACCGTCCTGGTCGACTTGGCAGGCTTGAACGTGGCGGTGACCTTGACCTTACCAGCGCTGACAGCGGGGAGCTGGACGGAGACCTTACCCCTCTTCTTTGCCTTGACGTCGATGGTCACCTTCCGAGAGCCGACCTTGATGGTGAGGGTGCCGATGGGCTTGTCGTGACCGGGAATCTTGATGGCGACCGTCGCCTTGCCGGGGCTGTTGCCTGCCCCCTTCTTCTTGGCGAGTTTGAGTGTCACCTTGGGGACGGCCTTGGCGACCTTGGCGGTCCTTACGGAGGAGGCCCTGGTGCTCTGAGGGCCCGCACGGGCGGTGACTTCGACCTGGAGGGTCTTTCCGACGTCAGCAATGACGGGGGTGTAGGTGGCCTTCTTCGCGCCGGTGATGGGCTTTCCGGAGCGGAGCCACTGGTAGGCGTAGGTCACGTTTGGCAGGCTCCATGCGCCGGGCGACGCCTTCAGCTTCGATCCGAACTGAGCCTTGCCTGCGATCTTGGGGGCGGAGACCATCTTGAGGGCGGGTGTGGTGTCGTGCGGCTTGTTGATGGGTTGCAGGGTGGGGGGTGAAGTCGGGGGCGGCCCGGGGGGTTTTCCTCCGAACCCAAGATCGGGTACCTCGACAGTCGGCGTGGTCGCGTTCTCGCACGACGGACTGACGGTCAGCGGCGGTTCCGTGTCCCAAGGTCCGGATTCCGCACCGGGATATGCCTGCCAGTAGTCGTCTGCCACCGTCCCGTTCG
>WQYN01000208.1 GCA_009781225.1 Micrococcales bacterium | reverse complement strand
GCGGAAGGCTGCGCCGTCGAAGAAGTAGAGGCTCGCGGCGGGGTTGGCGCGGAAGTGCGCGACGCGGCGCGAGGAGGTGTTGGTCGTGAGGTAGAACGTCGCCAGGCCTTCGCGTCGGCGCGGCGCGAGCATCGCCTTGATGTGCGGGACGCCGTCGGCATCAACCGAGCCGAGCAGCGCGACGGCCTGCCGGTCGAGGAAAGCCTCAATGTCCTGGGGTGGTGGCGCCATCGTCCGTGGTCCTTTCCGTGGGATGGTGCCAGGCTACAGCGCTATCCTGCGCACGATGGCGGGACTCGCCTCACGCTGCCCGCTAGGCTGCCAGCAACTCGGCCAAACCTTCTTTGCCAAGCTGTATTGCATGCTCACCGACCGCTTCGGCGTCATGTGGCAACTCACGTTGACGACGTAGCCGCTGCGCCACCGCGCCCGACAGCGTCAGCACGGAAACTTGGGAGTGCTGGGCCAGGTTAACGAGGCTTCAAAACCTGGTAGAGCACTCCCAAGTTTGCAGCGCCGTCAGGGCCGCTCACGCCCAGGTCAGGGTCAACTGTCTTTCGTTGCTTGCGCAGTCGGCGAGGTACAGGTTGATCAGGCTCTGATAAGGCATCCCCGTCCGCGTCGCCTGGGCCTTGAAGTAGTCGATGGTCCGCACGTCGAGGCGGATCGTCACCTGCTTCTTGAGTCGGTGGCTGTACGGGTTCGCCCGGGCCTGCCCGAAGTCATACTCATCTCTCATGTCATCTGCCATGGCGGCACCCTCCTCTCAACCGCCCGCCTCCCCAGCCTCCACCAGTTCACCTTCCCACGCCTCGCGCCCCTCGCGAATCGCGAACACCGCAATGACAAACCCGGCCGCCGGGTCCACCCACGCGACTCCCGTCAACGAGAAGATCACCAGCCCCAGCAGCGTGGATGCCGACATCAGCAGGCAGACCTTGGTCTCCGCCGCATCGGCGAGGATCAGCGGGTCTCCCAGCTCCCGCCCAATCCTTGTCTTGGCCACGATCAGCAGCGGCATCACCACGAGCGACGCGACGAGAACCCCCATCCCCAGCGGCGAACTCTTAGGCACCTCGCCCTCAATCAGGTCCGCCACCCCCTGAACGATCACGTACCCCGCCAACGCGAAGAACGTCACCGCCACCATCTTCAGCGCCCGACGCTCCGACCGCTCGTGCCGATGCCCGTGGCTCAGCCGGATCCTCACCTGGGTCAACACGATGACCGCCGACGCCGACTCAATCGCCGAGTCGATCCCAAACCCCACCGCCGAGACCAGCCCCGCCGAGATCCCCGCAGAGATCATCAACACCGCCTCCACCACGTTGTACCCAATCGTGAACTGGGACAGGTGAAGCGCCCGGACGTTGAGTTCCCGCACGCGGGCTTCGGGGAGAGGTGAGGTCATTGCAGCCTTCCTACCGTGAGGTGAACCTGAGCATACAGTCGCCTGGGCACGGGGTCGCCGAGGTTGCGGCTCCCCTTCCACAGTGGGTCGCGCATGGTGGCGAACGATGGCGGGACTCGCCCCGGTGGTGCTCGGCGCGCGAGGGTCTCGGCGAGCTCATTCCAGGGATGCGCCGGTCACCGGAACCTCTCTTTCAGATCGTGACGCCGCTGATCGGCGGTGGCAGGGTTGATCAGGCTGCGGCGGAGAGCGGCGTCAATTGCCTGTTCGATCAGTGTGGGTCGAAGGTCGCGCGCGATGCCCTGCCGGATCGCTGTGTCTGCCGTGACCGTTGGGATTTGCTCCCACCAGCCGCGCTGCTCCTCAGCGAGGTCTTCGCGGTGCAACGAGTAGTGATGAGGAAACTGGGCACGCCGCAGGGGTCGCTGTTTCGGGATCGTGATATGGATCTTCGCTGGGTTGACGTCGCACAGATCCAGGACGTCCAGCGCCGTGTCGTGGGACAGAACGGCGGTTGGCACCCTCGTCCACAAAACCGCCTCCATCAGCGAATCGTTTGCCGATGCCGGCCACTCGGGGAACCGGTACACCCCAAACGAGATGCGTACAAGCCTGCCGCGCTTTGCCATCTTCCCCAGCACCGTGTGTGCCAGGCCGAGGGCAGAGGCATCTCCCGACGTGACGTACCCGTACTGGTCCACCGCCACGTCCCAAAGCTGGTCCCACACCTCGGCCATGCCAAAAGGTTACCAGATAGGGAACAGTTTGGCACTGGGGAAGCTCGCCTCGACCACGTTGTACCCAGACGCGATAACCACGAACACCACAAGCCCCAGGTCATATGGGCAAAACGGTTTGACTTCCTGTACCGCTGAACTCGACCGTGAGGCCGTTCACGGTAATGGAACAGCTCCACCTGATGGCCTTGCCGACATAGTCGGTGGTGAACATCCAGCTCAGCTTGTCTGGCGCGATGGTCACCGGAACGCCCGGCAACGCGACCAACACCGCAGTGACGGGATTGTCAAGGTTGTCTCGCAGCGGATTCCAGACACCAAGGCCGGCAATAGCCACGCCAAAGTCGACCTCCTGGTTCCCGAGCAAAAGGGTGGTGAGCCCGGCAGGGAAGCTGGTGCCGACAAGAGTGAGGAACTGGTTGCCGTCAAGGTGCAACGCGGTAAGGCTCGATGGGAAGTCGCTCGCAGTCACGGAGCTGAACTGGTTGCCGCTGAGGTAGAGGTTGGCAAGGTTGGCGGGCAGGGTGGCACCAGCAAGGGAGGAGAGCTGGTTCTCTCCAAGGCCCAGAGTGATCAGGCTGGCGGGGAAGAAAACGCCGGCCAGGGAGCTGATCTGGTTTCCGGTGAGGAACAGGCCTTCCAGCCCGGCAGGGAAGCCGGCTCCGGCCAGGGTGTCGATCTGGTTGTAGCCAAGGCTTAGGAGCTTGGCCTGGGCCGGGAAGGTGACGCCGACCAGGGAACTGATCTTGTTGTTGTTGACGTACAGGCCCCGCAAGCCGACAGGGAAGGTGGCGCCCACCAGGGTGGTGATCCCGTTATTGGCCAGGCTCAGATCGCGGAGCCCCGCAGGAAAAGCAATGCCGATCACCGAGGAGATCTGATTCCCCGCCAGTTCGAGGTTGGTCAGGCTGGAAGGGAACAGAACGCCGGAAAGCGTGGTGATCCGGTTGCCAGGGAGTTCGAGGTTGGTCAGGCCGACGGGGAACGTGATGCCTGTTGCCCGTCGCGTGTGTTGGCGGTGTTGGCGTCGTGGTGTTTGGGGGTGGCGGGTTGGGGGTGGGGGCGGCATGATCGTGACGATGGTGTTGTTGGCGGACCGCCCGGCGCTGTGTTGATG
>WQYN01000207.1 GCA_009781225.1 Micrococcales bacterium | reverse complement strand
GTGGGATGCCACCGCTGGCGTCATGACCGTCCAGTCTGGGCCGATGACCTGGGTCAGCGACTGGGGAGGAAAGGCGGTGAGGATCAGTACCGTCGGGCCAGCCCCCGAGATCACCGCAGGAATGCGCTCGGCTCTCAGCCGTGCGAGAAGCTCCAAACTCGGTGCCATCACCGATTCACGGTAGGACTGGTGGAGACGGTCTTCGGTCGCCTCGAAGAGCAGCGACGGCTCACTGGTGAGGGCGTGAACGGTCAGGGCGGCCCTGCCCGCATTGAACACGGCGTCCTCGCGTGGGACGCGATCCGGGAGCACAGCCCGAGCAACCCGAGTCGAGACAGGCGAGGCCGGGACCGCCAGGACGGGGCGGACTTCTGGATGAACATCTAGGCGCGCGCACCGCGGCACCGTTCCCACCATCCAGGCAATCGTCCCCCGTCCAAAGATCGCCGGAGCCGCATTGTCTGGATGCCCCTCAAAGGAGGTCGCGAGCTCCAAGACCATCCGCGCATTCATCGCCTGCGGATTGGCGATCATTCCCCGAACAATCAGCGCCCCCGCCACCGCCGCTGCCGCCGAGGAGCCCAGTCCGCGGCCGTGCGGGATCTTGTTGGAGCACCGCAGCGTCAACCCCACATCCGGTGCTCCCACCGCCTCGAGAGCCGTGCGGGCTGCCCGCACCACCGGGTAGGTCTCATCCAAGGGGACGGACCCGGCGCCCTCCCCCACCACTGTTACCGTCGTCTCTCCCGGAGTCGCCCGGGCGTCAATCTCGTCCCACAGATCCAAGGCAAGCCCGAGCGCATCAAAGCCAGGGCCGAGGTTGGCCGACGTGGCCGGAACCCGAACCCTGACGTGATCTGCCTCCAGGCGCATGGCCTACTCCAGCCCCAGCGCCCGCGCAATCGACCCGGCCTCGGGGATGACGCGACCAATCGTCACCCGGGAGCCATCGGGGCCTTTTAGTGCCCAGTCGGGATCCTTGAGTCCGTGCCCCGTTACCGTCACAACAATCCGCGCCCCGGCCGGGACTCGACCAGCTTCCGCGAGTTTGAAGAGCCCGGCAACACCCGACGCAGAGGCGGGTTCCACAAAGGTCCCAACCTCGCGCGAGAGAAAGGCGTGAGCAGCGAGAATCTCGGTGTCCGTCACCGTTTCGATGAGCCCTCCGGACTCATCGCGGGCAGCAATTGCCTGCTCCCAGGAGGCCGGGTTGCCGATCCGGATCGCCGTCGCGATGGTCTCCGGATGCGCCACAGGGTGACCCAACACGATGGGCGCCGCCCCTGCGGCCTGGAAGCCCCACATTGCCGGCCTCCGGCTCGCGACCCCGAGATCCACGGCCTCGGTATAGCCCTTCCAGTAGGCCGTGATGTTCCCAGCGTTCCCAACGGGGAGCACGTGGATCTCCGGCGCATCACCCAAGGCGTCGATCACCTCAAAGGCGGCGGTCTTTTGCCCCTCGATCCTCCAAGGGTTCACGGAGTTGACGAGCTCAACGGGGTAGACCTCATCGAGCTTGCGCGCTGTCACCAGGCAGTCGTCGAAGTTACCGTCCACCTGGAGCAGACGCGCTCCATGAGCCACAGCCTGGGAAAGCTTGCCCATCGCGATCTTGCCATCGGGCACGAGCACCGCGCACTCCATCGAGGCACGGGCTGCATAGGCCGCCGCTGACGCCGAAGTATTCCCAGTCGAGGCACAGATCACGCAGCTTGTCCCCGCGTTGGCCGCCGCAGAGATCGCGACCGCCATCCCCCGGTCCTTAAAGGACCCCGTCGGGTTCATCCCCTCAACCTTGCAGAAGACCTCCGCGCCCACGCGCTCAGAGAGCCGGGGCGCCGGCACACAGGGCGTGCCCCCCTCCCCCAAGCTGATCCGCGCCCCATCGAGGGGCAACGGCAGGATCGAGGCGTACTCTTCGACAACGCCACGCCAAATGTGAGCCACGGTCAGCTCCCTTCCACTCGGGTGACTCCCGTCACCGCGACGACCACATCGAGACCCGCCAGCTCGGCGACCGTCGCCGACAAAGCCGAGTCCCGCGCGGCATGGGTTACGACGGTGAGGTCGGCCTGGTCAGGCGGGGACTCGCCATCGTCCGGAAGCTGGGTTTGGCGCACCTCGCAGATGCTGACCTTGTGGGCCGCGAAGATCTGGGAGACCGCTGCCAGGACACCGGGGCGATCAACGACGCGCAGGCGAATCTGGCAGCGGGTGACGGCCTCGCCGATCGCGAGCGCGGGGAGGGAGGCGTGGGTGGTTTCCGCCGGGCCGCGCACCCCCGCGACGCGGTTGCGTGCCGCCGCGACGATGTCGCCCACGACGGCTGAGGAGGTCGGGACACCCCCGGCTCCCTGGCCGTAAAACATGAGGTCACCGCCGGCTTCTGCCTCGACAAAGATCGCGTTGAAGGCATCGTGCACCGAGGCGAGGGGATGGTCTACGGGGACAAGGGCGGGGTGGACGCGTGCGATGACGCCGCCCGCCTCGCTCTTCTCCACGACTGCGAGGAGCTTGATGACGTTGCCGCCCGCCGCAGCCGCCGCGACATCGGCGGGGGTGATCGCGGTGATGCCCTCGCGGTGGACGTCGTCGATTCCGACCTGCGAGTGGAAGGCGAGCGAGGCGAGGATGGCGGCCTTTGAGGCGGCGTCGAAGCCTTCGACATCGGCCGTCGGGTCGGCCTCGGCATACCCAAGCTGCTGCGCGCGGGCCACAGCCGTCGCGAAATCCAGCCCGTCGCGGGTCATGCGGTCCAGGACGTAGTTTGTCGTCCCGTTGACGATCCCCAGGATGCGGGTGACGTTGTCGCCGGCCAGCGACTCGCGCACGCCGCGGACAATGGGAATGGCTCCGGCGACGGCCGCCTCATAGTAGAGGTCAACCCCTGCCTCGGCCGCTGCCCGGTAGAGCGCCGGGCCGTCTTGGGCCAGCAGCGCCTTGTTCGCCGTGACCACGCTCTTGCGTTGGGCCAGCGCTTCGAGAATGAAGGTTCGGGCCGGCTCGACCCCGCCGATCAGCTCGACGACAATGTCGGACTTGGCGATGAGCTCCCGGGCATTCGTCGTGACGTTGGGGGGCTGGGCGGCCACGACGTTCGGTTCGTCGAGGTCCTTGACGGCGACGCCGATCATCTCGAGGGTCGCTCCGGCGCGTACGGAAAGCTCCTCCGCCTCGGCGATCAGCCGCCGTCCCACCTGGGATCCGACCACTCCAAATCCCAGGAGGCCGACACGCAAGGTCTGTGGTTGCGGGCTCATTGCATGCTCCTTTTTCTGG
>WQYN01000206.1 GCA_009781225.1 Micrococcales bacterium | reverse complement strand
CTTGTTCGGGTAGGTGAACCGTGCCACGCCCGTGCGGGCTGTCGAGGTGAACTCGTGCTTGGCATTGTTGACCGTCGTGGCAAAGTAGCCAAGCTGGACAGTCTCCTGAGCCGGCGTGTAGGAGAGCACCGGAGTGGTCGGCACACCGCCTGCGCCATTGCCCGTCGTGATCGACGCGGCCTGGTTGGCAACAGCCCGAGAGGTCGTCCCGGCCATCATGCCCACGACACCCGCACCCGGGCACCCGGGTCCGTTGAGGTGAGTGACGGAGAAGAAGTTGACGGGGATGGTCGTCGGGTTGGCGTTGGTCGAGGTCGTGTACCCACCCGACCCGTTGTAGCTCGGCCGGTTCATGTCCGGCCCAAAGTTGACCATACCGTGCGGCACCTGAGCGCCGGGAGCGACATTGCCCTGATAGCCGGAAGCCGACTGCCATGCCGTGCCGATCAGGGGATTGACATACTGTGCGAGGTTCATGAGCTGGTCTTCCGGAGGTCCGGCAGAGGCAGCCATGGGCTGTACGACACCGAAAGCCAGGGTTGCCCCAGCAATCAGCGCGCTGCATTTTGCGATGCGCGTGGATTTCCGCATTGAATCTTTCGCTTTCTGCGCCATCAGGCGCGGTAACGGCAATGTTGGTCAGAATCGTACCTTCCGTCACCGCAATCATTCCGAGGTCCCTAAGAGGGTGGCGACTCGAAAACCCTTCGGTTCCGCGTCTCCGCAGGTGAGAGGCGTACTGAGTTCAGGTATCGGAGTTTATGCTACAAGCAGAATTCGCTGATAGTGGGCGCGGGGAGGGCAAGGATGGCGTCCCGACGGAATAGTTATACCCGCGCGAGAATGGTGGGGGTTAGAAACCTCGGGCGGCGCGGAGGGAGATCCTTGCTTGGGCCGCGACGTTTTCTGGGGTGAAGCCGTACTGGCGCATCATGTGGTCGCCGCTTCCGGTGGAGCCAAAATGGTCGATTCCCACGGTGATCCCGGCGTCGCCGACGTAATCCCGCCAGCCGAGGGTGAGGCCAGCCTCGACGCTCACCCGGGCACGGACGTGGGGTGGGAGGACCGAGGCCTGGTAGTCAGGGTCCTGCTCGGCGAACCATTCGAGGCAGGGGGCGGAGATCACTCGGGCACCGATCGCATCGCGCGCCAACAGGTCGCGCGCGCCCAGCGCCAGCTGAACCTCCGAGCCGGTCGCGATGAGCAGTACATCAAGGCCCAAGCCCTCCGGGGGCTCAGCCAGGACATACGCCCCGAATGCCACACCCGAGGCGGGCGCCAAGAGTTCATCCCCATCCCCAGCGTCGCCCGCGCCGAGAGCGTGACCGCCAGCGCCGTCATCGTCCGCGCGGGGGAAGATGGGGATGGCTTGACGGGAGAGAATCAGCGCGGCGGGACGGTCTTGGCGCTCGATGACGGTCTTCCACGCCCAGGAGACCTCGTTGGCGTCGGCGGGACGGACCACGTCAAAGCCGGGAATGGCCCGCATGGTCGCGACCTGCTCGATCGGCTGGTGGGTCGGGCCGTCCTCCCCGACCCCAATCGAGTCATGCGACCAGACAAAGACGGCGCCGATCTGCATCAACGCCGCGGCGCGGATGGCCGGGCGCATGAAGTCGGAGAATACGAGGAAAGTCGCGCCAAAAGCCCTGGTCAGGCCGTGGAGCGCGATCCCGTTGACGATCTGCCCCATCGCGTGCTCACGCACCCCAAAGTGCATGATGCGCCCGCCCGGCCCACCTGGCCACGCGCCATCGTGCGTGGGTCGGGCGAGGAAGGAGGACTCGCCTTCCAGGACCGTCATATTGGAGTCGCCGAGGTCCGCAGACCCGCCCCAAAGCTCGGGCAAGAGGGAGGCGAGCGCGTTGAGGACCACGCCCGAAGCCTTGCGCGTCGGCATTGGCTTTCCCGGCGTGAAGTGCGGCAACACCTCGCGAAGCCCGCCCGGGAGCAGGCCCGCGCGCAGGCGGTCCAGCAGCTGAGCGCGGTCGGGATGGGCCGCCCGCCAGCCCGCGTACGCCACCTCCCACTCATCGCGAGCCCGCGACGTGCGGACGATGACGCGACGTGTGTGCTCGAGTACCTCGTCCGGCATGGCGAAACTCACCTCAGGATCGAGGCCGAGCTGGAGTTTCAGTCCGGCGACCTCCTCGGCGCCCAGCTTGGCACCGTGACTGGAGGCGCTGTCCGACTTGGTGGGACAGGGCCAGGCGATGACCGTGTCGAGGATGATGAGCGAGGGCTTGGTGGTCTCAGCCTTGGCGGCGACGAGGGCGTCGTGGAAGGCGCCGACATCCTCGATGTACTGGTTGTTGGCGCGCCAGTCGACTTCCTGGACGTGCCAGCCTTGGGAGAGGAATCTCTGGGTGACGTCCTCGGTGAAGGCGACGTCGGTGTCGCCCTCGATGGAGATGAAATTGCGGTCGTAGATTACGACGAGATTGCCGAGTTCATGGGTGCCGGCCAGGGAACAGGCCTCGTAGGCGACGCCCTCTTGGATGTCTCCGTCGCCAGCGAGAACCCAGATCGTGTGATCGAAGGGGCTGGCTCCCTGAGGGGCCTCGGGGTCGAAGAGGTGGCGTTCGCGTCGGGCTGCCATTGCCATGCCGACGGCGCCGGCCAGGCCCTGGGCTAGGGGGCCGGTCGTCATCTCGACGCCGGGGGTGAGGCGGAACTCGGGGTGGCCGGGGAGCTGGGTGCCGGGGGTGCGGAAGGCGCGGAAGTCGTCGAGGTCGATGCGGTAGCCGGCGAGGAAGAGCTGGACGTATTGCACCAGGCAGGAGTGGCCTCCTGAGAGGACAAACCGGTCGCGTCCTAACCACAGTGGATCGCCGGGGTCGTGGCGCAGGACCGCCTGGTAGAGGGTGTAACCCGCGGGCATGAGGGAGATAGCGCTGCCGGGGTGGCCGTGGCCTGCGCGCTCCACGGCGTCGGCCGCTAGGGCCTTGGCGTGGATGACCGCTCTGACGTCGGCGGAGGTGAAATCGTAGGCAGCGGTCACGGCTTCGCTCCTCATATGGAGAGGTCCCTTGGCGGGGGGTCGGCTTGGCGCCCAGCCTACCTTTCGCAGGCACGGCACAATGGGAGGGTGGACGTCGAGTCGGCGATCTCCCAGTGCCTGGCGCATCTGGGAGTCGAGCGCGGGTTGTCACGCAACACCCTGCTCGCCTACGCGCGTGACCTGCGCAGATATGGGGGGTATCTGGGGGGGCAAGGGGTTGTCGACATCGGTGCCGTCTCGGAGGGGGATGTACGAGGGTTCGCGGGGTGGCTGCGGGGTGGGGGGGTTTTGTCTGGGCCTGGGGGTGCTGG
>WQYN01000205.1 GCA_009781225.1 Micrococcales bacterium | reverse complement strand
TTTCCAGCCCAGGTGCAGGCCGGTGTAGGTGACGATCCCAGTCTTCTCATCTGGGCTTTTGCCGTTCATCCACACCCAGTCCAGTGGCTCGACGGCAGGATCGGCCTGTTCGACGTGGATGTACGCCCGGTTGGGAGGCAAGCCCCCCTGGGTCTTGACGGTGATGGTCAAGACTGCGGTGGTTTCCCCGATCCCTGGCGCCGGGAGACAAACACCCAGCACCAGCGCGGCGGCCAGCGGGCCAGCGCAGGCCGCCCTCCGCCATCGTCCGTGGTTGTTGGTCACCGCTTACCTCCCTGTGGGCGCAAGACCCCGGCGCGTTTCATCAAAGGACCTCCGCCGCGCAGAGCGCCGTCAACTAGTGTGGCACTCCACGCGAAGGCGTTGAATGCTGGGGGAGGCGAGTTTCGCGGTGGCGCCCGAGGGGGTGAAGCGGACAATCGCCGTATCTCCGCAGGTGCGAGCCTTGGGAATCTTCACTCGCAGGGAGCCCGAGTTCCTGGCTGTCATCCTCTTGGTGGTGGACCAGGGGCCAAAGGTGACCTTGAAGAGTCCGGTGGGTTTTCTGACTCCGGCGACTTTGGCCGTGAGGGTGATGCTCCCTCTGGCGGCGATCTCAGCCTGTGTCTTCACCACGGCCTTGCTGGTCCTCTTCAGGGTGAGGTTCACACCCTTCTTGACAGCGCACCGCTTGACCACCAGGGGAAGCTTCGAGTGATTGGACGAGGAGTCTTTCCAGAAGGCCGCCGTGCCGCCGGGCTTCGTCTCGTCCTGGACGCGGACGGAGTACCTGCCCACAGCGACACCGGGCACCGTGAAGGCCAGTCGCGAGCTGGTGGCCTTCTTCGGCTTGGGGAAGGCCTGGCGAGTGTAGGAGCCGGTGGTGGCTCGATTCTCGACGTAGACCTGGTACTTGCGCCCCTTCTTCACTCCCTTGACCACACCCTTGACGCTCGCGCACGCGCCTGCGCGCAGGGGGGGGACGGAGACTAGGTGGCCGCCAACAACCTGGACGGGAACCGCCTTGGCCATGGAGGCGACGGTGCTGCCGCCCGACCCGTGGAAACTCGCCGCGATGAGGGAATACCCGTCCCAGGCGGCGGTGCCGACCAGGAAGTTGCCGGGGTTCAGGGCAAAGACCTCGCCCAGCGGCGTGAGGGCATCCCAGCCGGGGACCAGGGGGCGACCGGTCTCGGTGAAGAAGCCGACCGGGACCTTCTTGCCCTTGGCGGTCGCCGCACTTGCCGCGACGGTCGCGAGGGTGGGGGCTCCGACGTCGACGGTCAGGGTCATGGTCGCCGGCATGACGAAGGACGTCCCCTCCGCCCCTGTCAACGTTTTTCCTTGGGTTCCTGTGATGATCACTCCACCCTCCGTGATCACGGCGGGGAAGAAGGTATCGATGTTCAGGCGCGTGGGCCATCCCAGGCGCAGGCCGGGGAAGGCCACGATCCCGGTCGTCTCGTCGGGACCGTCTCCGGCAACCCACTCCCACGCCAGCGGCGCGATGGCGGGATCAGCCTGCTCGACGTGAACTATCGCCACGCTCGGCGGAATCCCCGCCTGGGTGACGACCTGGACCGTCAAGGTGGCCGTCGGCTCACCTACTCCCGTCGCTGGGAGGAACCCGCCCAGCGTCAGAGCACACGCGGCGACCGCAGCGGGGAAAAACCTTCGGACGAATAGCTGAGGGACCACCTGTGTTCTCCTCTCTCGGGCGCCGCTCGGCCGAAAAAACGCCGGTCAGGCGTGGCGCGACGCGCACCCTAGACTCTACCGGCCCGCCCCGCCCTCCAGCACTTCCACCGCTTCCTCATGCAGCAATCCGTTCGTCGCCAACGCATCCGCCCCAAAGGGCCCCTCAATCTCCCCGCGCGTGTCGGTGAACCGGCCTCCCGCCTCGGCCACGATCACCGCGCAGGCCGCCATGTCGTGGAGCGCCAGCTCCGGCTCGGCCGCCAAGTCCACCGCCCCCTCCGCCAGCAGCATGTAGGACCAGAAGTCCCCGTACCCCCGCGTCCGCCACACCGACTTTGTCAACGCCAGGTACGCCGCCAACCGCCCGCGCTCAGCCCATCCCCCCACCGATGAGCAGGAGAAAGACGCGTCGCCCAGCCGCGACACCCCCGAGACGCGCAGCGCCGACGCCGACGCCAACGACAGTCCCTTCCAAGCTCCGGTTCCCCGCGCCGCGAACCACCGACGCCCCAACGATGGCGCGCTCACCACACCGAGCACAGCCTCGCCATTGTCCACGAGGCCAATAAGTGTGGCCCAGACCGGCACGCCGCGCACAAAGTTCTTTGTCCCGTCGATGGGGTCGATCACCCAGGTGCGCCCGGCACCGAGCGCGCCGCCGAACTCCTCGCCGAGAATCGCGTCGGCGGGCCGAGCCTTGGCGAGCTTCCCGCGGATCGCCTGCTCGACCGCGCGGTCGGCGTCCGTCACCGGCGTCATGTCCGGCTTGGACTCAACCCGCAGGTCAGCGGCACCAAACCGCGCCATCGCCACCTCGTCCGCCACATCAGCCAGGACGTGGGCCAGCCACAAATCCCGGGCGAACTCGCCCCAGCGATCCGCCCCCAGCGGTGCGTCCAGCGTGGTCATTTCCCCGTCCTTTCCTCAGCCCGGCTGCCCCCGAGCCCCCGCTCGTTCATCTCCCCACCTTCTCCTCAGCGCGGCTTTCCATGAGCCGCCTGAACGAATCCAGCCTAGGCCGCCGCCCCGCCTCGCCCGCCTCCTCCACCCATTCGTCTAGGAAGCAGTCGGGCGCGTCGGCCGCGTGGGTGCAGCCGCGCGGGCAGTCCTCGGCCGCCGCTGCCACGTCCTCAAACGCCGCCAGGATGTGCTCGTCGCGCACATGCCCGAGCCCGAAGCTCCGGATTCCCGGCGTGTCGATGATCCACCCCCCGCCCGGCAGCGGCAGCGCCACGACCTGCGTCGATGTGTGCCGCCCGCGCCCGGTCACCAAGTTGACCTCGCCCACCGCCCGCTCGGCCCCCGGCACGAGCGCGTTGACCAGCGTTGACTTCCCCACTCCCGAGTGCCCCACCAGCACCGACACCCGCCCCGCCAGCAGTCCCCGCACCTCGTTCACCCCCTCAATCCGTCCCTCCCACGCGCTCCCGCCGTCGCCCCTGTCGCACGATGGCGTCCCCTGGGTCGCGCTCTCACCCGCGCCTCCGCCGTCGCCCATGTCGCACGATGGCGTCCCCTGGGTCGCGCTCTCACCCGCGCCCCCCCCCACCACACTCGTGGCGACCACGCGCACACCGAGCGGCTCGTAGAGGGCTCGCAGCTCGCCATCGTCCTCCAAATCTGCCTTGGTCAGGCACACGACAGCGTCGAGACCCGCGTCGTAGGCGGCGACGAGACACCGGTCAATGAGCCGAGGACGCGGGGGAGGATCA
>WQYN01000204.1 GCA_009781225.1 Micrococcales bacterium | reverse complement strand
CGAAGGGTTATCCATGTCGCTGCCGTAAATCTGAGCGGTCAGGGTGTAGTTGCGGGGTGGCGCGTTGTCGCCATGGGCGGTGGGCGTTGTCCGCTTCTAGAGTTCCGGGTAAAGCACGGCTTCCAGGCGGCGCAGGCGTGACGGGCTTGGCGTCGCCGACGCGTACGAGGTCCTTGTAGGTGACGGGTGCGGCAGCGACGGCGTGTTGCAGCAGCCGGTAAAACAGCATGCCCCGGTTGCTGGCGTGGCGTCGGTTCCAGCGGAACGCGAACTCGTCGAGGTACTCCTGAAGGTGCTCACGTTTCACACCGCCCTGGTGGGTGCCCAGCAGCCACCGTTCCGCCAGGGAGAACACCCGATGGACTCCCGGCAGCAACACATGGGGGTCGTCGGCGTCCGGAGCCGACTCGTTGCGGACCTCGTGTCGGTACCCCGCCAGAGCGGACTGGTAGGCGCTCAAACCATCGGTGATGACCAACGCGCCGGGCACAACAACAGCGCGGACCACCTTGCGCAACTCCCACGTCGAGCGGGTGGAGACGATACCGAACCGCACCCGCCCGTAGCCGTGCCCCTTCGGCCCGTGCTCCACGGCCGCGACGACGAGGTTCTTCCCAGTCAACGCGGTTCCGCCCCTGGCGACACCGCCGTGGAACCACTCGTCGACTTCCACAGTGCCGGATAGTTTGTCCTTGTCAACGCAAGACATCGCCGAGCGCAGCTTGGCGAGCATCGTCCACGACGTCTGGTACGAACCGATCGGCAACACCCGCGACAGGTTCAACGCTGAGGTGCCGTTCTTCGGCACCGTCATCAACCAGACGGCCTCGAACCACACCGTCAACGGTGTGCGCGTGCCCTGGAAGATCGTCCCGGCGGTCACCGACACCCGACGGTCGCAACCACGGCACCGTCGCCGACCGTCCTCGCCCCGCCAGCTAGCCGTGTCGCCGCAGTGCGGGCAAACGAACCCGGCAGGCCACCGCAACCAGTCAAGATAGTCCAAACAGTCCGCGTCGGTGGCGAACCAGGCGCGCAACTGGGCCAGACGCGAGGGATAGTCAACCCCGGCCACCGGACGATCAGTAGGCTCAACCATGACGACGCTCCAATCCAGCGAAGTCCAAGCCCCCGGATGTTGGCGCATCGCGGGGGCACCCATGCACTCACCAGCCTAAACCACGGCAGCGACATGGATAACCCATCCGACCCGTCTCTTTCGGTCGGCTGTGACATACTAGAGATCAGGCGAAATCCACACCTAGTGGATTACCCCGGTCCGAATCGTTATCGGCCAGACCGCGACCCCTCGGTGGATGACTGCGGCGACCAACGGCTGACGAGCCGGGATGCTCAAGGTTTTGCGCGTGGTGGCCCCCACCCGCGCCGCGATTTCGGCCAGATGGCCGGTGAGGGAGCGAAAATGCTCGATGATGAATCCATAGATGTAACGGAGGTTGACGCCCCAGCCGTACCAGTCGAAGACAAACCAGCTCGCCGAAGCCGCCGTCGACGATCAGACATGATGGTCTTTGGGACATTGACCGAGATCCCATCGGACGATGCGCCAGACGGTGCGGAAGCCACAGACAACGCTCATCGAAAAGACCGGGTGGAGGCCGGCGAAACCGCCGAATCAGAGCCTGACACAGTTCCGGAACAGAAACAGCGTACTGGCCGCTCGCGCCGTCGGACGGCGGCTGGATCAACAACCGACACTGACGAACTGGACCAGACGACCTCCGATGACGCGGCTGTCGAAACCCAGTCCACGACTGATGCCGTCAGTCAGGCCCTCGACGAACTCAGCCAGTCGCGCCCGAAGAAGACTTCGCGGTCGCGCCAACGCCGGGTCAGCGAGGCCCTCGACGATCTGGCCTCAGCTATCGCCGCTGAGGTTGCCGAGGTCAAGACCGCGTCCGAGGCTGAGCCAACCAGCCGCGACGAAGCCAAGGAGACTGAGGTCGAGCCCAGTGAAGACGAGGCCGATGAGTCCGGTCGCCGTCGCCGTCGTCGCCGTGGCGGCCGTCGCCACAATAAGAACAAAGGTGAAGCCGAGACCACCGATGACTCCGACCGTGGTGACCAGCCGGCTCAGACCGGTGAAGCCATCGAAGACGGAGATGGCGACGGGGAGTCCGGTCGTCGTCGGCGGCGGCGTCGTCGGCGCGGCGAAGAGGCGACAGAAGCCGAGGACGATCCGGCCGAAGTTGTTGTCAAGGTACGTTCGCGCCGAGCCGCCAGCCCCGGCACCGGCGAGGTCACCGGCACCGAGGGTTCAACTCGCCTGGAAGCCAAGCGTCAACGTAGCCGTGAAGGCCGAGCCGCTTCCCGCCGGCGGGCACCGATCCTGAGCGAGGCCGAATTCCTGGCTCGACGTGAGTCGGTGGCTCGCACCATGGTCATCCGTCAGCAGGCGGAGCTATCTCAGATTGCCGTTTTGGAAGATGACATCCTGGTCGAGCTCTACGTCGACCGGACCGAGGCCACGTCGTTGATTGGCAATGTCTACCTAGGACGGGTCCAAAACGTGCTGCCGTCAATGGAAGCCGCCTTCGTTGATATTGGCCGCGGTCGCAACGCTATCTTGTTCGCCGGCGAGGTCGACTGGGAGACCTTGGGTGCGGCTGGTGAGAATCGCAAAGTCGAGGAAGTCTTCACCTCAGGTCAAATCATCCTCGTCCAGGTAACCAAGGACCCGGTCGGAGCCAAAGGCGCCCGCCTGACCTCCCATGTCTCGATCCCTGGCCGCTACGTCGTCTACGCCCCTGGTGGTCATCTCTCCGGCATCTCACGCAAGTTGGCCGACCGAGAACGCAGTCGGCTGAAGACCATCTTGGATGACCTGGTCGATAATCAGGCCTCGGTTATCATCCGGACGGCCGCCGAAGGTGCCACCACTGACGAGTTGATCCACGACATCAACCGGCTGAAAGCCCAGTGGGAGGTCATTGAGAAGAAGGCTGCCAAGGGATCGGCACCTCAATTGCTCTACTCCGAACCGGACCTGACGATGCGAATCGTCCGTGACCTCTTCACCGAAGACTTCAAAGAACTAGTGGTTGACGGTAATGGTGGCCTAACCGACGCCTATGAGACAGTCGAGGCTTACATCCAACATGTCGCTCCCAACCTGGCCGACCGGGTCAAGCATTGGAATAAGGAACCCCAAGATCCAGGCGACGAGAATCAAGGTGACCTCTTCGCCAAGTACCGGATTGACGAACAGATCGCCAAAGCCCTCGACCGCAAGGTTCATCTACCTTCCGGCGGCACTCTGATCATTGATCGAACCGAGGCCATGACCGTCATTGACGTCAATACCGGAAAGTTCACCGGCTCCGGCGGCACCTTGGAAGCCACCGTCACCTCGAACAATCTGGAGGCCGCCGAAGAGATCGTCCGCCAACTG
>WQYN01000203.1 GCA_009781225.1 Micrococcales bacterium | reverse complement strand
GGCACGAGCCCGCGCGCCTTCCCAGGTCGGATCGGTGATCCGAGGCACACTGGGAGGCGTGTGCGGTCGATACGCGAACTACTCTTCTGCGGACGATGTCGTCCGCGTCTTTGGCGTTGACCTCGTCTCGGCGGTCCTCGCTCCCTCGTGGAACATCGCACCAACCCACGACGTCGCCATCATCGTCCAATCCCCCGTGGGGTCGGACCCTCCCGGCAATTCCAGCGTCCGAGAGCTGTGCGTAGCCCGATGGGGACTAATCCCTCCGTGGATCGCAACCCCAGGCACCGGCCCGCCTCTCATCAACGCCCGCGCCGAGACTCTCACGAGCAAGCCGTCCTTCCGTTCCGCTGCCTCGCGTCGGCGCGCCATCGTCCTCGCCTCTGGCTACTACGAATGGGTGACGAACCCCGACGGCTCCAAGACCCCCTTGTTTCTCCACCCGCCCTACGGCGGGCTCGTGGGATTTGCCGGAGTCTTCGAGTGGGGACGCCCCTCCACACTCCCCGGGCGGGCAGCCCACGACCGCCCACCCTGCTCGGTCGCCATCGTCACGCGCGCGGCCAGTGACATCCTCGGCCACATCCACGACCGAATGCCAGTGGTCGTGCCACCTGACTTCGCTGACCCCTGGCTCGACCCGGCTCTCACGGGCCGCGAGGAAGTAGATGCCCTGCTCAGGGCCCTGCCAGATCCCGAGCTAATCCCCCGGGAGGTGTCGCCTGCCGTCGGCTCCGTCCGCAACAACACCGCGGATCTCGTCGCCCCTATCCCAGGGTTTGATCGACACCAAGAGCTTCCTGGCTAAGTGGCCCGCTTTCCTGAGAGACGATGACGGACCGCAAGCCCGGCGTGGCCGGGAGTCCCGAGACCACGTCGGTGGGCTTGGGAAGTGTGAGAAGAATCACACCAATGATTATCGCGGCGAGGGCCATAGCGAGGGTGACGACCGCCAAAACCTTGGTGAGCGTCGACGCGCGAGGACGTTCCGGCGGGGGGTCGTCGGCATCGCGCGTCTCGCCGGGAGCGCCAGCCGTGCGCGTAGCGCCGGGATCCACCGACGGATCGCCCAGCGCCAGACTGCGGTCAATGGGAGCGACCGGCGAGGAGATCATCGGGCGACGCCTTACCGGACTCAACGTGTCGGACGACAGGACGCGAGGCAGGTCAAAGGCGGCCTCATGCTGCAGCGCCGCCTCCATTGCCGCCGCAGAGATGCGCGCCACGGACTGCTCGGAAAGCCGGAGTTCTGGGGCGTCGCTCTCCTCGCTGGAACTCAGCAGCTCGTGAATGTCAAGGGCATCGCGGTCGGGGCCGTACTGGCCGGCCCGGGCCGGCACTGAACGCTGCCGGGGGAACGGAAGGGGTCGCTCCCGCGCGGGAACCGACCCGGCAGGCGGTGCAGCCTCGGGCGCCTTTTCTACCAGGGCCTTTGCTAGCTCAGGAACCACGGGCGCGTCGGGAGACCGGGGCGCGACCGTCGCCTTTGCCGCTGCCGCCACCTCAGGAACCACCGGGACCGCAGGAACGCTCGGTGCCACCGTCGGCTTGACTATTGACACCCTCTCAGGAGCCTCGGGCACATCCGGAATTTCCGGCGCCACCGCAGGCTTCGCAACCGTCGGCTTGACTATTGACACCCTCTCAGGAGCCTCGGGCACATCCGGAATTTCCGGCGCGACCGCAGGCTTCGCAACCGCCGGTTTGACCACCGACACCCTCTCCGGAACCTCGGGCACATCCGGAATATCCGGCACGACCACCGGTTCTGCTACCGGGACCTCGGGCACATCCGGCACCTCAAGCACCGCTGCAGGCGTCGCGGCCTCGTCTTTCGGCGGTTCCTCCACCTTGAGCGTGATCGTGGACTCCGCCTCCGGCGCGCCTTCTCCCAAAGAGGGTTTCTCCTCGGGACGTGCGGGCGACGGCGCCGGCCGCGAACCCACCCCACCCAGGGCGGCGGCCTTGCGAGCATCAGCCGTCCCGTATGCCGCCGGGAACGACAGCGTCTGGTTCAGCACCGCCTGATCGGCGTTTCTCCGGGCGAGCACCGCGGCCGCAACTCCGGGACCGCCGTACTTGGACAACCATTCGAGCAGCCCAGGATAGGTGGCGTTGTGCCAGGCGACGCGCATTCTCAGGCCGGGATGCAGCCGGGCGATCTCCGCGAGGTCACCGGGAGGCGTCGCCGGATCGGCGACACCAAGGCGCGCGCGATCAACGTCGGTCCAGGGCTGGCTCACCGGAGTCCTCCCCTACCTTTCACGATCGCACGCCGCACAGTTGAGGCGACTGTTACAGAACCCACCTCCGTCGTGGGCTATGCGGTCAAGCCTACCGGCACTCGCGCACCATCGCTTGCCACGACATGAAGTCACCACCCACTCGTTTCCCTCACCGGTGAGCGCAGTCTCAGGCGAGAATCGTGTCGATGAGCCAGGCGACGCCATCGTCCTCAATGGTGGGAGCGACTTCGCTGGCTGCGCGGATGACCGGCGGCGACGACCCACCCATGGCCACGCCGCGCGACGCCCAGGCGAGCATGGGAATGTCGTTGGAACCATCGCCTACGGCGACCGTTCCTTCCGGGGCGACCCCGAGGCGCGCGCGGATATTCTCCAGGGCGGCGGCCTTCGACACGCCCTCCGCGGTGACGTCTGCCCAGGCTGACCAGCCAATATCGAAGTGGACACCCTCCAGGTTGAGCGAGGCGAGCAGCGCGGCCATCTCGTCGCGGTTGAGATCCGGCGCGCGGACAATGAGTCGGGGACAGCGCGCGCGGAACACGTCCTCGATTGGGGCGATGCGGCGAGGAGGATGGATCTCGTGGGTGGGGAACGGCTCGGACAGCAGCCAGCCCTCGACCCAGTCCTCGCGGGCAAAGCGTGCGGTGGGGTACGCGGCGCGGACCGCCTCGCCGACGGGGCGCGGGTCGATCGTGACCAGCTCGACCACCTCGAAGCCGCGGGGGTGGGTGGAGTCGAGCCGGCCGATCATCGCGCCGTTGGAGCTGGCGACCCACACATCGTCGAGGTCGAGGGACTTTGCGGCGGCCAGCGTGCCGCTCGTGCCCCGGCCGGTCGCGAGCACCAAATGAATCCCGCTGGCCCGCAGCCGCTGAACCGCGTCGTAGACGGCGGGGCTCACCTCATCGTTGAAGCGCGTCATCGTCCCGTCAATGTCAAGCGCCACGAGGCCGATGGCGGAAGGATCGTGAGCGGGTCGATGCGTCGGGACGGCGGGGGCTTGGGGGGAGACGAAGTCGCGGGTGAGCTCGGGGGTGGGGGGTGCGGGAGGAAAGGGGGGCGCCGGGTCGAGCTCGGGGGTGGAGGGTGCGGGCGGGGGGGTGTGCGCCGCGTCGGGCTCGCGGGGGCAGGGCGGGGGCGGGGAGGTGCGCGACCGGGCGAGCCCGCCGGCGGGCGGGG
>WQYN01000202.1 GCA_009781225.1 Micrococcales bacterium | reverse complement strand
GACCGGTCCGGCCGCGTTCAAGGCTGGGGCTATTGATCCGCGAGTCTCCACGTTGACGGGTACCGAGGATTCGTCTCGGTATGCCGATGGTGTGATGTTCCATGAGGCACGCGCCAAGGTCACCGACCGTTACGGCAACCCGATCTCCGGAGTGCTGGTCTCCTTTACCGTCGACCAGGTCGGCACCGTCTCCCACGTGGCCCCCTCGGACTACGTGACCGGTGCAGACGGCATGGTAACGATCCACATCACCTCTTCGAAGATCACCGGCATCTCCAAGGTCTCAGCCAAGCTGGGGTCCACGGGGGATGTGTGGATTGTGGACGATGCGGGCAAGCGCGTTTTGAGCCTGCCGTTTGTTCCCAAGACCGCTGACGCCGGCAACTCCGACTTCCAAGTCTCCACCGGTCCTCGTGTTGCTGACGGTGTGCAGACCCACACGGTCACCGTCACCCTGCGCGACGAATACGGAGCCAACGCCCCGATCTCCGACCCGCGCAGCCTGACCGCCGAAGCCAAGCCCTCAGGGTTCGTCTCCGCGTTCACCTCGGTCAACGATCCTGCCCATCCCTCAACCTACGTCGCCACGATCACCTCACTGGTGGCCGGCTGGAAGACCGTGACCGTCAACCTCGACGGGATGAAGGTTGACCCACTGGAGCTGGGCAACGACCGCGTCGAGTTCGTCGCCGGGGCCCTTGCTACCTTGGCCTACTCGGTGTCCACTGGCACCAAGGTCGCCAACGGGGTTGAGGCCCACACGATCACTGTCACCGCCGCTGATGCGCACAACAACCCGATCCTCACGCTGCCTGGCGTGTTGAGTGGGGATGCGCCCAACAGCTCGGTGAGCTCCTTTGCTCCTGGTGCTACTGCTGGGCAGTACACCGCCACGGTGACCTCCACCAAGGCTGACCGTCACCAGGTTTCCGTTGGCTTCACGGCCACGGGCCAGGCGAACCCGATGCCGGTTGCTGCTTCTGGCAACTCGATTGCTCACTTCATCGCTGGTCCGGCTTCGGCTGCGACCTCCTTCTTGGATGTCACCAAGGGTTCGCGGACTGTGGGCACGCCTCACACGGCGACTGTGACTGTCCTGGATGCGTTTGAGAACCCGGTCGACAACGAGCAGGTCACGATGTGGACTGTTTCGGAGACTGATCCGGCTTCGGCCACGGGCCGCTCGGATGCGCAGGGCCTTGTCACGGCGGACTTCACCTCGACGGTGGCTGGGACCTACACGGTCTACGCCGTCCTGGGTGGAACCACCATGTCAATGTCACACGTCAAGGACTCTGGCAACAAGGACATTCTGTTCGTTGCCGGTGCACCGTCTGCCTCGCACACCACGTTGAACGGAACCACCGAGATCAAGCTCGCTGGTAACGCCGCTGACCCGCACCGCGCATGGGTCGATGTTCGCGACATGTACGGCAACATTGTTGCCGGACCTGGCGTGAGCGTCTCCTTCAGCGTCTCGGGCCTGATTGGCGCCCAGACCTCCCCGGCCTCGCCGGTTGTGGTGGATTCCTCGGGTCGCGCTTCGGTTGATGTGACCTCGTCGCTGGCTGGGACTGTTCAGGTCCGGGCTACGGTTACGGGTGCTGGCGTGACGGGCATGCAGGTGACCAAGCCTGCTGATCATCTGGTTCAAGAGTTCGCAACCTCGGATGTGGATGCGTCCAAGTCGGACTACACGCTGACCTCCGGCAGCCTCGAAGCTAATGGTGTTGCTGCTCATTCGATGACGGTGCGTTTGCGTGATGAGCGTGGCGTTCCGGTTCAGGGCAGCGCCCGGTTGATCTCGGTCCTGTTCGAGGCCCGGGGCGTGGCTACTGGTGTTCCTGTCGTGGGCGAGTGGGTCGAGGGTTCGGCCGCACTGGGCTCGGCGGGCAACTACACCGCTCCTATCACCTCCACCTTCGCTGACATCTTCGATGTGACCGTGACCGTGGGTGACCCGATTGCTGCCACGGCAGGGTCTCCGACGTTCGTGACCTTCCACGCTGGTGTTCCCTCGACGGTGACCTCTTCGTTTGAGGTGACCTCGGGCACGAAGATCGCCGATGGTGTGCAAGCCCACACCGTGACGGTTGTGCTGAAGGACGCCTTCGGGAACCTGGTTCCGGACCAGAAGTTGAACCTGCGTGGAACTGCTGCTCCGGCTATCGTGGGGTCCTTCTCGGATAATCCTGCTCAGTTGGGTATCTACACCGCATCGGTGACTTCGGTCAAGACCGGTCGCCACGATGTGAGCGTCGAGTTGATCGATGCTGGCGAGATGCTCGACTCCCAGGGCGCCAACCGGACCGCAGTGTTCGTCGCCGACGGACCGTCTGCTTCGCAGTCCACGCTCGAGCTGGTGACCACCAATCCTCAGCTGGTGACCGCAGGTACTCACACCGCACAGGTGACCTTGCGTGATGCCAAGGCCAATGTGATCGGTGATCAGCGGCTGCGCATCTGGTCTGTTCCGGCCATCGAGATGACGGACGGCGGATGGGTGACCACCAACACTGCTGGCGTTGCCCAACTGGGCTTCACCACCTCTGTGCCCGGCACCTACACGCTGTACGCCGAGGCGGTTGGTGTTCAGCCTTCGGGTTCGGGTGTTGTTGAGGCTGTGTTTGTTAACGGTCCGATCGATACTGGCAACTCGTGGTTCACGGTCTCGCAGACTGTGGGCGTGGTCGCCGACGGTAACCCCGCCAACTTCCAGATGCTCACTGTGTTCCTTGCTGATGCTGCTGGCGCTGGCATTGTGGGTGCTGTTGAGACGCTCAAGGACTCGGTGTCCTTTGACCCGGCTGGCCCGACCGCACTGTCATTCACTGAGGTCGCGGGCGAGCAGGGCATCTATGAAGCCAAGATCACCTCGACTAAGGCTGGAAGTTTCACCGTTAAGGTGACTGCTCATCAGAGCACTGCCAAGTCGATTGCCAAGCTGGTTACCGGCAACGACATTGCTACGTTCATTGCTGGTGAGGCGGTTGCGTCCTTGTCGATCTTGTCGGCCTCGCCGCTGTTGCTGACTGTGGGTGAGACCTCGACAGCTCAGGTCGCAGTGGTTGATCAGTACAACAACCCGGTTCCTGGCCAGTTGGTCCGGTTCTGGACCGAAGCACCCGGCCCGATCAACAACGGCGCCGAGACCTCGGTTCGCTCGGATTCGACCACTGGTATCGCTAGTGTTCCGATGACTACCACCAAGGCCGGCACCTACACCGTGCATGCCGCGCTGGTGACCACTAACGGTGAGACCACCGTTAAGAACTCCGGCAACGTGGACGTCACTTGGGTTGCTGAAAGGACACCCGACTGGTCCAAGACCATGCTCACCGGAACTGATAGTGAGACCCGGGTTGTGGGTGGCGTGGAGTATCACGCAGCCCAGGTCAGCGTTCGCGACCGATTCAACAACCCGAT
>WQYN01000201.1 GCA_009781225.1 Micrococcales bacterium | reverse complement strand
GCGGTGCGGTAGGTGACATCCCACATGGTGGGGGCCTCGGCTTGGTAGGCCTCTTTTCTTGCGAGGTTCCGGAGGAAGGCCTGCTGGGAGGTGGCGCGGGCGTTATCGTTGATGGTCTGGTAGGTCTGAGTCCAATCGACGGACAGGCCCAGGTGCCGCCAGAGATTCTCGAACTGGACCTCGTCCTGGGTGGAGAGGCGCTTGCAGAGTTCGACGAAGTTTCTCCTGGAGATGGGGAGCTCGTCTGCTGCCTTGGTGGAGCCGCCGCCGCCTTCGCGTGGGGGGGTGAAGTCGGGGTCGTAGGCGAGGGTGGGGTCGCAGCGCACGCCGTAGTAGTTCTGGACTCGGCGTTCGGTGGGTAGGCCGTTGTCATCCCAGCCCATGGGGTAGAAAACCTCCAGGCCGCGCATGCGCTGGAAGCGGGCGATCACGTCGGTGTGGGTGTAGGAGAAAACGTGGCCGACGTGCAGCGAGCCGGAGACGGTGGGGGGCGGGGTGTCGATCGCGTAGACGTGTTTTCTCGACGGGGGCTTTTTGAACCGGAAGGTTTGGCGCGCCTCCCAGGTGGCGTCCCACTTGGACTCAAGGCCTTCGAGGGAGGGGCGGTCGGGGACCTGTGGGATGCGGGGAGGGTCGGGGAGGACGGCGCTGGCAGGGTCGGCGGGGTGCGGAGTGTGCGGGTGGGTGTCTGGCTCGGTGCTCACGAGGGAACATTCTCGCATCTCTGCGCGCTGCGGGTGCTCTCGGCGCGGGTGCGCCAGCGGTGTCGCGAAACTTGGGAGTGCTCTGCCATGCTAACTCGGCCTCTTAACCTGGCAGAGCACTCCCAAGTTTGCGAAAGCAGAGCGGTCAGCCTAGGAAAGGGGTGACGGTCTTCGCTTTCCAGGCGGCGTTGATGCCGGCGAGGCTGGGGATGTCCTTGAACCCCTGCGGCACCCGAGCCCACGCCCCAGTCCGAGTCAGGCTGAGGTTTTCCAGCCCGCGCTGGAAATGGAATCCGGTGGCTTCAAGCGGGGGCAGCACAGCCGAGACGGAGAAGGTGGCGAGCTCAGCATTGGTCGAGGCGGTGGCGACGACAACAGTAACCCTGTCCTCATCTCCTGACGCCTTTCGGTGGGTCACCGCTGTGCTGACCGGGTCTGTGCGCCCGCCATCCCTCAGGCGCGCAATGAGAACGGGAGTACCTGAGGGATCATCGACCGCTGCGGTCGGTAGGGCGTCGGTCGGCTCCAGCACGATCCTGCTCAGAGGGTTGTCATCGCCGAGACTGGAACCGGTGAGAACGTATGCGCCGTTCTCGTCCAGGGTGAACTCCATCACGTCTCCTGGCTTCGGAGCGGTCCACGACGGATCGTCGAACCACAGGTGTGTGACACCCTTGACGCCCGGCTGGCCGGGGTATTTGTATTCAAGGAACAGTCCGTGACTCCAGAGGCCCGAAGAGTTGCCCAGGTTGGTGGCTTCGACCACGAGCGGACTCCCGGCTTCCGGCCAGGTGGTGAGCTCGTTCTCGTTGACACCCAGGCTTCCGGGAGGGCTGAAGTGCAGGTGAAGGGGTTCCGGAGCCGAGGCCCACTTGCCATCAGAGGTGAGTCTCGGACTGCCGATTGTCTCGCGCACCTTGTCGGGCTGTCTCGTGTAGGCGGCGAGCGCATAGTAGGAAGGTGCGCCGCCCTCATAGGCGAACGGCCATTCTCCTTCGGGTCCGTAGGCGGACACGGTGTACCAGGGGTCCTTGAGCCCGAGGTCATGCTCTTTGGGATCCTCGACCCACGGTTCATCATCGAGGATGACGCCGCCCACAGGCTCGGGCCCCGCGATCCCGTCGAGCCACAGCTCGGTGACGCCTCTGTGTGGCCAGCTGTGAGAATCGGTGCTTCCGCTCGCCATTTCGAGCCTTTCCACCCCCGGGAATGCGAGCCGCGCCGACCACCCCAGCCCCCCGTCATCGGGCAGCAGGTAGGTGTGCGTCCCCTCCTGGGAGGATTGGAAGAAGTCAAGCTCCGCTCCCACCGCCAGATCGAACGGCGCCACATCCCGCATCCACAGGCGGACAAAGACCGTGTCCCCGGCGAACCACGGGTGCTCGAACTCGAGGGTCACCGAGTCTCCCCAACTCTCCCCGGAGTGCGTCACGTCGATGACAGTCGTCCTAAGCACGGCCCCAGGGTCGAGCTCCGCCACCTCGGCGTTCGCCGGGGCTGTCGCATCCTGGAGAGTCCCGGACAACGTCGACGCCTGCCCCGCCCGCGTCTCACCTGCCGGTCCCGTGTCCGGTTCGTGCGGACCCACGGGATGGACAACAAGCGACACCACGGCGAAGCTCGCCGCAGCGACCCCGGCCGTCGCCAGGACCATCAACGGCCGGAGAAATCGCCCTCCTCGAGGTGGTGGCGTCGCCAAGGCGGGCGTCCCCCGGCTTTCCAGCTGATGGACGATTACGTCCCTCGGCACAAGGTGCGACAGTCTCCTTGTCACTCGGTCGGGGGGTGGGCTGCCCGGAATCCGGGGTGCGGGGTTTGCGCGACGCGCGCGTGATGCGAAGCTCATCGGGTCTCCTCGATCGTGGGGGATAGTTCGCGGCAAAGCTTGGCCACCGCGAGGCGCAGGCGGTGGAGGCGGACCTTGACGGCCGCAAGGGAACAGTCAAAAAGGCGGGCGCATTCGGCGGTGGACAACTCGTCCCAGTACCGGGCCATGAGCAACTCGCGCTGCGCTGCAGAGAGCTTGTCAACTGCTGCAATGAAGAGGCGCATCTGTGGGTCGTCATCGTCGGGTGGGGGTCCGAACCCGGGAGCGGTACCGGTGCGAATCTCGCTGCCCAGCTCCTGATAGAGGTTGACGAGTCGGGCATCAGCCCGGCGTTGGTTGGCAAGTAGGTTGCGAGCGGTGACGAAGGTCCACCCAGGCCGGGGTACACCGCCATCGTTCGTTTTCCACGCGAGGAGGAAGACTTCGGCGGTGAGGTCTTCTGCGGCGAAGGCGTCCCCGGTCCTGCGCAAGAGGTAGCCAAAGACCCGGGGGCACTCCTGGGTGTACCAGGCGGAGAACTCGGTTGCGAAGCGGGCTGCGTCGGCGCGTGCCGCGTCGGCGCGGGCGGCGTCAGCGCGGGCGGTTTGTGCTGGTGCGGGCGGGGATTTCAAGGCCAGGCGCTCGGCGCTGCTCGGAGGGTATCGGCCTCGGGTCGCGGACGGCCGGAGCGGGGCAGGCTTCTCGACGGCAGTCATCGCGTTCATGTTCCCTACATGTCGCGGCGGCGCGATTGGTTACCCCGTTGGACGGTGAGGTCTCGCGCCCCTGACTGCCTTGCCATGCAGAAACCCTATCGCCCCCCACCCGGGGCAAAGGACCCTCTTATGTCCTTGTGTCAAGTTGAGGTGGTTTGGTGGTGGCGTGGTGGGGCGTTTCCCGACGCCACGATTGTGCGTCGGGATCGGGCAGCGTCAAGGGCACTGCGCTGCGCT
>WQYN01000200.1 GCA_009781225.1 Micrococcales bacterium | reverse complement strand
AGGGACTTGGCCACGAGGGCTCCCAGCAGTTCCAGTGCGTGGGAATGACAAATGGCTTCGGCGGCCCGTAGGGAGAAGGAGCCGCGGAACACGGCCAGACGGCGCAAGAGCTGTTGTTCGTCGGGGCCGAGCAGGTTGAAGCTCCAGTCCAGGGTGGCGGAGAGTGTCTGCTGGCGCTGGATGCGCCGGCGCCCCCCAACGAGGAGCCGGAAGCGGTCGTTCAGCCGCTCGAGAATCTCCGTGACCGAAAGGTGGGCGACGCGTGTCGCGGCCAACTCGATCGCCAGTGGAATGCCGTCCACTCGTCGGCAAATCTCCGCGATGGTGGCTTGGCTTCGGGGGTCCAGCAGCAGGTCGGGGCGGACGCTCAAGGAGCGCTCGACGAACAAGCTGACCGCCTCTGCCTCTATGTCGAGCGATGGGACCCGGAAGACCCGCTCGCCGTCCACGCCCAGGGGTTCCCTGCTCGTGGCCAGGATCCGCAGCCCCGGGCACCGCTCCCCCACAAGGGCGTCGGCCAAATCGCCACAGGCGTCGAGGAGGTGCTCGCAGTTGTCAAACAGCAGCAGCGTCTCACGGTCCGCGAAGTAGTGGACGAGGGCGTCGGGGGAGGGATCGAGGATCTGCAGCCGCAGAGCCCCGGCCACCGCATGTTCGACGAGGCTCGGGTCGGTCACCGCAGACAGGTCGACGAAGAACACCCCGTGCTTGAAGTACCCCACGAGATCCGAAGCCACGGCCAAGGCCAAGCGGGTCTTTCCGCAGCCGCCGATGCCAGTGAGAGTGACCAACGGATCGCGAAGGACCATCCGATCGAGCTGCTCGCGTTCGGCCTGTCTGCCGATGAACGACGAGCGTGGCAGGGGAAGACTGGTGCGCGTCTGGAAGTCGGTAACGTCCGACGCCGGATCGTTGCGCTCCGCGACATAGGTGACCAGGCCATGGCGGTCGGCCACCTCGAGCTTCCTGATCAGCGAGGCGACATGGCTCTCCACGGTCCGCACCGAAATGTAGAGCCGCTCCGCTATCTGGCGATTGGACAGGCGGGAGCCCACCAGCTCCAACACCTCCGTCTCCCGCTCCGACGGCTCCTCCACCGACCTTATCTTGTATCACCCCCGAGCCGTCACGATCTTCATCTCGCCACATTCCCAAAAGTCGAGGGTTTCCCCCGATGTCGTTGATGCCCTCTGGGGCCTACTTTGAGCACCGGCCAAATACCCACCCGAACAGGTGTTCACCGTCTTCGAGACCCGTCCGATCAGCCGCTCTCACCTCCCCGTCCGGTGGTCGGCCGCAATATCTAGTGGAGTTGACTGAGACCGAAAATGATGAGCCAGAGCGCGAGGCAGGCGATTACGATCGCGGCGATTTCTGTTATCAGCCAGCGTCCCAGGCGAGTGGCTTGGTGAGGGATGACATAGCCGCTGGGCAGTTCTCTTGGCTGCTGGGCGTGTCCTTTGTCATGGGTTGTGGCCGGGTCGTGTGTGTCGGTGGGTGTTGAGTCTCGTGCCCGCGAGGGGATGTTTGCTTGTTGGTTCGGAATGGTGGTGGTCATGAGTTGATGGTGCGGTCGGAGGGGCTGATCCGGCATCCGTGACGGCTACGGAGCCGGGTACGGAATCCGGTATCCGTGGTGATTACGGAGTCGACTACGGAGGCGCTGCGGTAGTCCCCCGGCGGGGAGGGCGCAATGGTGGTTGGTGCTATCGCCCCACGAAGTGCGCGCTGCCGAGCTGATCCGATACCGAACAGCCGTCACGGAACGGCGCGCTGATCCCGCGCCAAGGCGCCGAGATTCAGCAAGGGGACCTCTACGTGGTCCGCCTTCGGAAGCCACCGATCCTCGGAGTGGACCCGTCGCTTGCCGAAATTGTGGACCTGCGCCCTGCGTGAGCGACACGTCCGGTGCGGGGAGCTTGGTGAGGTCCTCGTCCAGGTCGTATTAAACGAGCGGCGCCGTTCTCTACATGGCTAGAGAGCAGCCTGGTGGCAGAAAGAGGGGCCCGATGACAGCGGCAACGTTGGCGGTGCTGAGCAGCTTGGCTCGCTATCCCGGGGAATGGCACTACGGCTATGAGCTCCTTACCGAGAGCGGCCTCAAGTCCGGGTCGTTGTATCCGATCCTGATACGCCTGGCCGACCGTGGGCTTCTGGAGGCAAGGTGGGAGGATCCGGTGAGCCCGGGGCGCCCGCCACGCCATCTGTACCGATTGACCGCCGCGGGAAGACAGCTGATTGGTGAGGTCGTCGTGCCAACCGGCCGCCGGCAACTACAACTGCGGGGGGCGTGACCAGCGTGCCTTCCTTTGGCGGTTTCTTCTTGGAAGGTTACCGACGGCTCAGTGGTCCGACGCGCCGGGAATGGGTCGATGCGATGATCGCTGAACGGGACGCGATCGATATGCCGGCCGAGCGGCGCCGCTTTGCGCGGGGCTGCACCTTCGCCCTCCTGACCGCACCGGGGCATCGGGACGAGGGCGCCACGGTCATGCGCTCAGTGACCGCGTTGTGTGCTGCGGTGGCGACGGGACTCGCTGCCTTTGGCCTCATCTACTATCCGGGCCTGCGTTCCGGCTCGAGCTGGATTCCCTACTTGGCGCTGTTCGTCATCGCGATCGGCGTCTACACCCTTTGCGGGGCCCAGGTGTCAAAGCTGAGAACCTTCTCGACCCACCGCATTGGGATTCTCGCAGCGATACCAGCCCTGCCGTGCGCGTGGTTCGTCGCTCGTGGCAGCGCCACCACTTCCTACGGCGTCAACCTCATCGTCGTCCTGCTACCGGCGGTCGCGGCGGTGTGGGCGATGCGCCGACACCGAAGCGCCGCCAGCGGAGCGGTCGCAGCGATGGATACTGCACTGCTTGCCGGACTCCTCTTCTTCGTGGGCTTCGTCTGGACAACGTATGCCAGCAGCAGCGGCATACCAACCGGAGTGATCCTCCAAGAGTTCATCCGCAGCGGCACCAGCGATTACCGCACCTGGTCAATCGGCGACAACCTCGGCGGCGCCTGCTTCATGCTCTTCTTCGTACCGGCCGTGGGGCTGCCCGTGGGGCTGCTGGCAACCTTGCTACCAACCCTCCCTTCGCATCCGTCAACGGTCTAGACCGAGGGCCAGGCCGTGAAGCGAGCTCTCACCCCGCCGGGAGAGCTGTCTCGGCGGTCGACGCGGAGATCAGGCTCAACCGACAGCGGTCGTCGGAGCGCCACGGCGAGACGCCCGCATAAGAACGGCGCCGACCGCCAAGCCCACGACCAGGACGCCGGCGACGACGATCAACGCAACTTCCCAAGCGCTCAGGCCGGAAGGCGCGGCTACCGGCACGGCAACCGGGGGACCGCCAGGGGAACCTGGGCCGACATACATAGCGAAGGCGGACGGCTCGGCGGTCATGAGGACCGAGAAGACAACCACGAGACTCGATAGTGGGATACCGATGCGGCGCATGCGAGAGTCCTTGCTTAGCGGACTGCCCGTGCAATCCGTCGTT
>WQYN01000199.1 GCA_009781225.1 Micrococcales bacterium | reverse complement strand
CCGCACCCCGCAGCACCGCACCCCGCAGCGCCCCAACCCCGCTCCGGCACCACCCACCCCCTCACAATTCCCCCCTCCGACCCCACCCCCTGGGCCGAACGCCCCGCTCGACCCCGCCGATCCCTCCTTGCTCTCCTCCTCGCCGTCCTCTTCCTCGCGATCTCCACCCTCAGCTGGCCCACCGCCATCGCCCTCGCCGCCCTGTGGCTGTGGACGGGACACACCTTTGCCCGCGTCACCGAGGCGACCCGCCAGCTGCGTGCCCGCCGCGGTCCCCGCTCCTTTGACCGCGCCCGGGCGTTCGCCCGCACACCCCTTGCCCTCATCAAGTCGCTCGCCACCATGATCCCCTCCCTGGCGCTAGCGACGCTCTTCGGCTGGCTCGCCAACCTCGCGGTCCTCGAGATCGCTGACCGCTGGCTTGACACGAGCGGCGAGCTTCCCCGCATCCTGGCTCACGTCATCGGCCTCGCGATCGGCATGGCCTTTGCCTGGTGGGGGCCGATGGCGGACCTCACCCGCTACGGATCTCTCGCCATTCTCACCAAGCCCGCCCCCAGCCGCGGTGCGTCGCTCCTGTGGGGACTGATCCTCCTGGCCGCCAGTGCCGCCATCGTCCTTGGGTGGATTCGCGGCGCCATGATCACCTGGACCAACCCGCTGACGTAACCCCCCACCCACACCCCCCTCGCAACGAGTATGTGAGTTTGCGAGGGACAACAACGTTGCCACCCCCCCTTAACCCTCAGGTTTCCACATACTCGGCGAAAAGACGGGGAGCGCCCACAACCCCCGCGCGCCCTTCCGGGTGTTCGACGCGAGCCGGGGATAAACTGACGTGCACCGCCGCGATCACGAAAGGTTTTCGATGTCTGCCTCTGCCCAGAATTCGATCCGCTCCATCGACACGGTCGCCCACGCGACCGCGACCCCGAACACCCCGCAACCCTGGGCTGACCTGGGGCTCAAGGCCGAGGAGTACGCGCAGATCCGCGAGGTTCTGGGCCGCCGTCCCACCTCCTGCGAGCTGGCGATGTACTCGGTCATGTGGTCGGAGCACTGCTCCTACAAGTCCTCCAAGCTCCACCTGGGCGCGCAGTTCGGCAAGAAGACCACGCCCGAGATGCGCAAGGCGCTCCTCGCGGGGATCGGAGGCAACGCGGGGGTTGTCGACATCGGAGGCGGCTGGGCCGTGACCTTCAAGGTCGAATCGCACAACCACCCGTCGTTCGTCGAGCCCTACGGGGGCGCGGCGACGGGCGTGGGCGGGGTGGTCCGCGACATTGTCGCGATGGGAGCGCGGCCTGTGGCCGTCATGGCGCCGCTGCGGTTCGGCAAGATCGACGACCCTGACACCAAGCGCATGGTCCACGGCGTTGTGGCGGGACTCATGGACTATTCGGAAGGGCTGGGACTCCCGTGCCTGGGCGGAGAGACCGTGTTCGACCCCTCCTACCAGGGAAACCCCCTGGTCAACGCCGCCTGCATCGGAGTATTAAGGCATGAAGACCTCCATGAGGCCGCCGCCCACGGCAAGGGCAATCTCGTTGTGCTCCTCGGCGGACGCACGGGAGGCGACGGTGTCGGCGGGGCGTCGATCATGGCCTCGGAGACCTTCGAGGACGAGCTGGCCGAGCGCCCCGAAGTCCCCCAGGGTGACCCGGAGCTCGAGCGACGCCTCATCGAGGCCTGCCTCGACCTCTTCGAGGACCACGTGGCTGAGGGGATCTCCGACCTCGGTGCGGCCGGCCTGTCCTGCGCCACCTCCGAGCTTGCCTCCTCCGGCGACGGCGGAATGGCCATTGACCTCGACCAGGTGCTCCTGCGCGACGAGGCGCTGACCCCCGAGCAAATCCTCATGTCCGAGTCTCAGGAGCGGATGATGGTCGTGGTCCGCCCGGACCGCCTCGATGACCTCCAGGACATCGCGCAAGCACGCGAGATCGAGACCGCAGTCCTCGGTGAGGTCACCGACACAGGCCGCCTTACCATCACCTGGCGTGGGGAGCTGGTCGTCGACGTGGACCCCCGCACCGTCGCCCATGAGAGCCCCGTCTACGACCGCCCCTACCAGCGCCCCGACTGGCAGGACGCGCTCCAAGCCGACGTCCCCGACGCCCTGCCCCGCCCTCACACTCCGCAGGAGATCAGCGAGACCATCCTCACCTTGGCCGCAGCGCCCAACCTGTGCTCGCGCGCCTGGGTGTCTGACCAGCTCGACTCGACGGTCGGAGGCAACACCGCCCAGGCGGCCCCCCACGACGCCGGGGTCCTGCGAGTCGATGAGCAGACAGGCCTGGGAATCGCCATCGCCACCGACGGCTCGGGCCGCTACACGATGCTTGATCCGCGCACGGGCGGCATGCTCGCTGTCGCCGAGGCCTACCGCAACACGGCCTGCTCCGGCGCCCGCCCGCTGGCCGTCACCGACGGGCTCAACTTCGGCTCCCCGGAGTCACCGGCCTCCATGTGGCAGCTTGTCGAGGCAATGACCGGGATCGCCGACGCCTGCCTCGCGCTCGGCATCCCCGTCTGCGGCGGCAATGTCTCGCTCTACAACGAGACGGGGGCGCCGGGGCTCATCACCTCCGCGATCCAGCCCACTCCCATCGTCGGTGTCCTGGGCGTGGTCGATGACGTCGCTCACGCCGTCCCCTCAACCTGGAGCCGCGCTGGCCTTGACGTCGCGCTCCTGGGTGCGACCGCCGCAGAGCTGGGTGGCTCTGCCTGGGCAGATGTCGTCCACGACCACCTCGGAGGCATGCCTCCCGCGGTCGATCTCCCCGCCGAGCGCGCCTTGGCCGAGCTCCTCACCGAGGCCTCCGACCTCCTCCACAGCGCCCACGACCTCTCCGAAGGTGGCCTTGCCCAGGCGCTCGTCGAATGCGTCGCCCACCGCGGCATCGGCGCGGAGGTCAGCCTCGACGCCCTGCTCGCCCGCGATGGTCTGGGGCTTTTCGAGCTGCTTTTCTCCGAGACCCAGGCTCGTGCCATCGTCTCCACCACCACGGAGAACGCGGCCGCTCTCGCTGCTCTCGCTGCGAAGCATCAAGTCCCCTTCGCCCACCTAGGCGCCACGATGGACGATGGCGGCACGGCCCTGGCGATCGAAGGCTTGCCCCCGATCACCCTCCCCGAGCTGCGCGAAGCCTTCGAGGCCAAGCTCCCCCAGATCTTCGCCTAGCGCGAAACAACGCCCCGTCGGGCCGGATCGGCCGTCTCCGCGCAGGCCGCGGCTTGTCTAGACCATGAACTTTGTCTAAGGTTGGGGGGTGGCGCAAGCCACAATCCGAAACTCAAGTCTCTGCACCTTGGCAGTCGGCAGCGGTGCCTCGACGATGACGGTGGACATCGCCCTCCTCGTTGCCGCAGGGTGTGGACCTGAACACGACAAGGACATGGTGGTTCTTCCATGGTTCAACGTCATCGGCGCTGTTCGGGCGTCGTCTTTTTTGCGCTTGCGACGGCTGTTGGCCTCGCGGCACTGGTTCCGGTGGG
>WQYN01000198.1 GCA_009781225.1 Micrococcales bacterium | reverse complement strand
GACGTCATCGTCCGCGCTCATCCGACCTTGGAGCGCCTGGCCGAGCTGCCCATTCGCACCGATGACCAGCGTCTTTCGACCCGGCACGGGGACCACCTGACCCAGCGCTGGGTGGGTCCGATCCTTGGGCGATACCACCGCGCCATCCAGGGGAATCGGCCAGTTGATCGCGACCGTCGGATCGGCGAGGTTGAGCATGGAGTAGGCGGCATCCGGACGCCAGTGATCGTTGACGAGGTAGCAGTAGACCGTCCCGTCAACCAGGGTCTGGAAGGCGTTGCCCACGCCACGCGGGGCGAACACGGCGCGCGAGGGCCCGACGCGGCAGGTGAAGACCTGTCCAAACGTTGCGCCCGCCCGCAGGTCAACCCACGCGCCAAAGAACTCGCCGGAACCAACGGAGATGAGCTTGTCCCAGGGCTCGGCGTGAATGCCCCGGGTCGTGCCAACGGAGGTGTTGAACGAGATCGACTGCTGGCAGGGCGCGAAGTTAGGCAAGCCCGCCGCCGACATCTTGGCGCGATGCCAGTTCTCCTTGAACCATCCCCGCTCGTCGCCGTGAACAGGCAGGTCCAAGACGAGCAGACCAGGGATTTCTGTCCTGCGAACGGTCATGCCATCCTGCTGGCCGATGACCTCACCGATCTCTTCCACGTCCACCTCCTGGGCGCGCTACTGCCCGCGGCGGGCGTAGGCGGCCTCCGTTGCTTCCTTGGCCTCGCGCCACCACGACTCGTGGTCGCGATACCAGTCGATGGTCGCAGCAAGCCCCGCCTCGAAGTCGCGAAAAGCCGGAACCCACCCGAGTTCTTCACGCAGCTTCGTCGCATCAATGGCGTATCTCAGGTCGTGGCCCGGTCGGTCCGTGACGTGGTCGAAGGCGTCCGGGTCCTGGCCCATGAGAGAGAGAATAGCCCGCATGACCTCGAGGTTTGTCTTCTCACCATCTGCGCCGATGAGGTAGGTCTCGCCGATCCGTCCACGCTCCAGGATCGCCAGCACCGCCGACGAATGATCCTCGGTGTGAATCCAGTCGCGGACGTTGAGTCCCGCACCGTAGAGCTTGGGGCGCCTTCCGATCAGGATGTTGGTGATTTGACGCGGGATGAACTTCTCAATGTGCTGGTAGGGGCCGTAGTTGTTCGAGCAGTTGGAGATGGTCGCTTGCACGCCAAACGAGCGGACCCAGGCGCGGACGAGCATGTCGCTGCCTGCTTTGGTCGCCGAGTACGGACTCGACGGGTTGTAAGCGGTCTCCTCGGTGAAGCGCTGCGGGTCGTCGAGCTCGAGGTCTCCGTAAACCTCGTCGGTCGAGATGTGGTGCAGTCGCGTCCCGGTGTGCCGCGCGGCTTCCAGCAGCGTGAACGTCCCCAGCAGGTTGGAGTCCACAAAGGGTCGTGGCTCTCGCAGCGAGTTGTCGTTGTGGGATTCGGCCGCAAAATGGACGATGACGTCACTCGCCTCGGCCAGACGCGTCACCGTGGGGGCATCGGTCACGTCTGCTTCAACGAAGGTCAGGCGTTGTGCGTCGATTCCCTCGAGGTTTGCTCGGTTGCCGGCGTAGGTCAGCTTGTCGACGACGGTGATCGTGTGGTCGGTTGTCCGGGCGAGGTGGTGGCAGAAATTGGCTCCGATGAAGCCGGCCCCGCCGGTGACAAGGAGTCTCATGGCTTGTCCGCGGAGGTGTGGGGGGCGTCGGCCGGGTGCATGGTCCTATTAAACCAACTGGGCCGGTGAGCGGGTTCACGGGGAGTCATGGAACTGTCCAATCTCCTGAGGGATGATCACATCGTCGGCCACGGTTCGACGAATCCGCGCAGCAGCAGCGGCGGACTTGCGCGCGAAGACCTCCGGATGGTGGTAGAGGTCGCGGACGGCGTCGGCGATCGCGTGGGCATCCTCACCGGGAACCACATATCCCTCATCTTTAGACACGAACTCTGGAATCGCATCCACGGCGGTGGTGATCGGCACCAGCCCCGAGGACATCGCCTCATCCCGCGAGACTCCTTGGCTATCCGCTCGCGTCGGGACCAGCGCGACGCCGTACTCCCGGTGGAGGGCAGCAATCTCCGGCTGAGTGAAGAACCTGTTCTCCAGCGTCACGTTGCCAAAGCCAACAAGGGGAGCGACGATTTCGTCAAAGTCCTTGCCGTCCCCTGCCACGAGGATCTCCAGGTCACCGAACCAAGGCTCGGATGACAGTTCCACGATGGCCGCAACGGTGAGGTCGTTGGCGTACTTTCGCGTCCAGAACGGTCGCAGGGACATCAGCCTCTTGCGCTGCTCGACAGGCTTGGGTCGATAGGGAAACCGGTCGGGACTCACGGGGTTGTGGATGATGACCGTCTGGTCCGCAGGGAATCCGACCCCCATCACCGCCAGGTCTTCGTTCATCTGGTCGAGGAAGGTTTGGGAGACGACCACGAACCTCAGGTTCGGATGCGGATCAGCCAACACCTCGCGCCAATGCGCGAAACGCGGGTCTGCCTTGATCTGCTCGATCTGAACCTCACGTGCCTCATCCATCGTCGGGTTCTCAGGGTCGAGCCAATAACGGTGCAGCTCAGCCCCATGCATCCAGGCCACGATCCGGACATCGTCGAGATGCTCTTTCAGGACCTTCCAGAGGGGCGCATACATGGTGTGGACGAGCACCGTGTCATAGGCCCCCGACCTGAGGACCTCGTGGAGCTCGGCGTGACGCCCACTCATGACGTCGACGGTGTCGTATTCGCGGTGGGCAATCCCCGGCTCGCGGGAGGTGACCCAAACGTCGACCGGAGCACCGTAGGCGGCGTAGGACTTGACTCGCGAGTGGACAAACCCCCGCTGGTAGGGAAGATCGTAGGTCGGGTAATAGTCGGTGACCAGGAGCGTTCTGGTCTTTCTGCCCACCAGAATGGGGAGGGGATCCACCGGTGCCCCCGCCAGCTTGATGGAGGTCAACAGGGCGATGCCCTCTCCCTTGACGGTGAGGAACAGGCGGATGCGTGCCGCGTTTCCCGGGACGGGGATGCGGTGGGTGCACCCGGTCTCAAAGTACGTTTTCCCGGGAACCCGCTGTCCGTCATCGTCCATCCACGAAACCCTGACACCCACGTGACCTTGGCCTCGGATCTGCGCATCAAAGGACAAGAAGACCACCTGCCCCGTCCCCAACACCTGGGAGACCGGCACGCTCCCACCAAACCCGATGTGCCACGCCTGGCTTGGTGGGCCGCGAAACGACATGAGCAGCCCTTCAGGATGCCTGGACAGCACAGCCTTCCCGGCCCCGGAAGCCTCGAAGGACCCATGCGGGAACGTTTCGGGGGCGACCTCGGTCACCGGGGAGCGGTCGTGGATGGCCGCGACGATCCTCTCGCCCTCGGCGACGATGTCTCCCAAGGACCATCCCGTGTCGATGCCATGAGCCGACGCGGAGCTGGACTCCTCCAAGTCCGACCTGAGCCCGGCGACCCGATGGACGATGAAGTCCAGGCGCTGGGCGTAGGTGTGATG
>WQYN01000197.1 GCA_009781225.1 Micrococcales bacterium | reverse complement strand
GAGATCCCCACCATGCCCGAGTGGGATCGGCGGACCAAGCTGGCGTTTGAGAAGGAAATGCTCGGGCTCTACGTCTCGGACCATCCGCTTCGTGGCGTCGAAGCGGGCCTAGCCGAAGCGGCAACGCACCCGGTCTCTGCCTTGGTCGATCCGTCATCGTCCATCAACGAAGGGACGAGCGTGACGGTCGCGGGACTGCTGACGGGCCTGGCGCGCAAGGCGACGAAGGGCGCGGGCAAGCTGTGGGCGACCTGCGCGATCGAGGACCTAGACGCCTCGATCGAGGTGCTATTCTTCCCCGCCGCCTACGACAAAGTGGCCGCTGACCTCGCTGAAGACCGCGTCGTCGCCGTGACGGGCCGGCTCGTGCGCCGCGAGGAACGCCCGGTGGTCCACGGCGCTGAGCTGACCGTCCTCGCCCTCGCGGAGGAGGCGGGCGACGCGCCCGTCGTCATCACGATGCCCGCACACCGCGTCACCCAGGAGATCGTGGACCAGCTCCAGCGGGTGCTGCGCGACCACCCCGGCCGCTCGGAGGTGCGCCTGCGCGTGGTCGCCCCGGGGAAATCCACGCTGCTCTCCTTGAACGGCGACCTGCGCGTAGACGCCTCCGGTCCGCTATTCGCCGACCTCAAGGCCAGTTTTGGCCTCAACTGCGTGGCGTGAGTTCATGGAGATTCAACCGTTCGCCGTAGAGCGCTGGATGAACGATGGCGAGACTCGCTGCCGGTTGAACCTCGCCGAAACCTGCGTGTCGTCTCTTTCGGTGGGGGACATGCTGGCGCTGTCGGGGCGCGGGCGGGAGATGTGGGAGGAGATCGCGGCCCTGCGGCTGACCTACGGCGAAATCCCGGGGAGCTTGCGCCTGCGGACCCTCATCGCGGGGCTGTATTCATCACTGGCCCCGGACCAGGTGCTGGTGACCCACGGCGCGGCCGGGGCAAACTCCTTGGTGCATTCCGCCATCGTGCATCCCGGCGACGTGGTGGTGAGCGTTCTGCCCGCCTACCAGCAGCATTACTCGATTCCTGAGGCGCTGGGGGCGGTGCTGCGCCCCGTGTGGCTGCGCGAGAACGAGGGCTGGGGTCTGGACCTCGGCGAGTTGGCGGCGGCGGCGGTCGGAGCGAAGACGATCGTCCTGACCAACCCCAACAACCCGACCGGAGCGCTGCTGTCGGAGGGCGAGCTGCGTGAGATCGCGGCAATCGCCGAGCGCGAGAACGCGTGGATCGTGGCGGACGAGGTATATAGGGGAACCAATCAGGCGGCCCCGGGGGTGGGGGCGTCCTTGGCGGATTTGAGTGAGCGGGCGGTGGTGACGGGGTCGATGTCCAAGGCGTTTTCGCTGGCAGGGCTGCGAGTTGGCTGGGTTGCGGGGGCGCGCTCGATCCTGGAGGCGGTGGAGATCCACCGGGACTACACGACGATCTCGGTCTCGCTGATCGACGACCTGCTGGCGTCGGCGGCGCTGGAGGTGGCGGAGGCGATCCTCGAGCGGTCGCGACGCATCACCCGGGAGAACCTGGCGATCCTCGACGCGTGGATCTCGGGACGGGATGACGTAGATTATGTCCGCCCAGCCTCCGGCACAACAGCGCTCCTGCGCTACTCAGCAGGGTTAGGGTCCTACGACCTATGCTCGCGGCTCTTGGATTCTGCCGGAGTCCTCTTCACCCCCGGCGCCGCCTTCGGTGTCGAAGGCACCATCCGAATCGGCTACGCCGACGACGCAGCCCTCCTCTCCGAAGGTCTGACCCTAACCGGTAGAATCCTCGACTCGCTGCGGTAGGTTCCCGCCCCGCGCTCCCTGACTCGCTCGCCGGGTAGGCTCGGACTCCATGATGCGACGGATTGATCTGCGCGGGCGGCCTCTCGACGCGGGAGCCCTTGGTTCCATCCTTCCTCGGGCGGAGGTTGACATCGCCGCAGCTCTCGGATCTGCAGCGGCGATCTGCGAGGGCGTACGAGCCCGTGGGGTGGAGGCTGCCCTCGACTATGGCGAACAGTTTGACGGCATCCGCCCCCCGTCGATCCGCGTCCCCTCCGAGGTCCTTGCGTCTGCCCTAGCCGACCTCGACCCTTCCGTGCACGAGGCGCTGACCGAAGCGATCCGCCGCGCCCGGATGGTCCACGCCGCCCAGGTTCCGACCGAGCACACGGTCACGTTGGCTCCCGGTGCAGCGGTGACCCAACGCTGGATCCCCGTTCGCCGCGTGGGCCTCTATGTCCCCGGCGGCCTTGCCGTCTACCCGTCGAGCGTCGTGATGAACGTCGTCCCTGCTCAGGAGGCCGGCGTCGACGAGATCGTCGTCGCATCCCCACCCCAAGCAGCCTTCGGTGGCTGGCCGCACCCCACCATCCTCGCCGCCTGCGCCCTCCTGGGCGTCACCGAGGTCCTAGCCGTCGGCGGCGCCCAAGCCGTAGCCCTCCTAGCCCACGGTTCCCCCACCCCTAGCGATGGCGCCGGGTCACCCGTCGTTCCCGTTGACGTCATCACAGGTCCGGGGAACATATTCGTGCAGGCCGCGAAGCGCTACGTCCAGGGCCTGGTCGGCATCGATGCTGAGGCTGGCCCCACCGAGATCGCGATCGTCGCCGATGCAGGTGCTAACCCTGCCTACGTCGCCGCTGACCTCATCTCTCAAGCCGAGCACGATCCACTGGCCGCATCCCTCCTCATCACCGACAGTCCCGCCCTCGCCGAGGCCGTCGAGTCCGAGCTCACCACCCAGGCCGCCGCCACCAAGCACGCCGAGCGTGTGGCGACGGCTTTGCGGGGCCCACAGTCCGCCATCGTTCTTGCGGACGATGGCGAGACGTGCCTCGCGATCGCCGACGCCTACGCAGCAGAGCACCTCGAGATCCACACCGCCAACGCAGCCGCGGACGCCCGTCGCATCAGGAACGCAGGAGCCATCTTTGTGGGACCGTATTCGCCGGTGCCGCTGGGCGACTACATCGCCGGGTCGAACCACGTGCTGCCCACCGCGGGAACCGCGAGGTTCGCCTCGGGCCTGACCGTCTTCCCCTTCCTCAAGACCGTCGAGGTCATCCACTACACCGCCGATGCCCTAGCCGAAGTCTCCACCCAAGCCCAAGCCCTAGCCCAAGCCGAAGACCTCCCCGCCCACGCCGCCGCCCTCCAAGCCCGCCACCCCCACTGACACCGCTGCCCTGCCCCAACCTCAGCCCCCCGCCCCACCGACACCGCTGCCCCGACCCGCCACCCGCCGCCACCCCCCACCGACACCGCACCCCACAGGGAGCTTAGGTCAAAAGTCCAGGTGGGAATGCCGCCGGGCCAGACGCCGATTTGCCGAGGTGCTGGTCAGAGGGTTGACAGAATCGCGCGCCGATGTGCCATCTGTCGCAGAGCCTGGATTTTTGACCTAAGGTGGCTGTCGCGTGGTTGTTCGGCGTGTTGCTAGCGTTGTCGTGGCGTGTGAGCTGGGATAATATTGTTCATGGCTTACAATTTGCGGACGGTGGATCGGGGTCAGGGACTGTTGATGCCT
>WQYN01000196.1 GCA_009781225.1 Micrococcales bacterium | reverse complement strand
TACCCGAGGGGTCAACGGGCCTGTTCGTGAGGATGACGGTCCGGGGAGTGATCATGATGCGGAGTGGAGTGAGGATGATGCCTCGAAACGTGAGGATGATGCGTCTAGGCATGAACATGATGGCCCGAAACGTGAACATGATGCTGTGACTCGTGAACATGACGCCCAGTACAGTGACTATGACGGTCCTGGACATGATTATGATGCCCCGCAGAGTGAACATGATCCGAAGGTCAACCCCAGGGCGTTGGCGATCCTCCGCGCGGCCATTGACCACCCCGCCCACCGCAGAGACCTCCTGGCAGCCGCATGCCTCGACCCCGATCAGGCCAACCCACGCCGCCACATCGCTCCGCTAGTGGAGCAGGGCCTCCTTGCCATGACCATCCCCGACGCGCCCAGAAGCAAGAACCAGCGCTATCGGACCACCGAGAAGGGCCGTGCAGCTCTCACCCGCGCCGAGTCTCGCGCCGGGGAATAGCATCAACGGACCACCCCTTACTTGGGCTCTACCCCTGCGTGGATTAGGCCGTAGTCGAGGGAGTCCACGAGCGCTTGCCAGGAGGCGTCGATGACGTTGGGGCCGACGCCCACGGTCCGCCAGGTCTTGGGGCCTTCAGCGGATTCGATGAGCACGCGGGTCACGGCGTCGGTTCCGTGGGAAGAGTCGAGGATCCGGACCTTGAAGTCCACCAACTGGATCTTCTCCAACTCCGGATACACCTCGATCAGCGCCGCACGCAGGGCCTTGTCCAGGGCGTTGACCGGGCCGTTGCCTTCCCCGACCGCGACCAACCGGCGCCGCCCGGCGTGAACCTTGACGGTCGCCTCGGTCACCGCATCCCGCCCGGCCCCGTCCTCGGAGATGATCCGCCAGGACTCGGTGCGGAAATACGCCGGCCGCGACCCGTCGATCTCCTCGCGCAGCAGCAGCTCGAAGCTCGCATCCGCCGCATCGAAGGTGGCCCCAGCCGCCTCAGCATCCTTGACCCGCTGAGTCACCCGAGCCAGCAGCTCGCCCTTCCCGCGCAGGTCAAACCCGAGCTCACGCCCCTTGAGCTCGATCGACGCACGCCCCGCCATCTCGCTGACAAGCATCCGCATGTCGTTGCCCACAACATGGGGATCAATGTGCTGATACAAGTCCGGATCCACCCGGATCGCCGAGGCGTGCAGCCCCGCCTTGTGCGCAAAGGCGCTGACCCCCACATAGGGCTGGCGCGCGAGGGGCGTCTGCACCGTGATCTCGCTGATCGCGTGTGACAGGCGCGTGAGGTCTTCCAGCCGATCGAGGCCGATGACGCGCTCCCCCCTCTTCAGCTCGATGTTCGCGATGATCGTGGTCAGGTCCGCATTTCCTGTCCGCTCGCCGTAGCCGTTGATGGTTCCCTGGGCGTGCCTCGCCCCCGCCGCGATCGCTGCCATCGTGTTGGCGACAGCGCATCCGGTGTCATTGTGGGCGTGGATCCCGAGCCGCGTCTCCGGTAGCGCCTCGCGCACCTCGCCGACGATCTGAGCCACCCACTCGGGCAGCATCCCGCCGTTCGTGTCGCAGAGGACCAGCACCTCGGCCCCCGCCTGCGCCGCCGCACCCAGCGCCGACAGCGTGTAGGCCGCGTCGAACCGGTACCCGTCAAAGAAGTGCTCCGCGTCCAAGAACACGCGCCGCCCCTCGGCGACCAGGAACCCCACCGTGTCGGTGATCATCGCGAGGTTCTCCTCGCCCGACGTCTTCAGCGCCCGCTCGACATGCCGGATGTCCGACTTCGCGACCAGGGTCACCACCGGTGTCTCCGCGTCGAGCAGCGCCCGCACCTGCGGGTCGTCGGCCGCCCGCCCGCCCGCCTTGCGGGTGGATCCGAACGCCGCGAGCAGCGCCCGCTCCAGGTGCAGCTCCTTGCCCGCGCGCTGGAAAAACTCGGTGTCCTTGGGAATCGCCCCTGGCCAGCCGCCCTCGATGAAGCCCACCCCCATCTCGTCGAGCAGCGCCGCGATCGACAGCTTGTCGGCGACCGACAGGTTCATCCCCTCTTGCTGGGAGCCGTCGCGCAGGGTCGTGTCATACACATGAAAGTCGCCCCCCGCTGGCACTCCTGCCCCGAGATTGGACGATGGCGGTCCAACAGTCACGTTCTTCTCCTGACGTTCTTCAGTGGTCGGGTCAATCGTCGTGACCTCCACCCTAATCGGCTTTGCCTCCCCTCTCACCCCCTCTCAGCCGGCTGTCAGCGAAACGGACTCCTCCCGGACGAACCATCCGCACCGAAGCCACCCCTTCGGTGCCGCCCCATTCTCAATGCAGGACTCTTCCACGCCGCCTGGGAGAGGTGACATGATGGGAGTCGCCTTTGCCCATCACCTATCAAGGAGGGTTACCCATGAGCACCAGGTCTTCAGGGCTCACCACCAAAGAACGTCACCTGCGGCTGGCCGCTTCGGCCTTGTCAATTGGGCTGCTGTTGTCCATTCCGGGGGCTGGTGCCCTGGCGGAGTCCAGGAGCCAAGCGGCTACGGCGGCGGGGAAACTGACTGTGGTGAGTGCCGGCATCGTGCGCGGTGTTATTGGCGATGAGTACGGGGCGCGGGGGCCATCCTCGAACGGTGTGCCGACCAAGTCGCTGCCGATCAAGGTGACCAAGGCGCCTAAGGGGACCAAGTATTACGCGGTGCTCATGGTGGATCCGGACTCCAAGCCGCTGTGTGGGTATGTGTGGCGGCACTGGATGGCGGTCAACATCAAGGCGAAGAACCTGAAGGCCGGGGCGTCGAAATCCGCGTCGATGGTTCAGGGTGTCAACGATTTCGGGACGGTCGGCTACGGTGGGCCCACGCCGCCGGATAAGAAGCACACCTACCAGATCACCGTCTACGCGCTCAAGGGGAAAGTGGCGCTGACCAAGGGGTTCGACCTGTCGATCGCCGACTTCAAGAAGGCAATCAAGGGCAAGGTCCTCGCCAAGAAGACCATCAAGGGCACCTACACGCCGTAGGGGCTGAGGCCCCCCGCAGCGGCGGGGTGTCGCGAGGCCGGGCGCACTAGTTGCAGGACGGCTCCGGAGGCGAAGAGGGCGGGGGCGAAGAGTTTGAGGTGGTCGAGGATCTCGTAGAACAGTGCGGCTGAATAGTCGAAGGCGGGGACAAGCTCAGTGGCGAGGCGTGGTTCGTAGGAGCGCTCCCGGATGAAGCCGTAGACCCATTCTGCGGCGATGCTCATGGCAAGGATGGCGATGCTCACTGCCGCCAGGCGGAACCAGGGCGAGGTCCGCCATCGTGCGCGGGTTGTGGATGCGGTTGGTGCGGGGGCGGAGGTGGGTGTGCGAGGCGAGATGAGGAGCATGGCGAGGACCACGGCGCAGCCGACGACTCCGATGGCTGTCAGCGAGAGGACGGGTCTGGCGACGATCCAGGGGAAGAACTTCAAAACGGTGGTCGTGGTCCACGGGGAGTCCGGATAGCCGTTGTTCATGAACCGGACGTAGAGCAACTCCAGGGCGGTGCCGATCGCGGCGATGGCGAGGCCGAGGAGAAGGAGGCGACGGAGGGG
>WQYN01000195.1 GCA_009781225.1 Micrococcales bacterium | reverse complement strand
CGACTTCGTCGACCGGAAGGTGGGCATCTTCTTCAAGGTCGAGCCCGCAGGGCTGGGCTGGACAGACAGGCGCTTGGTCTTACCGATCTTGAGCTTGACCTTCCCGGACTTGACGGCCGTGACACCCTGAGCCTTGACCGCCTTGGAAACCACCGTGACCTTGATCTTGGCCAGTTTGCCGCCCTCTGCCTTGGCGGTAATCACGGCACGGCCAGGCTTCAGCGCGGTGATCTTTCCAGACGAGCTGACTTTCGCGACCTTCGGTTTGCTAGAGGACCAAGTCAGTGTGGCCCCCACGCCCACTGGGTAAACCATCCACGTGGCTTTGAGGCTCGTCCTGGTCTTCATCGTCAACTTCTTCATCGCCAACCCCACCGCGTTCACCTTCGAAGTGTTAGGAGGAAGCGACGGGGAAGCAGAAGACCCAGGGCCCGACGGGGAAGCAGAAGACCCAGGGCCCGACGGAGAAGCAGAAGACCCGGGGTCGGACGGCGACGGGGAAGGAGTAACTGGGGTGACTTTCGCTGTGTCCGAATACGCGGTGTACTCCGACGGATCGGAATCTGACCAGCAGCTAGTCGCCACCGCCCTCAGCTCGGTACCAACAGGCGGCCAGACGGTCACCGTCGAGCCTGTCGCGCCAGGAATATCATCCCAAGCGCCGGTCCAGGACCGCGACTGCCACTGGATCGCCGGTACCGGATCACCTGACACCGCAACGCTGGCGGTGAACTGGCCATCAGCCAGAAGCGGACCCGAGGACGGTTGAACGGTGAATCCAGGGGGCTCACCGAAAGAAAAAACACCCATATTGCTCGTCTGGTCACCGGTGGGCCCAAAACTAAAGGTGGCCACCACCGGTACCGGACCGCACCCTGCGGGAGAGTCCACCGACCATCGTCCATCCCCCTGGTCGAGGTCTTCGCCTGCTATCCCGTCGAACGTCACCGACTTGACCGTCGCCGGACTTCGCACCGGCCACAATGAGTCCGTGGTGGTCCCGTCCCCCAACTGGCCGTAGCTGTTGGATCCCCAGGCCCAGATGCCGCCGCTCTCATCCAACCCATACCCCGCCTCGTTTCCTGCGGTGATCGCGGTGAAGCGTGGCAGCGGCCCCGAAGCAGCGTCAGCCTGCACCCTCGCCGGCCAGGGCGAGTTCGTGGTGGTGCCGTTTCCCAACTGGCCGCGGTTGTTGTACCCCCAGGCCCAAATAGCGCCGTCCTCATCCAGCCCAAACCCCGTATCGCCCCCACCCGTGATCGCGGCAAAACGTGGCAGCGGCTCCGAAGCAGCGTCAGCCTGCACCCTCGCCGGCCGCACCGAGTTCCCGGTGGTGCCGTCACCCAACTGGCCGCGGTTGTTGGCTCCCCAAGCCCAGATGTCGCCACTCTCGTCCAACCCATACCCCGCGCCGGCTCCTGCGGTGATCGCGGTGAAACGTGGCAGCGGCTCCGAAGCAGCGTCAGCCTGCACCCTCACCGGCCACAACGAGTTCGTATACGTGCCGATGCCCAACTGGCCGGCACTGTTGGATCCCCAGGCCCAGATACCACCGCTCTCATCTAACCCATACCCCATCTCGTTTCCTGCGGCAATCGCGATAAAACGCGGCAGCGGCTCCGAAGCAGCGTCAGCCTGCACCCTCACCGGCCGCGGCGAGTCCGTGGTAGTGCCGTCGCCCACCTGGCCGCGGATGTTGAACCCCCAGGCCCAGATGCCGCCGCTCCCATCCAACCCATACCCCGTATAGGCTCTTCCGGCGATCGCGGTGAAACGTGGCAGCGGCTCCGAAGAGGCGTCAGCCTGTAGCCTCACTGGCCGGAACGAGTGGTTGGTGCCCCCGTTGCCCAACGCGTGGTAGTCGTTACCTCCCCAGTCCCAGATATCGCCGCTCTCATCCAGCCCATACGCCGTATAGAACCCTGAGGCGATCGCGGTGAAGCGTGGCAGCGGCCCCGAAGCAGCGTCAGCCTGCACCCTCACCGGCCACGACGAGTCCACGTTGGTGCCGTTTCCCAACTGGCCGCGGCTGTTGTGCCCCCAAGCCCAGACACGGCCCTCCGCATCCAACCCATACCCGTGGTAGTAACCCGCAGCGATCGTCGCAAACCCAGGCGGAGCTACCCCACCAACCCTCGTCCCCCCACTAGTCGGACCCCCCATGGGCGACAGGGGAGGAAACGCCCCCACCGTGGGAGCACACACCGCCCCGAGCCCAACAACCAGCACACCAGAAACAAGGACGCGAACCATCTTTGGAGTCATACACCGAACCTACACCTTCCCCAACCCCCCCGGCGCACGATGGCGGCCCTCGCCTTTGTCCCCAAGCGTTCCGCACGCGAACCGTCATCGTGCGCCATTCCGGAAGTGGAAGGCCCGTGGGGGGTGGGCTTGGGGGCGTGGTCGGGGTCGGAGGCGGAGTACGGTGGGGGCCCTCCTCATCCAGGTCACCCAACCTCACCCTCCCCACGATGGCGGAGCTCACCACCCGGGGCAATCCGGCAGTGCAAAAGTCACAAATTGCAGAGCAAAAGTCACAAATCCAGGTTTGTGTTGGGAGGGTCATTTCTGTCAACTCTGTGACCTGCACGAATGCTGGGCCCTGATGGGGGTCGGATGGCGTGGACCTGGATTTCTGACTTTTGCCAAAGTGTGCCGGGGCGATGTCTACGCTGTCTGCTTAGATGGCGAGGCCACGAGCGATTGACCGGGACCGATGAGCAGCCGAGAGGGGACTGTGTAAGAACGCCTTCGGATGTGCCAACTCAAGAAGTGTTGCTGAGCAAGGGCGCCATAAGCGTTCGAGCCTCATCCAAGAAGAGAGGCAAAGCCAAGATCACCGTCACCCTCGCCGGCAAGAAGACCACCCTCCTCATCCAGGTCACCTAACCTCGCCCTCCCCACGCCCCTCACCGCCTCAGGCATCCTGCGGCCCGTGATGCGGTTCGCCCGAGAGTCCCCGCCCAGGATTCGGGCGAGACTGTCGCCTGAATTGGCGTAGTCGCGCATCAGGGGGCTGCCTTTGCCCTACAGCGCCGGCCACCTCACCCCCCAGGCGGAGATGTGCCTCTTGGGGGACCTGTAGGGTGGTGGGGTCGCTCGCTGAGCGGCTAGTCGCACTGGGTGCGGCGAGTCCTGTGGCCGCCTTGGGGCGGCCGCAGTTGTATCGGCGCAAGGTCGCTGGGGGCCCTGGTTCGGGGCCTTGGCGCGTGCCGAAGGACCTGTGAGAAGTCTCGCCGGGAGATTCGCGCGACGCCGTCGCGCGAATTGACTCACTCCCGATGACGGGAGCGTGTTTGTCCTTGGTGGTCGGATGGGTCGCGGCGACCTGCCCGCTCATGCGACCGTTCTCTTCTCGAACGGCCGCCAGGGAGGGCTGCCACCGACGTTTGATGACACCTGGCAGGACAAGGTGGGTCCCGGCGAACCGGTGGTGTTCACGAAGTATCTTGATTCGGAGCTGGGCAGTACGAGGCTGCTGGCGGATGGTCGCGCTGCTAGCTGGCCGAGCGAGATTCGCATGGACGTGACTGATGAACACCTCATCCCGTGGTCGTTTTCG
>WQYN01000194.1 GCA_009781225.1 Micrococcales bacterium | reverse complement strand
TGAACACCGCCGATTCTCGGGGACCTCGACCCCTCACACCAGCACCCACCCCTCCGACACGCCGACCAAACACAACCCGCGCTTACCCGACAGCGACCACACCCACCTCAAGTACGCAGAGCCACTTTGGGACTATGCCGATGTGTGGGGTGTTGCCGCTGGTTGTGTGAGGGTCGGCGGTCTGGAAGGTCGGCATGTCCACAGGTTGGTGACGCTCTCCATCAATACCAAGGTCACGACTGCCCTGACCCGCATTGATGCGCTCCCGCGCCTCGAACAACAGCAGATCGATCTCCGCGTCAACCCGGCTCGAACCGACGTACTCGACCTTCCGTCTCCCGGCAACCTTGCCCCACACAATCTGGACCTGACGGGTCCCGTTCTCGCGCTTGAGCACCCGCAGGTGAGCCATGCCACAAGCCCACGGTGCCCGCGGGGGCCCCTCCCCGACACATCCAACATCACCCCAGGTCACCGAGCCGCCACCGCAACCAACCCACGATCATGACCCGAATCGGGTCTCAACTCTCCTCGTCCTCCAGTTACCCCGCCAACGCCACGCCGCGAGAAGTCAACTCCTTGCTGCCATCAGGCAATGGACTTAGAAAGCGCGCGGAACAGTCAGGCACATTTCGGCAGCGGCGCAGATTCTCTTTCCCTAGCCAATGTGGATCTCGTTCTTGGCTAGCTTTCCGCTGACTGCGAGCCCAAACAACAGCAAGCCAAGAACACCAAAGCTGATGATGATCGGCGTGATTCCAGAGAAGTCGGCAATTCCCCCCGAAGGTGCCGCTGTCCCAGCCGGAGGCGACGAAACTCGAGCCGAGGCCAATGAAGGCGCCGAACCGGGATCAATGTGTTCCCACACTACCAGAGCAAGCAAACCAACAGCAACCACGATAAACAGAATGCCCAGCACAAAGACGGTCACTCTTGCTAGGCCCCAGCTGCTCTCAGGCTCCGTCGACGCAGGATCATCAGGTGGAGACTGTGGCGAGGCACCGGCTGCGGGCAGAGGTCGGGTACTAGGCGCGGGCTGACTGTCCGTCGGCACGTACGCCGTGTAGAGACTGAGGCGATCGTTGAGGGCTCTCTGAATATTGGCGGATAGCTTATCGTAGTCGAGGGGTCGCCCCGCGTGGACGTAGTACGGGTCTTGTCCAACCAAGCCAAGGGCAAACTTGAAGAAGTCAGAGTGATCGACCCCGCCCGGAGTGCCAGGCTGAAGCTTTGGCGGTGAAGCGCTCTCTGCTTTGCGCACCAGAGCAATTACTTCGTCGGCCGACATCGTAACGTAGACTGGACCAGAGCCAGAGCTAGGGCTGCTCATGCTGTCCCGATGCCCCCTCCTGGCACGATGCCGACAGTCTCAAGGACTAGTCGGCCTCGGCGATGGTCTGGTCAATTCTCCTGGACACGTCCTCCACCTCGGTGAGGTAGTACTGCAGCCTGTTCCTTAGTGATCTCGGGGTCACTCCAAAACGCGGAGCGTGAAGTGTGTAGTCCACCCCCCCATCCGTCTCACACGAACTAACAAGGGCCGCGATTTGCTCTGTGGGCATCAAGAACATGTGCGCAAACAAGTCGGCATAGTACTCCGAAGGCAGCACGTGGAAGTACTCATCATCGCTGACTTGGAAAGGTCCGTCGAGCGGCCGGTTCTCGGCCCGTCTCCCCACAGCGACCAGTTCTCTCGCATACCGGTAACGCGACATTTTCGGTGCGAGTCGGACCATGATCAGGTGGCCGAGTTCATGCGCAATCGAGAACCGCTGCCTTGGCTCTTCATCCTGTGACTCAACTACCAGCACGGCCTTCTTGCTCCGAGCCGGCTTGACGAGCACGCTGTTCACATAGGCAGGCTCCTTGTCGTCGAGGCCATCCGGATTTAGGCTTCCCGGAACCACTTTGCACATGTATGACCGCGCCAACAAGATCGGGTCGGCGACTGGGACTCCGACTTGCCCACTACGGATCCGTGCGGCGCGAGCGAGCGAGCGAATGAACCGAATGGCCTCAAACCGATCGGGGAAGCTCGGAGCCAATGCCTCTTGTACCAGCTCAGACATGCGAACACCCCCACTCTGTCCCGCACCCAGGTCCCTCGGAGGCGGCGTCTCGTAGGCCATTGGCCGCAATTGACCGGGCTTCGGCCCCTGGTCGGGCTGTTCCGCGCCCCGTGATGGCGCGCCACGGTTCTCGCTCGTCATCTCGAACTACCTCGTTCCTGACGACACTGTCGTGGCGAGTGTAGCTCGATGGCGCAAATGAAACAAGTCCTGACCTGCGGTGTCGCTGCTGGTCGTGGAGCCAAGGGTCCACCTTGGCTCGACCCGACCCGGGCTCGGTGACTCCAAGCCCGCCGTGTGAACGCCCTCCCCATGATCCTCGCCCCTGTAGCTCCGAAACCTGTGACAACGGTGCCAACAGTGGCAGGGGCGCCCCGCATTCCGAGGTTCTCTCGGAGTGAACACGACGATAGTCGACAAACCCCTCAGCGCTGACTTGAGCCTTTGGCTCGCTCGCCGCGTGGGACGTCGGCAGATGGACCGAAGGGGCAGGCGTTCCCTGCAGGCGCGGCCCACCCGAGACTCCACGCTCGCCATCGAACGAGATCCGGGAATCCGCCAGAGGAACAGCAACAGACACGCGTCCAACACCCCGGAGAACACTTGACGCTGAGTTGCACGAGGAATCGTCGATCCGATACCTCAACGTCGACTGCTGCGGCGCACCCGGCTTTTGGTCCTTGCTCCGGCTCCTCGCTCTACGCACAACAGCCCCAGGCGCGAGGAGTCGGAGCCGAGTCAAGGAGAAGGGTTCACGTGGGCCATGTTGGAGGAGTCCTCTCTCGGTGTCATCGTGGTACCGTCGCGCCGCCGACAGGCAACCGGAGGAAGCTCCAAACCTTCTGACCAGCGTAAACGTCTCACTGCATACAATTGAAGGCACCAGAGTAACAGACAACGGTGGCTGCTCCACACACAGGTCAGAGCCGCTGGGCGCGGCCCTCCTTCCGGCGGGGCCATAACGCGGTGCGCGGTGTGCTGTCGGCCAGGCGATAATGCAGGTCGCACAGACGTCGTGGGCCTCCGCCAGGGCGACTGGTCCCGGGTTGTATCCAGCAGAAGCCCGGCCTCGACGGTCAAGCGCTCCGAGGAGCTGCACAGGAATCAACCCGGAGAGCCTTGGGTCTTTTGCGGCATTGACCCAGGTCCTGGACCTGCTAGGCACTCGCGCCACCTCACGGCTCGCTCGGCGGGAAAACGGACGTGACCGACGCTAGCGGACACGCGGTGTCGGCACCAGCCACCGCGCCGCGTAACCCGGCGTGTCGCAGCACTCACACCCGCAGAGCGGCCTGGTCCAGAGCCCCTACCGCTTGGGAGCGAGCTGGCTTACCAGGTCGGAGATCCGTGAACGGATGGGGTCAGCGGACATGTCGGTTCTCCAGGGTTTGGGTGAGGTGGTCGCGTTCGTCGCTGGTCAGGCGACCTTCATGGTGGCCGCGCTCTAGGGCCTGGCGTAGCAGGTAGGTGGGTGTCCCGTAGGCGATGCATTGGGCGATGGCGGTCGC
>WQYN01000193.1 GCA_009781225.1 Micrococcales bacterium | reverse complement strand
TGATGGTGAACCAGCTCATCCTCACCAAGGAGGCGCCGCTGGGGGACGCGGTGTTCGGGATCGACAACACGCTCGCCTCGCGGGCGCTCGAGGAGGGGATTCTCGCGACGCGGCCGTCTGATTCTGCTGGGGGAGCCGGGGGGGCGTCTGATTCCGCCGGGGGGGCCGAGCCAGAGGGGCTCTCCGCACCCTCTGAACCGTCCCCTTTGACGCACGCCCTCCCTCCAGAGCAGGTCGCCCTCTCCGCTCCCTTCGGGGACGACGCCGACAAGCTCACCGCGATCACCACCTCTGACGTGTGCGTTCTTGCTGATCACCGGTGGTTTGCTGCGCACGACCTCCCAGAGCCGACGACCTTCTCCGACCTCGCGAAACCGGAATACGCGAGCCTCCTGGTCGTGGAGAACCCGGCAACGTCAAGCCCGGGACTGTCCTTCCTTCTCGCGACGATCTCCGCCCTCGGAGACAGCTGGCCTGAGTATTGGCGCACGATGACGGACGGCGGGGTCAAGGTCGTGGACTCCTGGTCGAGCGCGTACTACGTGGACTTTTCCGGACCGTCCTCGGAGGGGGATCGGCCGCTGGTTGTCTCCTACGCCTCGTCGCCTCCGGCCGAGGTGCCGGAGGGAGGGAGCGAGTCTCCCGTCGGGGCGCTGCTGGACACCTGCTTCCGCCAAGTCGAGTACGCGGGCGTTCTCGCTGGTGGGGCGTCTGAAGCTGCGGCGTGGGTGGTTGTTGACTTCCTGGCCTCGCGGGCTTTTCAGGACACGGTCGCGGAGAACATGTGGGTCTTCCCTGCCGATCCGGGGGCGGGGATTCCTCCGTCCTGGACCGAGCATGCCCCGCGCCCCTCGGCGCCGTGGGAGCTAGACCCGCGCCAGATCGCCACCCACCGCGACGACTGGATCCGCCAGTGGACCGACATCGTTGCCTCCTAGGTGGGTGGGGCGCCGCCCCCACCGTCACCGCCGTCACCGCAGGTTCCCCCGCCCCCCCGCACCGATTATGTCGATACCTGACCTCTAACGGCCTTGACAGCGGTCTAAAAGGTCAGGTTTCGCCATACTCGGCGTGGGGAATGCCGGTGAGGGGGGGCGGAGGAGGGTGAGAAGCTTCCGGGGACGGGCGGCCTTCCTGCTGGCGGCGGGGGTTCCGCTGGCGTTCCTTGGGGTGTTCTTTGCCTACCCCGTGGCTGCCCTTGTGGGGCGGGGTTTTGTGGGGGATGGAGGGGTGGATTTCTCGGGGTTTGCTGAGGTTTTCTCCCGCCCTCGTACTTGGCGGGTGTTGCGCCAGACGCTGGGTCAGGCCACCTGGGCCACCGCCGTCGTTGCAGTCTTGGGAGTCCCCGCCGCCCACATCCTCTACCGTCGCCGCTTCCCGGGACGCGGGGCTTTGCGGGTCTTGCTTGCGGTTCCCTTTGTCCTCCCGGCGGTCGTGGTCGGCGTCGCATTCCGATCGCTCCTGTCCAGTTCCGGCGCGCTGGGGTGGACCAATCTCGATGGGACGATGGCGGGCGTCGTCCTCGCGCTCATCTTCTTCAACTTTGGGGTGCTTACCAGGGCAGTCGGGCTTCACTGGGCTCAGCTTGATTCCCGGCCCGAGGAGGCGGCGGCCGCGCTGGGCGCTAGCCCAGCGCGGGTGTTCGGTACCGTCACACTTCCGCGTCTTGCCCCGGCCATCGCATCGGGCGGGGCCCTGGTGTTCCTGTTCAGCGCCACGGCGTTCGGGACGGTGTTGATCCTCGGCGGGGTGCGCTACGGCACCATCGAGACCGAAATCTGGCTCCAGACCACGCAAATGCTGGACTTACGCGCTGCCGCTGTTCTCTCGGTGGTCCAGTTCGCGATCGTCGCTTTGGTCCTCAGCGGTGCCGGAGTGGCGCGCGGGAAACGCAATCGGGCGGCGACCCTCGGGGCGGCGGGGGGCGGGGCACGTGCGGGTTCCGCCATCGTGCGCCGTGGGCAGGGAAGTGCAGCGCGGCTGCGCGCCAACGACCTTCCGGCGCTGGGGGTGACGCTGCTCATAGCGGCATTCCTCCTTGCCCCGCTCGCCGAGCTGGTGGGGCGGTCGCTGCGAACCCCGCAAGGCTGGGGCCTGGGCAACTACGCGCGGCTGGCCGAGCGCGGCGGGGTCTCCGGCCTGCCGGACTCGCTGCTCGGGGCGGCGGCGAGGTCGGCCGAGGTTGCGGGAAAGGCAGCGGTCCTCGCGCTCGTATTAGGCCTGCTCATCGCCGGTGTCCTGGCCCGCCCCCTGCGGTCGCGCGCGGGCCGACGCACCCAGGGCGCGGTCGAAGCGATCCTCATGCTGCCACTCGGCGTCTCGGCGGTGACGGTCGGCTTCGGCTTCCTCATCGCCCTCAACAAACCGCCCCTTGACCTGCGAACATCCCCGCTGCTCCTCCCGATCGCCCAGGCAATCGTCGCGCTGCCGCTCGTGATCCGCGCGGTCCTGCCCGCCTGGCGCGGCGTCAGCGAACGCGCCCGCGAGGCCGCCGCCGTCCTCGGGGCACGCCCGTCGCGGGTGCTGGCGAGCATCGACGGCCCTGTGCTCGTGCGGGCAAGCGCTGTCGGCGGGGCTCTCGCATTCGCGGTCGCGGCGGGCGAGTTCGGCGCAACCGCCTTCCTCTCCCGCCCGGAGACTGCGACCCTCCCCGTCGCGATCTACCGCCTCCTAGGCCGCCCCGGCGCCGCCAACTTCGGCACAGCCCTGGCCGCCTGTGTCCTGCTCGCCGCGATGACTTCCCTGGTCATGGCCCTAGCCGAGCGGTCCCGTTCTCCTGTGGGAGGTGCATTGTGACCCCGCCAACTGGCCTGGCGCTCCGCGATGTGCGCGTGTGTTTTGCGGCGCTCGCGGCCGTGGACGGCGTCTCCTTCACCCTCCCGCGCGGGGAGATTCTCGCGGTGCTCGGCCCCTCGGGCTGCGGGAAGTCGACGCTCCTTCGGGCAATCGTAGGTCTCGAGCCTCTCGCTTCAGGCACCATGACCTGGGACGATGGCGATCTCTCCTCAGTCCCGGTCCATCGCCGTGGCTTTGGGCTGGTTTTCCAGGAAGGGCAACTGTTTGGGCATATGGATGTGGCCCGCAACATCGACTACGGCTTGCGTGTGGCGGGGATGGAGCGCGCCGCCCGACGCGAGCGGGTTGCAGAACTGCTGGCGCTGGTAGGACTCGACGGGTTCGAAAGCCGAGAGGTCGGCACCCTGTCAGGAGGCGAACAACAGCGGGTGGCTCTGGCCCGGGCCCTGGCTCCCAGCCCACGACTCCTCCTCCTCGATGAGCCCTTCGCCTCCCTCGACTCCCACCTAAGAACACGCCTGGCAGCGGACGTCCGAGAGATCCTCAGAGCAGAGAATGCCACCGCGATCGTCGTCACCCACGACCAGGACGAGGCCTTTGCCGTCGCCGACCGCATCGCCATCATGGAGGCAGGCCACCTAGAAGACATCGGCACCCCTGACCGCCTATGGACCTGGCCCGCCAGCAAAGCAGCCGCCCGAATCCTAGGCTGCCGCTGGTTCACCCAAGGCCGGATCACCATGAACCCAACCCCCACCCTGGAGACCCCCTGGGGTTCCGTCCCTTTGCCGACCCCTCC
>WQYN01000192.1 GCA_009781225.1 Micrococcales bacterium | reverse complement strand
CTCAGCCAGGCGCCCTCCCTTCCCCGCCACTCCCCACCCCCCCCGCCCCCCCGCGCCCCACCCCCCCCCCCCCCACCCGCCCCGCCCCACCGCGAGAAGGCCGTTTCGCTGAAAACCCGGGTCGAGAATTCAGCCAGGCGACCTTCCCTCGGCGGGACTCGCCCCCTTCCCCTGCGGAGCGGGGGCGAGGCGGGAGGTGATGGTGACTGCCGCCATCGTGCAACCGATGACGGCGAGGGAGAGCCAGGTGGGGATCTCGGGGACGGCGAGCGGACGGCCGGAGTTGATGAAGGGGAGCTCGTTCGCGGCGAGGGCTTCGAGGATAAGTTTGACGCCGATGAAAGCGAGGATGACAGCGAGGCCGTGGGCGAGGAACCGGAGGCGTTCCAGCAGGCCACCGATGAGAAAGTAGAGCTGGCGAAGGCCGAGGAGCGCGCAGGCGTTCGTCATGAAGACGAGGTAAGGCTCTTTCGTGAGGCCGAAGATCGCGGGGATGGAATCGAGCGCGAAGAGGAGGTCGACCGAGCCGATCGCGATCATGACGAGCAGGAGGGGCGTGACGAGGCGGCGGCCTTGGTGGCGGACGGTGATGCGGTCGGAGGCGTAGTCCTCGGAGAGCGGGAGGATGCGGCGGGCGAGGCGGACGAGGCGCGGTTCGTGGAACTCGTCGTCTTGGCTATTGCGGCGGGCGGCCCGGAGGTGGTCAACGATGAGCTTGGCAGCGGTGTAGAGGAGGAAGCCGCCGAAGATGAAGAACACCCAGGTGAAGCGGGCGATCATGGCCGCGCCGGCGAGAATGAACGCGGCGCGGAAGACTAGGGCGATGGCAATGCCAACAAGGAGGACCTTTTGCTCAGCCTCCTTGGGAACACGGAAAGCGCCGATGACCAGGAGGAACACGAAGAGGTTGTCGAGGGAGAGGGAGTACTCCGTGAGGTAGCCGGCGAAGAACTCGCCTGCTGACCGGGCGTTGGTGGCGGCGGCGAGGCCGACCCCGAAGGCGACCGAGAGGGTCGCGTAGATGGTGACCCAGAGGGCGGATTCGCGGAAGGTTGGGGTGTGGGGGCGGCGGACGTGAAGGACAAAGTCGAGGGCGATGACCGCCACCACGATCGCGGCGGAGATGAGCCAGGTGATGGGGTGGACGGTCATTGCTGGAGCACGCGGCGGGATTCGAGGTCGTCGCGCAGGTGGGCGAGGGTGGTGAAGAGGTGAGTCTGGAAGCCTAGGGCATCGGCGGCTTCGATGTTGGGGTGATGATCGTCCACGAAGAGGGTCGTGGGGGGATCGAGCTGCAGCGTGTCGATGGCGATGTCGAAGACTTCCCGGTCAGGCTTGGCCACCTTGACCACGCCGGAGACGACGTATCCATCGAGCCTTTGGATCGCGGGGATGCGCGCGAGGGCAACCGGGAAGAGCTCTTCCGGCCAGTTGGTAAGGCCATAGGCCTTGATGCCGGCTGCCTGGAGCTCTGCGACGATCTCTTCCGTGCCGGGGACAGGGCCGACAATCGTGTGTTCGTAGTGGGAGAGGTACCGGTCGAAGAAGGCGAGATCCTCGGGGTGGGTCTCGGCAAACTCCAGCCTGGCCTCGGCAAAGCTGCGCCCCGCGTCCTGCTTGGTATTGAACTCTCCGAAGAACTCAGTCCTGGCCAGGAAGGCGTCAAACTCCTCGCGGGAGTAGTCGGCCTCATAGGCGCGGAAGGGCTCCCAGGCCACAAGGACCTGCCCAAAGTCAAAGAGCACGGCGGTGAGGTGATTGGTCGGCTGCACGCAGTTGACTCTACCGGGGGGCGGGAGTGGGTACTGCTGAGGGCGTGCCCGCTGCCGCACACCCTTCGCAGTCCGGGGGGTAGGCAAGCGTCATTCTTTGAAGGGGTCCGCCCTGTGTGAGTGTCGCCTGTTCGCATTGGTGCAGGTCAAGGCCGTGACGTGGGAACGCTCGACCATGAGGAGACCCGACTACCCTCAAAGAGGGTCGTTTGCACCACCCCCACCTCCCCCGGCCATAGCCGATACCCATCCTGACAACGTTGCCTTCTCCGGCCCGAAGCACCCAGAGGCCAATGGTCCAGGGGTCAGCGGACATTCTGCACCCGCCGTCATCTCGCAAACCTCGATGACCTGCACAGACGGCGAATCCCTAGGTGTCGCCAGCCGGGCAAGACCTGGACCATTGGCCTTTGGGTGCCTACGGGCCTCCCAAGGACTACCGTGCGGGACCGTTGTCAGTTCGTCGAGCCGGAACAGCGTGGCGTCAGGCTGTCTGCCCGGCCATGCCAGTGAGTCGAGTAGTGCATGTGAAGCTGCCGGTCAGCACACGTTGTCGATACGATGTGCACCATGTTCTCAGCCCTGATGCCTGGTCTGCGCGAGCTACGAACTCCGCTGAGCACCGGCGTCCTCTGGACGGTCTCGCTCTGGATGCTCTCGCTCTGGCTTCAAGTAGGAGACCGGATTGTGAACAGTCCGGCCACACAGCGCATCGTCGGTCAGTTCCAAAGCCTCGGACTGCCAGCCCAGGTGTGGCAGACCATCGCGATCGTGGCGATCTACCTGGTGGGCAGCCTCTTGGTGGTCCGAAAATCGCCGTTCTCCTGGCTGACCTCATGGCTTCAACGCCGCAGATTTCCACACACGCTACGCCAAAAAGTCGACATGCTCAACGAGGGCAGACCGGCCCGGCGACGGCGTTTCCGGCCAGTCACCTGGTTCTGGGGGAAGCTCGCATGGCGTGGACCGCTCCCCATTCGCCACCTCATGCGCGTTCCAATGGCCCAGCCCGCAGAACGCTTCGACGCCTGGCTGTACAGCGAGTTCGACGACATTTGTGCAACCGGAGCCGTGCCTGTGAGCCGCATGGCGGAAGCATCGTGCGCGGCGCGACCTGGATTTAATGGACTCTACGACCCCAAGACAATCAGAAACTTCCCGTTCCCTGGTGGCGAAGAACACGAACTGTACCGCATGTTCGCAGAATGCTTTGCGCATGAAGTCAAGCAAGAGCAGGGCGCGGTCGAGTTGCTCATCCAGATGAAGCTGCCGGACCTTCATGCCGAGATAGACAGACTCAAAGTCGAGGCCGAGTTTCGGTTCTCCCTCTTCTGGCCTCTGATGCTACTCACCATCGTCCTGGTCTTTCAGTGGTCGCCGTTGTCTCTGCTCCTCCTTGCGGTACCACCCCTGCTAGCTCGCGACGGCTTTCGACGCATACGGCAGGCCGCAGACAAGACCTGGGGCGCACTAATGGCCCGCGAGGTATCCAGTCCATTCCTCGACGCCGTTAAGGCGGCCAATCCTGATGAGCTTCGGGACTTCGCGACCATCTATGCTCGATAGTTGTGTTGGCGCACGCCAATCCTCGACTTTTGGCGGCGGTGGTGGTTTCGATCCAGTGACTTGCTGCCATCGCGGCGAACACTATGGTCAGGTGTGCGTCGATGGACTCACGAAGTCGATGGTAGACGGGCCATGCCAACTTTGGGGGCTCTGCGTACTTGAGGTGGGGAGGCGCGTTGTCATGTGAGGGCTCCGGTGACGAGGAGGATGCGGAGTCGGTAGTTGTCGGGGTTGCGGAATCCTCTTGCGATGCGGCGTGCGAGTTCGAT
>WQYN01000191.1 GCA_009781225.1 Micrococcales bacterium | reverse complement strand
TCATCGTTCGCGGGGGTGTAGTTGGGGTGCGGATGGGGCGGGGATCAGGTACAATGGCCCGTTGGCTGTGTGCGTCTTGACGCGCACGCTCGGTTCTGCCATTCCCCTTGAGCGAATGCCCTGGTGACAGGCGTGTGCGCTGGCGGGTGGCGGGGCTGTGATCAGGTACCACGAGAGTAGCGGAGGGCTATGGCGAAGAAAGACGGCGTCATCGAGGTCGAGGGCACCGTGGTCGAGGCGTTGCCGAACGCGATGTTCCGGGTGGAACTCGCGAACGGGCACAAGGTCTTGGCTCACATCTCGGGCAAGATGCGTCAGCACTACATCCGGATCCTCCCGGAGGACCGGGTAGTCGTCGAGCTGAGCCCCTACGACCTCAGCCGCGGTCGGATCGTCTACCGCTACAAGTGAGCACTTGAAAGGAACACACGATGAAAGTCAAGCCGAGCGTCAAGCGCATTTGTGATCGCTGCAAGGTGATCCGGCGCAACGGGCGCGTGATGGTGATCTGCTCCGTCAATCCCCGTCACAAGCAGCGCCAGGGCTGACGCCCGCTGTTGCCTCTCGGGGATCCCGAGCTGCAACGACCCACAGCGTGCCGCCACGGTGCCCTTCCCAGGGCCCGAACCCCCGGTCGGAGGCCGGGGCCCGTCACGGGACGGCGGCGCGGAAGACCTCCGCCTGACTCCCCAAAGGAGCCAACTGCACGATGGCACGTATCGTCGGCGTCGACCTCCCGCGTGATAAGCGAATCGAGGTCGCGCTCACCTATATCTTCGGGATCGGAAGGACGCGAGCCCGCAAGACCCTCGACGCGACCGGGGTTGACCCCAATGCGCGCGTGAAGGATCTTGGGGACACTGAGCTCGTCGCCTTGCGTGACCACATCGAAGCGAACTACGAGGTCGAGGGTGACCTTCGCCGAGAAATCGCAGCCGACATCCGCCGGAAGGTGGAGATCGGCTCTTACCAAGGCATCCGCCATCGTCGGGGCCTGCCTGTGCGCGGTCAGCGCACCAAGACCAACGCGCGCACCCGCAAGGGCCGCAAGCGCACCGTCGCCGGCAAGAAGAAGGCCGGCAAGAAGTAGGCCAGGCGCCCACCGACAAGCCACAGGAGTACTGAGAGAAGATGCCTCCGAAGTCACGGACCGCCGTTCGCAAGGTCCGCCGCAAGGACAAGAAGAACATCCCGCTGGGCCATGCCCACATCAAGTCCACCTTCAACAACACGATCGTCTCGATCACCGACCCCTCAGGCGCCGTCATTGCCTGGGCGTCCTCGGGGCAGGTCGGCTTCAAGGGCTCACGCAAGTCAACGCCCTTTGCCGCCCAGCTCGCCGCGGAGGCTGCCGCACGGCGCGCGATGGACCACGGTGTCAAGAAGGTCGAGGTCTACGTCAAGGGTCCAGGCTCGGGGCGCGAGACGGCCATCCGCTCCCTCCAGGGCGCGGGCCTGGAGGTGGGCTCCATCAATGACGTGACGCCGCAGACGCATAACGGCTGTCGGCCTCCCAAGCGTCGCCGGGTCTAGCCGGCGACACCCGGGTCCGGTCACGCCGGTCGGCACCCGTACCGCCAGGCGTCATATAGCGGGCGCCTCGCAACGAAAGGAACCAGCCCCGTGCTCATTGCACAACGTCCGACACTCACCGAGCAACAGGTCGACCCGTTCCGCTCGCGCTTCGTCATCGAACCGCTCGAGCCGGGCTTCGGCTACACGCTGGGCAACTCCCTGCGCCGCACCCTCCTGTCCTCGATTCCCGGGGCTTCGGTCACGTCGATCCGGATTGACGGGGTGCTCCACGAGTTCTCGACGATCTCCGGGGTCACGGAAGATGTCACCGAGCTCATCCTGCGCCTGAAGAACCTCGTGGTCTCCTCCGAGCACGACGTTCCGGTCGTGATGTACCTGCGCAAGCAGGGTCCCGGCAAGGTGACCGCCGCCGACATCACGCCCCCCGCAGGCGTGGAGGTCCACAACCCCGACCTCGAGCTCGCGACCCTCAACAAGAAGGGCAAGCTGGAGATCGAGCTGACTGTCGAGCGTGGCCGCGGCTACGTGTCGGCGGTCCAGAACAAGTCTCCGGACGCCGAGATCGGCCGGATTCCCATCGACTCGATCTACTCGCCGGTCCTTAAGGTGACGTACAAGGTGGAGGCCACGCGCGTCGAGCAGCGCACGGACTTCGACCGGCTCATTGTCGATGTCGAGACCAAGCAGTCGATGAGCCCGCGTGACGCGCTCGCTTCTGCCGGCTCGACCCTCGTGGAGCTGTTCTCGCTGGCCCGCGAGCTGAACGTCGAGGCTGAGGGCATCGAAATCGGCCCCTCACCCACGGACGCCGCGCTCGCCGCCGACCTCGCCCTCCCGATCGAGGACTTGGATCTGACGATCCGTTCCTACAACTGCCTCAAGCGCGAAGGCATCCACACCGTGGGCGAGCTGGTCGCCCGCTCCGAGGCCGACCTGCTTGATATCCGCAACTTCGGAGCCAAGTCGATCACCGAGGTGCGCGACAAGCTCCTCGCCTTGGGGCTGGGCCTCAAGGATGCCCCCCTTGACTTCGACCCGACCGCCGTGGCCCACGCCCCGGAGTTCATCAGCGACGAGGCGTACTGAGGCGCCCGCAGACCACCAGTAAGGAGCATCACCAATGCCAAAGCCTACTAAGGGTCCCAGGCTCGGAGCCGGGCCGGCCCACGAACGCCTCATGCTCGCCGGACTGGCCACGAGCCTGTTCGAGCACAAGCGCATCACGACGACCCTGGCCAAGGCCAAGCGCCTGCGCCCCTACGCCGAGCGCCTGATCACCTTCGGTAAGCGCGGTGACCTGCACGCACGCCGTCGCGTCATGCGCGTGATCCGCGACAAGTCCGTGGTCCACGTCCTGTTCACCGAGATCGCCGAGGCCATGGCTGAGCGCCCCGGCGGCTACACCCGCATCACCAAGATCGGCCCCCGGCAGGGCGACGGCGCTCCAATGGCCGTGATCGAGCTCGTGATGGAGCCGGTCACCCCCAAGAAAAAGCGCACCCCGCCGCCGACCAAGCCCAAGGCCAAGCCCAAAACCACGGACGATGACGGCGCTGACGCCTCGGCAGATGGCCTCGCCTCCGAGGAACTCGCCAAGGAAGACTCCGACGCTCCCGCTGACGAGGCTGACGACGCCAAGGCTCCCGCTGGCGAGGCTGACGACGCCAAGGCTCCCGCTGGCGAGGCTGACGACGCCAAGGCTCCCGCGAGCGAGGCTGACGACGCCGACGACAAGTAGCACAACACAGACGAAACACCCCACCCAGCGCCAGCGGCGGTGCCCGCGCACCGCCGCTGGCGCACCCTTTTGTTCCGCTACGATTCACCTGCTCAGGCTGCGCTTTCGCGTCCGCTCCATGACGCGCCCAAGCACTCCACAGAATCCTGGGGTGTGTCGGGTCGTACCACACACACCACGACCTTGCCGCCCACTTTCGCTGTGGGCGAAGACCGCCTTGCCTCACGTCAAGTTGATCGCGAAACGTGTCCGCGTGCCTCACGTATTTTGATCGCGAAATCGGGTGTGGGTGTGGTGAGGTCGCTTGGGGAGGGGTGTTGAGCGTGTCTTCGTTG
>WQYN01000190.1 GCA_009781225.1 Micrococcales bacterium | reverse complement strand
CGCCGTTGAGGACTTCGTCACCCACGCCGATGAGGCGGCGCGCGTCTCGGCGACCCGGCACCATCACGATCCCCGAGATGCGGGCCTCATGGTCGAGGCGCTGATCACTCGCCTCGGCGAATCCGTCAGCCGGATGGAGGACGAGTTCATCGAAGACCACCCCGACCTCGCACTTCGCCTGATCCTCGGGACACAGAACCTCGCCTCCCACGGCGATGGCACCGTCAATCACCAGGCGCTGTGGAACGCCATCGACCGCATCCTCCCCGCCACCGTCCACGTGCTGAGGGCAATGATCCGGTAAGGGGGCCGGAACCGGGCACCTGGCAGAAGGATGCCACCCAGCCAGCCTTCGCTCCGACCCTGGGTGAGCCTCGTGGGTTAGGTGACGCGGACGATGACGGTGGTCTTCTTCCCGGCGAGGCGGGTCTCATTGTCGAGGCGGTCTTCGGCGAGAGCGCGTTCTCATGCTGCGGGAGGAGCGCCGTCGTCGTAGACGCAGACCAGGAAGCGCATATGGGGGGTGAGGTTATCGGTGAGGTACATCTGCGCAAGCGAGCGGTTGTACTCCTCCCGGAGTCGGGCAGGGGTCATGATCGCGTCGAATCCGTGGGACATGAGGATGGTGTTCATCACAAAGCGCCCGGTGCGCTTATTGCCGTCGAAGTAGAACTGGTGGTAGGCGGCGAACGCCGCGTAGGTGACGGCGCGCGCTAGGGGATGCTGGATGCGCTCGATGTCTTGCACGCCTTCCTCGAAGACTCCCATCAGGGTGGCGTCGCCGGGGAGCGCGCGGAACGTTTCTCCCTGCACGTTCACCGTCCCGCCTCCGGAGAACCGGCCCTCTCCGCGGAACAGTCCTGCCTCCAGCGCCTCGTTTCGCGCCACCTTTTCCGGCGTTGCCCATTAGTCCTCCTCGTCGTAGCAGGCAGTCATGAGCTTGGCGAACGGCCGAGCATCGCCGGTGGTCGCCAGCAGGTCAACGGCTCGCTGGTGGTCCTCTCGGACGTCAGCACGCAGGACGATCCAGCCGTACCCGTTGTCGATGAGATACCCGCCCATCGCATGCCGCGCCGTCACCGGGTCGGCTCCGTTGTAGATGGCCGTCGCGGAGAAGTGGACGGCTCGGGGAAAAAGACTGCGAACGATGACGTCCGGCTCGACGGTCCGTCCGTCCGGGAGCCTGATTGTGGGGACGTAGGTGCCGCGGCTCACGGCGGCGACAATGGCATCGAAGCTGTCTCGGATGGCGCGGGCGCGCTGGACCTCGCGCTGAGGTGCAGCTACGGTCACCTGATCGCAGACAAGCCACAGCTCCTCCGGCGTCAAGGCGATCCCCGTGACCAGGGCATCGCCAGCAATCGCGGCGTTGCGCATGCGGGAGCGGGCGCGAAACAGTGCGCGCTCGCGGTGGGCGGCCCCGCGCACCGGAACGCCCGCGCAGTCCGCCACGTCAAACAGGACCGGGGAGGGTGGATCGGCCGGGACGGCGAGCACCGCCGCCCGAGCACCCATTGCCTCAAGCGCGGAGTTGATGGTCCCCAGCGTGGCCGAGCCGGAGTCCTCGCCCCTCTCCCACTGGCTCACCGCCGAAACCGTCACCCCCATCCGTGAGGCGAGATCGCGCTGCGTGAGGCCCAGCGAGCGCCTACGGTCCTTGATCACCGACACGTCACGACACCTCTCTCAAGCGAGACACCCAGTAAAGGTATGACTGTATCGCATCGACGATGGCCGGTCTAGAACAAGCCCATGACCAGGCGCAAAGCTCGATCGACTTCGGCTCTCTCGTTGGCACTCTAGAGTGCGAAAGTGACACTCTAGAGTGCGAAAGTCGCACTCTGGGGGGCGAGAGTGACACTCTAGAGTGCGAGAGTGACACTCTAGAGTGCGAAGGTCGCGCTCTGGGGGGTAGCATGCTTTCATGTCTTGGGACACTGCGGCGCTGTTGGCGCTGATCGCGGACCTGCGAGCCCATGGGGGCGACTCCACCTCGGTCGAGGTGAAGCGCGGCCCCGGAGGCCGGCCCGACCTGGCCGAAACGCTGTGTGCCTTCGGGAACATGCCGGACGGCGGGCTGATCATCGTGGGCCTGGACGAGGGTCGAGACTTTGCCCCCGTCGGTGTGGCAGAACCCGCAGCGATGGAAAAGGGAATCGCCGCCCAGGCGCGCACCGCTGTCGTTCCCCCCGTGGTCGTCTCGTTCGAGACGGTGCCGATCAACGGCGCGCAGATCGTGGTGGCGAAAGTGGCGGGGCTGCCGCCGAGCGCAAGGCCCTGCCGGGTCAAAGGGAGGGCGTATCTTCGCCAGGCCGATGGCGACTACGTGATGAGCGCCCAGGAAGAACAGCAGATACTCGCCCTGAGGGACAGGCCACGGCACGACATCGCTCGCGTCGAAGGAACCACGGAGAATGACCTGGATCCGAAACTGGTGGAGACGTTTGTTGGCAATGCCCGTGCCTCGTCGCGGCTGATGGCGAGTGCAGATGACCAGACTCTTCTGCGCCGCAAGGGTGTCCTGGTTCCTGATGGTCCCCAACTTACTGTGGGTGGGCTCTACGCGCTGGGAGCGTATCCGCAGCAGTTTGCTCCGAGCTTGTCGGTGACCGCCGCCGTTGTGAACGCGCCCGGCTCTCTGGACCGTCTGGTGGATCTGGCACACTTTGATGGCCCGATTCCTGTCCTTTTGGACGACTGCATGGTGTGGCTGCGACGCAACTTGCGCCTCGGGGTGCGAGTCGGCGCTGATGGTCACAACTACGACCACCCCGAGTTACCCTGGTCGGCCCTGCGTGAGTTGGTTGCCAACGCGCTTGTCCACCGCGACCTGGGACCACACACTCAGTCCAAACGCGTGGAGATTCGGCTTCGCGAGGACCGCCTGGTGATTTCCAACCCCGGAGGACTGTGGGGCGTGAGCCGCACTCAGCTAGGCCTGCCGGGCGGAAAGTCGGCGGTCAATGAATACCTCTACGGCATCTGCACCGCCGCGACCACTGCCGAAGGAGCACGGGTCATCGAAGGTGAAGGTGGTGGCATCGGCGAAGTCCAACGCGCCCTTGCGGCCTGGCATGCCGAACCCCCGATCTTCATCGACAAAGGCGTCAGTTTCGCCGCCGTTCTCCTGCGTCCCCGGGCCGACAGCGCAGTGGCGGCACACGCCAACGGGGCAGGACCTGCGTGGATGGACGCCCCCACGAGAATCCTCGCCGCCATCGCCGACGGGCCGCTCGACCGACGGGCCATCGCCGAGAGCTGCGGCCTTACCATGTCGCAGGCCCGCCATGCGCTCGGCAAACTCCTCAAACAGGGACTGGTCTCGATGAACGGTGGCCATGGCGCGCGCAACACCACCTACGCCATCTCCGCGCCTGGATAGGAGCCGGGCGCTTCCGATCAGGACGTGGGCTCCTCGGGTGTTGGCGGAGCTGTCGGTCTGGATGCGGGCCTTGGGGGTTAGGTGACGCGGACGATGACGGTGGTTTTCTTTCCGGCGAGGGTGACGGTGAGCTTGGTCTTGCCTTTCTTCTTGCCGGTGACCAGGCCGGTCTTGTCGATGGTCGCGATGGTGGGTTTCGTGGATTTGTAGGTGGGCATCTTCGTTAGG
>WQYN01000189.1 GCA_009781225.1 Micrococcales bacterium | reverse complement strand
GCGACGACCAGGCTGGCGGCGAGGCGCTTCACGTCCCACTCGAACGGTCCGGGCAGGGTCTCGTCGAAGTCTCGCAGGTCGAATAAGAGGTTCCGCTCCGGCGTGGCCCATAGACCGAAATTCAGGACGTGCGCGTCGCCGGAAAGCTGGACCATGAGTCCGCTGTGCGGCTGGGACCCCAGGTCGGCTGCCATCACCGCGGCGGCGCCACGGTAGTAGTTCCAGGGCGAGATGGCCATCCGTTCATACCGCAAGGGGAGGAGGCGCGGGTCCCGTATCGCGTTTTGGGCAAAGAGCGACTGCAGTGGGTCCTGCTGGCGGTCGCTGTGCGACCACCCGCCGAGATCGCTGCGTCGCACTCTCCTCCTCGCGGCCCTCCCGGACTCCCGACGTTCAACCTCTGTGGCTTGCAAGTCCTTGCGAGAACGGGACGCCGTGATCGATGACGTCGACTGATGCGTGGTCATGGCACTGCGAGGCCTCCTTGACGCCGGCGAAGATCATCTTCTGGGTCGAACCGATGCCGAATAGAGTCTGCCGACTCGGGGCGTCGGTTGGCGACGACCGCGCCTGGCTCACAGGAACCTCGAAGGATCACCGGCAAAAATGGCCGCCATCCTCGATCAGCGGGGCAGCGTTCGGAGGTTCTGGAAGGCGGACCGGGCTCGCCACCGGCGGAGCCGATCCAGTTCCCAGAGAGGGAGCATCGACAAGACCGGCCACCGTCACAAGATTGCCGGGGAAAAAAAGGGAAGCAGCCCAGTTCCCAATCACTCCGATCCGCTGGGGTCTGCGTGGGACCTGCATCAGGTGAACAGCACGCGCCGCGAGCCACCCGGAAAGCCCCGTCAGTCGAATGCCGCGCAGGTCGGCGATACCTTCCTTGCGCCCCAGGGTGGCGACCTGTCCCAACGAGCGGAAGTTGTATGACTGCGGGGCCCGGCCTTCCTGGAGAGCGAGGAGGTTCTTTCCGAGGCGCCGGCCCTGGCGTAAGGCGTGCTGGCTGGTGGGCGGGTCAATGTCGCCGTGGTTTGCCTCGTTGGGTACTGCGGCGCAGTCGCCCAGGGCCCACACGTCGTCATATCCCTCGACCTGCAAGGTCGGTCCGACGGGGACGCGACCCCGCTCGTCCTGGGGAAGGCCGAAGTGAGAAACGACAGGGTTGGCCCTGACCCCGGCGGTCCACACGATCATTCCCGCATCGCATTCGGTGCCGTCGCTAAGTGCCGCCCGTCCGTCAACGACGGTCACCAGACGAGTGCCAAGTCGCAACTCGACACCCAGCTGCCCGAGTCGATCCTGGACATACTGTCCCAGCCGAGAAGGAATCTGACCCAGGATCTTCGGCGCCCCTTCAACGAGGATCCACCGCTGCGGAACATCCCGCAATGTCGGGTGATAGCGCAGGGCGTCTTGGGCCAAGCAGTGCAACTCGGCCAGCGCTTCGACACCGGCGAAGCCTGCTCCAACAAAGACGAAGGTCAGATGGCGGCGCCGCCGTTCGGGGTCCGGCTCGGCCTCTGCAGCTGCAAGCAGCCGCAGAAGCTGATTGCGCAGGTACAGCGCGTCGAGCACCGTGTTGCAGCCGACGGCGTACTCAGTCAGCCCGGGAATCGGAAACGTGCGCGGCACGGCGCCGACGGCGACCACAACGTTGTCGTACTCGATGCGCAGTCGCAGTCCGCCGTCGGTCTGCACCTCGGCGTGGCGATGCTTAAGGGCCAGGTCAGTGACCCGGCCCGGAATGATCTCAGCGTGGGGACACACCATCGCCAGTGGGGTCATCGCGTTCCGCATATCGATGATGCCCCCTGCCACCTCGGGGAGCATCGGGGTAAAGAGCATCGAGTTCTGGACGTTGACGATGGTTGCCCCGCGCCAGCCCAGCTCGCGGGCCACCGTGACGCCCCCGAAACCGCCTCCGACGATGAGTACCCCACCGCGGGCCTTCCGTGGTGGAGGCAGCTCAGCCATCCGGGTGTCCAAGCAGGTGATGACACACTTGTGAAAGGTGCCCTTCGCCGGTCTTAAGGAGCAGCACCGGTCCCCTCGCTTGGCGGGTTCAACTCGTAGATGCTCGACACGGCGGGTCGCAGCCGCCGCGCCCCTCCGCCCCAGGTGACGCCCTTCCGCTGGGCCCCGGTCACGCGATCCACGCTTCGTAGTCGGCGGGTCGCCCACCCAAAAGGTCCGCGAGCCGCCAACGGTGCCGGTAGTTCGGAGCCAGCACACCCCTCTCCCAGCGGGCGATCGTCCCCTGGTGAACCTCCAGCTTGTCGGCGAGTTGAACCTGAGTCAGTCCCGCATTCCGGCGGGCGGCGCGGATCCGAAGCCCCAACGCCGAACTCTGGCCGGCGTGGTCTGCGGGCCCCTGTTCTTCCAGGCCGGGGATGGAGATCAGCTCCACCCGTAGGCGGGTCAAAACGTCAATGCACCGCGCACGCTGTTCAGCAAACGGATCGCCGAGTTGATTTCGAACGAGGTACTCACCGATCTCGTGTTCGGCGTTCAAGATGGTATCCACTTCATGCACCTCGACCCTGGAACGGTCGGTCAGGGCCCGAGTGATGACGTCTTGTACGCGTTCGCGCATCAGGTCGGAACCGGGGAGGCCGTACACGGTCGGGCCCGCGTCATCCAACAGCCTGGACAACTCATGCCTCGAGACCGGCCCCGACATCTGTTCGGGAGATACGCTACGGAAGCCGAACGTTTCGGAAGATACGATATCGAGACCAACTGTCTGGGACGCGTACACAGCTTGAAGGTGTCTAGGCGTTTCGAGCATAAAAGGCGGCCTCGCACTCATCTCAAGGCTAAGCCACTCTAAACCTGACCTCCTCACCCGACTATGCATATTGCGACAGTCGGCCGGACCGGGCACCTTCGCAGGTCGTGGCGGTCGACCTCCTGACCCAGCATGGTCCCTTACCAGTAAATTGCTCCTCGCCCATCGGGGTCACAAACCTCTAATTGCTGAGATCCGCCATCGTTGCTAGCGTTAAACTGGGAGCAGGGCGTGGGCGACCACCGCTGTGGTGGATGCCCGCCGTCCGCGAAAGCATGAAACTCGCCCCTTCGCACGGCCTGACATCGCCCTCCCGGGCTCGACCAGGGGTCCTCGGACCGCGACCCCTGCATCAGGGACAGCGAGTCTGGGCGGGTAGAGCTGTGATAGCCGTAGCCGTATGTGTGCTTCTCGGTGGTGTGCTCGGTGGTTGCGGAAGCGGCGGTCCGTCTGCATCGCAGAAGGTCTGCGACGACCGCGCGGCGCTCAACAGTGAAGTGTCGACGGTAATAACAAGCCTACGATCAGGGAACTTCGGCGAGGCGAGAACGCATGTTGCGGGTGTAAGTGAAGCCTTCACCCAACTGGAGAAGTCCGCGCAAGCTCTTAGAGCTGAGCAGAGCCAGGCGCTCCGCCCAGCAATAGCCGAAATGACGAACACGATCGCGGAGTTAAAGAGCTCCCGGTCGCTTACCGACCTCGGCACGAACCTCGACACTCTCGGAACCCAGGTTCGTAACCTGACCACTCAGATCGCCGACACGCTCAAATGCTCTTGAGCGGATGACAAGAGCCGGTCCGCTGGGCTCGGGAGATTCAAGCCCTTCCGAAACAGATCCGTCAGACCCGGCACGGACGGTGCCGGAGACGACGCCG
>WQYN01000188.1 GCA_009781225.1 Micrococcales bacterium | reverse complement strand
GCAGCCCCTTGGCCATGCGCGGGGGCAGATCGCAGTTGGAGACGATGGCGCCCCAACCGGGCAGCGCGAGCTGTCCCCCATGCGTGTGGCCGGCCAAGACGAGGGTGGCCCCGTCCCCGACCAGGGCATTGACGGCCGCCCGATACGGGGCGTGGACCACGCCGATACGCAACGGTGCGCCTCCCACAGAGCCCGCAGAAGTGGGAAGGACAGCGCGAGCGATGTGGGGGTCATCGAGACCGACTAGGTCCATCTCCATCCCGGCGGCCTCCACGGTCGCGCGGGCGTTGTTGAGGTCGTGCCAGCCTCGCGCTACAAGGGCCGCGCGGAGTTCCTCGCAAGGCAGGTCGGGGGGAGCGGTCGTCTGCGCGGCGAGGGCGGCCTCGCGACGGGCTCGGGCGGCGGGGGAAAACTGGGTGACCAGGTAGGAGGCGGGGTTTCCGAAACGTGCAGCGTAGTAGTCGTTCGAGCCGAAGACGAAGCCCCCGGGGACGTCCAGCAGCGGGTCAAGGGCGTCGAGCGCCACGGGCAGGCCGTCGGGCAGGGCGAGGTTGTCCCCGGTCGTGATGACGAGATCCGGCTGCAGGTCGGCCAGGCCCTGAACCCAGCGTGCACGCCGGCGCGAGGAAGCGTTGGAGGATAGATGCAGGTCAGACAGGTGGAGAATCCGTAGCTCGCCAGCCCCGGGCGGGAGGACGGGGAGGTGGTATCGCCGAAGAACACACCATTCGGACTCGAGGCGAGCGTAGGCGAGGCCCGCTACCCCAACCAAACATGCACGCCAGCACCACCTCATCAAGCTCGGACCGCGCCCCTCACGGGCACCAGGACGACCCGCGACCCTATCCACACAGGCACTCCACCACAACTGCCGTCTCATCGAGGTCGGGACGTGTCTTCCTTGGGTGTCGGGGTGCTCTTCTTCCCCGGCTTCTTGCCCGACCCCCCCTTGCCCGGCTTCTTGGTCGGCTCGATCAAGGGGTTGTCGTCCTTGTTCTCAGGAGGCTCTGGGCCCTTGGACAGGAAGACGGTGATGGTGGAGGCTTCCGACAGGCGCAGCTTCTGCCCGGCCTCGGGGCGCTGGGTGCAAATGCGGCCGGCCGGCTGGTCGTCGCACCAGTCGTTCGGGCCTTCGGCCACAAGGAAACCCTCTTCCTCGGCCTTGAGTCGAGCCGCCGGGAGGTCCAACCCGACGACCTTGGGCACGGTGATCTCTTCTCCCCGGGTGATCTTCTCGTTGGGCTCCGGGAAGGGGATCGCCTTCTTCCCTTCGAGGTAGTCCTCCATGAAGAATCTCCAGGCCTTGCCGGGAAGGCGCCCACCCGTCGCCTTGGTGTAGAACTCGCCGTTGATCGAAATGTTCTGCAGCTTCTTGGATGCTTCAGAGAACCCGGCCCACACGGCAGTCGCCACCTGCGGGGTGAACCCCCCGAACCACACTGCCACCTGCTCGTCGGTCGTTCCAGTCTTGCCTGCGTGGGGTCGCCCGCCCTTCAGAGCGACCAGGGTCCCGGTGCCGTGGGTCATCACGGCCTGCATCGCCTTGGCGACTCCCCACGCAACATCGGCCTTCATGGCCCTCTTGCAGTTCGCCTCGGGAACGGGTAGTTCCTTGCCGTCGGCGTCGGTGACCTTTGTGATGGCGATGGGCTTGCAGTAGATCCCGCCGGCCGCGAACGTCGCGTAGCCGGCAGCCATCGTCAGCGGGGCGACCTCGTTGGTTCCCAGCACCATTGAGGGGCGCACAAACCACGGCTGGCCATCCGCCCGATGGATCCCCATCTTCTCCAGCTGCTTGGTCGCCGAACACAGATCGACCTTGGACTCCATGTAGACGTAGGCCGTGTTCACCGAGTTGGCGGTCGCCGCGATGGCGTCCGTGGTCGCGTTGCCTTTCGTCACATTCGGCACATCCCACTTGCTCGTGAGGTGGTAGGCATCATCGTCCTCAGGAAGACACCCCTTCGCCCTCCACACCGAGTTCCCCCAGTCGTGCTTGAGGCCGGGAAACTTCTGCCCCAAGGAGAACCCCTCGTTCAAATACTCCGCAAGGATGAACGGCTTGAAAGTCGACCCCGCCTGGAAGCCCGTCGATCCGCCAAACTGCTGGTCCGTGTTGTAGTTGACGGCCGTCGCGCGCTTGTTCTTCTTCGTGGCCGTTACGGCGACGTAGTCGCGGTTCTGCGCCATCGCGAGGATCTTGCCGGTCTTCGGCTCGACGGCACTAAGGGCGATCGCCACGCCCGAGGAGTCATTGACCGGGATCGTATTGACCACGGCGTCGTAGGCCATCTTCTGGGTCTTCTTCTTCAGCGTCGTCGACACCCGCAAGCCGCCGCGCCGCAGGAGGTTGATCCGCTCGGCCGGCGTCTTGCCAAACTCCGGGCTGTTGCGGATCACCAGGACGACATAGTCGCAGAAGAAGCCCGCCGCCTTTTTATTCGCCTCCTCGCATCCGACCGTGATCGGATGGACGTCGAGCGTGTCCTCCACGGCCTGGGCCACCGCCTCGTCGTACTGCGCCTTCGTGAGGTAGCCCTCGTCCATCATGACCTTCAGCGCCGTGTCGCGCCGAGACTGGTTCTTCTCTGGATTCCGCGTGGGGTCCAGGTTCATCGGGTTCTGAGCGGTCGCCGCGATCGTCGCCGCCTGGACGGGCGTCAGATCCGCGGCATCCACACCGAAGTAGTACTTCGCCGCCGCCTGCGCCCCGTAGACCCGCGCCCCAAACGGCGAGATATTGAGGTACCCCTCGAGCACCCGCTCCTTGCCGATCTTCTTCTCCACCGTCATCGCGGTCTTCGCCTCGCGAAGCTTTCGGGAGATCGACTCCTCGGTGGCTTGCCGCGCCGCCTCCGCGTCATCGGCGTACGCCGCCCGCTCGACGAGCACGTTCTTGACGTATTGCTGGGTCAGCGTCGACGCGCCCTGCACAGCCTTGCCCGACATGTTGTTGAGGAACGCCCGAAGCATGCCCGGCGGGTCAATCCCCCCATGCTCCCAAAACCTCTTGTCCTCCAGGGCGATCACCGCGTTTTGCATGTGCTGCGAGATCTGGTTCAGCGGCACCACCTGGCGGTTCTCGTCGAAGTACGTCGCCATGAGCGAGCCGTCGCTCCAGTAGATATAGGAGCGCTGGGCAATGATCTCCTCGCCCAGCTGGTCAGGCAGCGCATCGAAGATGTCGATGGCGCCCTTCGCCGACGCGTTCACAATCGCCACACCCGGCAGGATGAAGCCGGAAGCCAGCACCCCCGCAGCAACCGACAGCGCGGTGAAGGCCGCGAGGCCAATCACCCACTTCCCGGTCTTTTTCGCGGCAAACGCCGCCAAGGACCCTTTTGACATGCCCCCCAGGATACGCGGGACAGCGGGCGACCCCGAGCGATCGGCGCGGTGAAAGCGTGAAGATCGCCTCGCCATCGTGCGCATCCCCCCACGCCAACCACGAACGATGGCGCGACAACCACGCGCGCGAGACCTCGCCATCGTGCGCATCACCCGTGTGCATCACCCGATGTCAGCCACGCCAACCACGCCAAAGCGACCCATCACCCCAGCAACCCGGGGCGCGGCGTTACTGGGCGCGGCGGTCGAGGCGGTCGATGTCGAGGAGGTCGACTCCGCGCAGGGCGACTTTGATCCAGCCGCGCGCCGCAAAGTCCG
>WQYN01000187.1 GCA_009781225.1 Micrococcales bacterium | reverse complement strand
GATCTTCTTGTTGAGCTTGACGTAGCTTTCGAACTCGTTGACCACCGTGCGCGCCATCGCCTCGGCCTCGACCTTCTCGCCCAGGTCATCGGCGAGAATGACGGCCTCAGCCTCGTAATATTCGCTACGGTCGCCGAACCTGCGAACCCGCGCCCGCGCGGCGCCCTCCACCAGCACCTTCACGGTGCCGTCGGGCAGCTTGAGGAGCTGCAGCACGCTCGCGAGCGTCCCGACCTCGTAGATCGAATCGGTCGCCGGATCGTCGTCGGAGGCGTTCTTCTGCGTGGCGAGCAGGATGTAGATGTCGGAGCGCATGACCTCTTCGAGCGCCCGTATCGACTTCTCGCGTCCCACGAACAGGGGAACGATCATGTGGGGAAACACCACGATGTCGCGCAACGGCAGCACCGGATAGGAGCGCACTTCGCCAGGCGGAGGGAGAGGGCGAGGTTTCGATTGGGTTGTCATGACCCGGATTCCCTTCTTGGTTGCCCCTCCGGTCCCACCCACTTGGCTCACCGCAGACCCGGAGTGCTCTTGTGACGGAAGGATTAAGATAAAAGCCGCTAACTGCTGCCTGCCCTGATTGGCCCGCCTGACTGCGCCTGCCTGACCTGCCCGGACCACCGACCGGGACCCACCGGCCACCGATCCGGACCACCGATGAGAACCCGTTTCCTGCGGAGCGCCACCTAACCACCCTGGTGTTATAGGTGGCAATCGTCACGGACGTGTCAAGCAGTCGCCTCGCCTCCCACCCGAACCAAGTCGTCCCCGAACCAAGTCGTCCCCGAACCAGGGGTCGTCCTGAACCGGGGGTCCTCAGGGGGACGGGACGGTGTGCAGGGGCGGCCGGGAGGAACCACAAACCCGTCCTTGCCGCCGCAAGGCGTGACGGGTCTCGATCGCGAGACTTTAACTCTTGTCGAGACTCAACTGTTGTCCAGACTCACTCATGTCATGAGACGCGGTTCGACAAGGACAGGTTCAACCGCCGCCAGGTCAGGACGCGCTGGAGACGCTGGCGGCCGCATCGCCACGGTCGGCGTAGATGTACAGCGGGCGCGCCGTGCCTTCGACCACCTCCCTGGAAATCACCACCTCTTCCACGCCTTCGAGGCTTGGCAGGTCGAACATCGTGTCGAGCAGGATGCTTTCCATGATCGACCGCAGCCCGCGGGCGCCAGTCTTGCGCTCGATAGCCTTGCGAGCGATCGCCCCGAGTGCCTCCTCCGCGAGGGTGAGATCGATGTTCTCCATCTCGAACAGCCGCTGGTACTGCTTCACCAGCGCGTTCTTGGGCTCAAGCAGGATGCGCTTGAGCGCCGGTTCGTCGAGGTCCTCGAGCGTCGCCAGCACCGGCAGCCGCCCGACGAACTCCGGGATCAGGCCGTACTTCAGGAGATCCTCGGGCTCCACGTTACGGAAGATCTCCCCGGTCCTGCGGTCTTCGGGGGCCGCCACCTTGGCACCGAACCCGATCGAGGTCGACCGGCCCCGGGCCGAGATGATCTTCTCCAGTCCGGAAAAGGCGCCGCCGCAGATGAACAGGATGTTGGTGGTGTCAACCTGAAGGAATTCCTGCTGCGGGTGCTTGCGCCCGCCCTGGGGCGGAACCGATGCCACGGTGCCTTCCATGATCTTGAGCAGCGCCTGCTGGACGCCCTCGCCCGACACGTCGCGGGTGATGGAGGGGTTGTCCGACTTGCGGCTGATCTTGTCGATCTCGTCGATGTAGACGATGCCGCGCTGGGCGCGCTCGACGTTGTAGTCGGCCGACTGCAGCAGCTTGAGGATGATGTTCTCGACATCCTCGCCGACATAGCCCGCCTCGGTCAGCGTCGTCGCGTCCGCCATGGTGAACGGCACGTCGAGGATGCGGGCGAGCGTCTGCGCGAGCAGCGTCTTGCCCGACCCGGTCGGACCGATCAGCAGGATGTTCGACTTGGCGAGTTCGACGTCGTTGTGCTTGGTCTGGTGGTTGAGCCGCTTGTAGTGGTTGTGGACGGCTACCGACAGCACCTTCTTGGCATGATCCTGGTCGATGACATAGTCGTCGAGGACTTTGCGGATTTCCTTGGGCGTCGGGATGCCATCGCGCGTCTTGACCAGCGAGGACTTGCTCTCCTCGCGGATGATGTCCATGCACAGTTCGACGCACTCGTCGCAGATGAAGACCGTGGGGCCCGCAATAAGCTTGCGTACTTCATGCTGGCTCTTGCCGCAGAACGAGCAGTACAGCGTGTTTTTCGAATCGTTGCCGCCCGGCTTAGTCATTCCATCATCGCTCCAGTCGACTCCGCTTCGCGCACCCTGACCTTGCGTATGCGGGCCTCTCCCAAGTCCCACCCCCGGCTGATCCGGCCTGACGTCCATCCTGCACGAAAACACATCCTGCACGAGAACAGACGACCACACCCTTCCCGACCATGATCGAACACGCTAACGGAAACATAATCAAGATTCCATTAACGCGACCAACGCGACACGCGTACTCACCGCAAAGCCGTCAACCGCGGATCTCTCGACCATAGATTTTAACAATGACCCCGACGGCGGTGCAACACAAGTGCGTGAAGCGGCCCGCCCCCGAATCGGAACGTGAAGGGAACATCACCCCGCACGACCGGGCATTGCACAACAGGGCGACGAAACGCAACACGGGGTCTGCCGGTTTCATCGCGTGCTGTTCACGACCTGGCGGTGTCGATGTCTTCGAGCCGCTTCTCGATGACCCGGTCCACGAGGCCGAACTCCTTCGCCGCGTCCGCGGTGAAGAACTGATCGCGCTCCAGTGCGTCCTCGATCTTCTTGAGCGGCTGGCCGGTATGCTTGACGTAGATCTCGTTCAGCCGCTTGCGGACGTTGAGGATCTCCTGAGCATGAATCATGATGTCGCTCGCCTGGCCCTGGAACCCGCCGGACGGCTGGTGGCACATGATGCGCGCATTGGGCAGCGCAAAGCGCATGTCCTTGTGGCCGGCCGTAAGCAGCAGCGACCCCATCGAGGCCGCCTGGCCGGTACACAGCGTCGATACCGGCGGGCGGATGAACTGCATGGTGTCGTACATCGCAAGGCCGGCCGTTACGACGCCGCCGGGCGAATTGATGTACATCGAGATCTCTTTCTTGGGGTTCTCCGCCTCCAGGAACAGGAGCTGGGCGACCACGCTCGCTGCCATGTTGTCCTCCACCACGCCAGTGATGAAGATGATCCGCTCCTTGAGGAGGCGCGAGAAAATGTCATGCTGGAAGACCGCCCGGTTGGTCTGCTCCACCACCATGGGGATCACATAGCCGTAGTAGGTATCAACGGGGTCACGCATGTCCGATCCGCTCCCTGCGGGGTGTGCGCGGGCAATCCCCGCGCTTCACGACGCTGTTACAAAATTCGACGTAAATTCGGCGTACATGCCGAATATATGCGCCGACGCTCTACCGGCAAGACTGAGGCGGCTCGCACGATGCAAGTTCCCTTCCGGGCGCCGATCTCACGGGCAACCCGCACCGGAACGCGAGACCGTAAGAGCGGGGCGGGGAACCAGGCAAGGCGGGAGCACGCAAGGTCGAGAACACCTGGGTCGAGAACACCTGGGCCGATAACACCTGGGTCGACAACACCTGGGTCGAGAACCGCGGCCGCCCTGACCAGCCTCGCCCTCGCTGCCCGCGATCACCTCGCCGGCATCTCGTCGTCCTCTTCCTGAGCCTTCAGGAACTCCTC
>WQYN01000186.1 GCA_009781225.1 Micrococcales bacterium | reverse complement strand
CGACATATTCGGATCAGGCGTGTTCGCGGTCACAGTGGCCGTGTTGGGAATAGTGGTGCCCTGCGGTGTGGCCGGATGCACCTGGGCTTGGACCGTCATCGTGCGTGTGGCACCGACGGCGAGCGTGGGGATGGTGCACAGGGCCACGCTCGCGGTGGTGATCGACGGCGGGCAGGTGACGCCTGCGCCGGGGGTTGCGCCCAAGAGGGTGAGGTGCGCGCGGCTGGCTTCGGGGACAATGTCGGCGAGGATGACGTCGACCGCAGTGGACGGCCCGTTGTTGGTGACGCCGATCTGGTAGGCGACCGTGGCACCGGGCGTGGGCGCGGTGGGCGAGGCGGTCTTGGTGACCGCGAGGTCGGCCCGGCGGCTCGTCTCGACCGAGGCGGAGGCGAGGTTGTTGGCGAGGTTGGGGTCGGTGGACTGGCTGGTCACGCTCGCGACATTCGTCACCATCCCCGCGCTCGCCGTCGCCGGAATCCGCGCGACAATCGTCACGCTCGCGCTCCCTCCCACTGCGAGATTCCCCACCCCACAGCGCACGATGGCGGAACTCGCCGGCGTGCTCGGGGCCGGTGGCGTAGCGCACGCCTGCCCACTGGAGACCACGACGCTTTCGGCGATGAGCCCGGGCGGCAACGTGTCGGTGACCACGATTCCCGTGGCGGCGGTCGGACCGTGGTTTCGCACGGTGAGCGTCGCGGTGACCGTCTGCCCGGCGACGGCCTGGAGCGGGCTCATGGTCTTGGTGATCTCCACGTCGGCGAGGTATCCGACGTCGGTGATGGCCGGGCCGTGCCCGTAGTCGCCGGGCGCGCCCGTGGTGGCCATCGTGTAGGTGAGGTTCACGTAGTTTTTGACCGTGGTACCGGCCGCTTTGGTATCGACCGTTGCCTGGAAGGTGTAGCCGTAGCGTTCTCCGATGCCGATTCTTCCCCCCCGAGTGCCATTTGCCCCTTGCCCGAGGCGCACGGTGACAACGCCACCAACCACCTCGCCTTGGTCGCCGTCTTTGGCGTCGGTGAGCGGGGTGCTGGCCGCGTCGGCGAGTTTGAGAGAGCCGGGGACGTAGGTCACCCCGTCGGGAATCGTGTCCTGAGAGACCGAGTTGTCGGCGTGGTCTTGACCAAAGTTGACGTAGGAAACGGTGTACTGGATGGTGTCGCCGGGCAAGGCGGGGGTGTTCCCATCGAGGTTGACGGCCGTCTTTGAGGAGGCGGTGAAGTCGGGGGCGTAGAGATTGATCGAGGTGGCGAGCACGCCGGGGAAGTATTGGTCGCCGCTGGAGCCGAACGTGAAGGTGGCCGACGTGGCGTTGTTGCCAATGACGTTGGTGGTGCCGACCGTCTTGACGTCGAAGCCGAGCATGTTGACGTGGGCGGGGGTTCTGGCCGTGACGTTGGTGCCGTTGACCTCGTTGGTGCAGTTGAAGAAGTTGTTGTTGGGGGTCAGGCCTGTGGCGAGCTGGGCGTTGTTGAGACGCGCGAAGTCGCCGGTCAGTCCTCGGTCTCCTTCATAGGCGACGATAGAGAGTTCGGCGTCAACTTGCCCGGCGGGCGGCGCGCGGAATCCGGAGATCGTCACAGTTTGGGGACTGCCGCTGCTCACGGAGGTAAATCCGTCGAAGATGACGAGGTTTCGATAGGGCAGGCTGGGGGCTTTGTAGGCGACGGAAAGCGCCCACCCGGCGTATCGGTCATAGCCGGTGGCCGCTGAGATGTCGCCCACCCAGTACTCCCCAGAGCCTGCTGTTGTCACCAGGGAGGTGACGTCGGCGAACTCTTGGTAAGCGTTGCCGCCGCCGGTGTTGGGGCCGAAGTGCACGGTTGAGGTCAACGTTTGGTAGGCGGCCCGCCCGGGGGGTTTGAACGAGATCTGCGCCCGGTTGCCTTCGGATGGGTTTCCGTTGGTGCCGGCGGTGATTCGTGCCCCCCAATACAGTCCCGCCCACAGGACGCTGGCTCCCGTAGGCAGGGTCAGCCTCGATGACGAGGAGTTCTTCATCGAAGGTGGTGCCGCAGGGTCGGCGTTGAGCATGAGCATCTCAAAGTCGTTGTTGTTGACGTACGATCCCTGCCCGTCGAGCCCTTGGGTGCAGGCGGTGCCGGGCCTACAGATGAGGAGCGTGTTGCCGATGGTGGCGATGGCCCCATTGGCGTTGGCGGTGAATCGTGGGGCGAAGGGCACCGTCTCGGCTGCCTGGGTTTGCATCGCCACCGCCAAGCCCGTCAGGGTCAGTCCGGCCGCGAGCAATGCTCCTACGGCCCGGGTTCCCGATGATGGCACTTCAGCTCTGTGTTTAGCCGCCAAGGCGCGTCCCTCCCTTTGGTCTCCAGTCCCCGCGCCCCACTCAGACAGCGATCACGTGGTCCCAAAAGATCGCCATGGAACGCGACAACCGGCGTCTTGCCCCCCCGAGTATAGTGACAGCGCTCCCCAGCCCAAAACCACCCCCCGCGCGTCTCACAATTCCCCCGGCCGCCCGGGTGCCGCACCCCGCCGCGCGTGGTGCTACACTGACGGCATGCCGACGACACTCAAACGAACCACGATTACCCACACCCCTCCCGTAGCGCACCTACTCGCAGAAGCTTCACGCCGGTGGCCTGGAGAGCCGGATGCAACGCTAGCGATCAACCTTATGGCCGCAGGGGCTCGCAGCCTCGAGACGCCGCAGCAGCGTGCAACACGCATCGCAGAAGGTGTGGCACATCGGCTCGCCCATACGCTGGGCGATGCCATTCCCGAGACCTTCCTCGACGACAATCGTGCTGAGTGGCCCTCGTGATGCTCATCCTCGACAACTCCGTGCTCGTGGGATACAGCAAGCCCACAGACGCTCACCACGCGCAAGCCGTCAGCATCATCGCAGCCCACCTCGGGAGTCTCGTGATCCACAGCCTTACGCTCGCGGAGTACATGGTGCACCCGGTTCGACTTGGAACGGTCGACGAGCACTGGGCATGGCTCACAGGGAGCCTTGACGACGACAACCTTCAGATCAGAGTCGTCGATGCCCCGGGCGAACGCTGGCCCATTCACCTGGCGCGCGTGCGCACGATGACCTCCCTCAAGATGCCCGACGCCGTTGTGCTTGCCACCGCCCTCGCCCTGGGTGGCCATGTAGCCTCGTTCGATGAAGGGCTTAGGACCGCGGCCCGCCGCCACGGTGCCCTGCTGCACTAGACCCCAAAGGAGCCCAACGATGAGTTCTCGCATCTCCGCCCGCAGCGCTGTGCTCCTCTGCGCCGCAGTGATCGGCCTTGCACTTCTCGCCCAAGGCCTCGCGACCGCAGCCCCAACCACTCCCACCTCCCACAATGCCGGCTACACCTTCACCCTCACCGCCACCCGACTCGATGGATCCGCACTCAACACCGCCCCAAACTACGTAACTACGAACGCTCTCGTCGAGCTCTACGACCGCGCCGGCGGCGGCGCCATTTGGCTGCGACCAGGTGTGGACTACACCCTCACGAGGATCAACGACACGTGGACCGTCAGCGACCTAAGCGCGAACCTCCTGACGATCTCATTCTCTCCAGGCGGAGCCTTCATCCAGGGCTACATCGAGGTCACCGGCCCAAACGCGACGATTGTCAGGCCGAGCGGGCCCGACCAGCCCATCGTTGACGTCTCCACGCCCCTGTCGCTCACAGTCACCGCCCCCCTCTCCCCCGCACTCCACGGAACCATCACCGATCCCGAGGGCCAAGGGGGCGAAGTT
>WQYN01000185.1 GCA_009781225.1 Micrococcales bacterium | reverse complement strand
GAACTTCCTGACGCAGCAGGTCACGACGATCTTCGAGGCGGCCGCAGACTACGCCGAGCACCAGGTGCCGCTCATCGTCCTAGCAGGCAAGGAGTACGGCACAGGCTCGTCACGAGACTGGGCAGCCAAGGGGACGGCCCTCCTGGGAGTTACGGCTGTCATCGCTGAGTCATTCGAGCGGATCCACCGCTCCAACCTGATCGGGATGGGCGTGCTCCCGCTGATGTTCCCGCAGGGACAAGACGCAAGCAGTCTGGGCCTTGACGGAACCGAGACCTTCGACATCAAGGGAATCACCGCGATCAACCACGGCCCAGCCCCAGCAACCGTGCAGGTGACAGCAACGCGACCAAAAGGTGACACGATCAGATTCGACGCCATAGTCAGGATCGATACCCCCGGCGAGGCGGACTACTACCGGAACGGCGGCATTTTGCCGACGGTCCTTCGCTCACTCGTGGCAGACTGACGGGTGTGACGCCAGCTGCCCCGCAGATTGGACCTGTTCTCCGCAAGGTGACGGGTCCACGCGACCTGAAGGCACTCCCAGAGGATCAACTGCCTGCGCTGGCAAGGGACATCCGCAGCTACCTCGTGAGCGCGGTTTCCCAGACCGGCGGGCATCTGGGACCGAACCTCGGAGTGGTCGAACTGACGATTGGGATCCACCGGGTCTTCGACTCGCCGCGCGACACAATCGTCTTCGACACAGGCCACCAGGCGTATGTGCACAAGCTCTTGACAGGACGGCAGGACTTCTCTGACCTGCGACAACGCGGAGGACTGTCAGGGTATCCCTCACGCACAGAATCCGGCCACGACATCGTGGAGAACACCCACGCCTCGGCGGGGCTCTCCTGGGCTGCGGGCATAGCGCAGGCGCGGCAGCTGACGGGGGAGGGAAGCCGGTACACGGTCGTCATCGTCGGCGATGGGGCGTTGACGGGCGGAATGGCGTGGGAGGCGCTTAACAACATCGCGGCGGAAAGGGATGAGCGGCTCATCATTGTCGTCAACGACAACGGCCGCTCCTATGCGCCGACCATCGGTGGACTGGCGCGTCACCTCGCCGGATTGCGGACGGCGGGACTCTATGAACGCACGCTCGGCTGGGGCAGACGCTTCCTCCAGGCGCGCGGCCGCCCCGGACGCCTGGTCTACGGGGCTCTCCACGGCCTGAAGAAGGGCATCAAGGACGTCCTGGCACCTCAGGCGCTCTTCGAAGACCTCGGCATCAAGTACATCGGGACGGTCGACGGGCACAACACGAGCCAGGTGATGGAAGCGCTTGTGAGGGCCAAGTCCTTCCGGGGACCCGTCATCGTCCATGCCATTACTGAGAAGGGGCGGGGCTACACGCCGGCGGAGACGGACGGAGCCGACCGATTCCACGCGGTCGGGAGGATCCATCCCGAGACGGGGCTGCCGGTGGCGGCGGGCGGATCCCAGTGGACGGGCGTGTTCGCCGAGGAGTTGGTGCGGGCGGCGCGGCGCGACGAGCGGATTGTCGCGGTGACGGCGGCGATGCTCGAGCCGGTGGGACTGGCGCGGTTCGCAGCCGAGTTCCCGCATAGGGTCTTCGACGTCGGGATCGCCGAGCAGCATGCGGCGGCGGCAGCGGCGGGGATGGCATTCGGTGGACTGCGACCGGTCGTCGCCGTGTACTCCAGCTTCATGAACCGCGCGTTTGACCAGGTCATGATGGATTGTGCCCTCCACCGGGCGCCCGTGGTCTTCGCTCTGGACCGCGCGGGCATCACGGGTGAGGACGGGCCGAGCCACCACGGGCAATGGGATGTCGCGGTAATGCGGAGCGTCCCCGGGCTGCGTGTCGCGGCCCCTCGGGACGGCAGGCGGCTCGCCGAACTCCTCCGCGAGGCTCTGGCCTGGGAGGATGGACCGACCGTGGTGCGCTTCCCCAAGGGCGTGGTGCCAGTGAACCTTCCGTCTCAGCGGCGAGTCGCCGGCGTTGACGTTCTAGCGGAGCACGATGGCGGACCTCGGGTTCTCATTGTCGCGATGGGTGCGATGGCGCTAGCTGGGGTGGAGGCGGCGAGGGTGCTGTCGGAGCAGGGCTTGGGCTCGCGCGTCGTGGATCCAAGGTGGGTGCTGCCGGTCTCGGAGAGCCTGGTGGAACTGGTGTCGGACTGCGATGCCGTGGTGTGCGTCGAAGACGGCCTCGCGGCGTCTGGGGCGGGGGAGGCACTGAGGGCCCTGCTGGGGGAGCGCGGGATCACGCCACCCATGCGATGCCTCGGATTGCCGAGCGAGTTCCTAGCCCACGCCAAACGCGAGGAGCTGCTCGAGGACTGCGGACTCACGGCGGCAGGAATCGCCGCAGCAGCAATCAGCACTCTCGCGACGGTGCCTCAGTCCTCGTCATCGTCCTCGGGGTAGTCGCTGTCATCAGGCTCGCCGGGGGTTCCGGGATGGGCTGCAATGGCCTGAGCGAGCATGGCGGCGGTTAGATCGCGCTGCCAAGGGCGGGCGCCGGCGATGGCGAGAGCCTGATTAACGTCCTCGGGAGCGCTCCAGATGATCTGGCGGAGGATGTCGGGCTGAAGAATGTTTTCCGGGGGGATTTGGAGGGTCTGGGAGGCCTCGTTGATGGCGTGTCGCGCGGCGGCCAGCCGGGCGGCGGCAACCGGATGCTTGGTGGGCCAGGAGCGGTGAGGGGGCGGGCCATCACGGCGAGGCCCGCGCAGGGATGGAAGCATCTCGCGAGGCATCTGGATGGCGGCGTTGATGGCTTCAAGCCAGCGATCCGCATCCGAGAAAGCCGCACGACCAGTGAAGGCGCGGACGCGGCGCAGTTCACTCAGACTCCGCGGGGCGGCCTCCGCAGCGGCGATGATCGCCGTGTCGGGGAGCAGTCTCCCGGGAGCCAGGTCTCGTTCCTGGGCGACTTGGTCGCGGGCGTTCCAGAGTTCGCGAACGATGGCGAGACGTCGGGCTCCCTTGACCTCGTGGGCTCCGGAGGTGCGTCGCCATGGCTCCGGGCGCTTGGCCGGAGGTCGGGCTAGGCGCACCGCCTCGAACTCTTGGGTCGCGATCGCCGTCTTGCCCGTCAGTTCGAGCTCGACGACGAGGGCATCGCGGAGGTCAACGAGCAGCTCAACGTCCAGGACGGCGTAGGCCAGCCAAGATGCGGGAAGGGGGCGACGGGACCAGTCAGCAGCCGAATGTTCTTTGGCGAGGGCGTAGCCGAGGGCTTCTGCGACCATGACGGCAAGTCCAACTCGCGGATAGCCGAGGAGGCGCCCAGCAAGCTCGGTGTCGAAGAGCCGTTGCGGAACCATGCCCGTGTCGGCCAGGCTCGGGAGGTCCTGGGAGGCTGCGTGGAGGACCCACTCGACACCGTCGAGCACCTGGGATAGTTCCGAGAGGTTGGGACAGGCGATGGGGTCAATGAGGATTGCTCCGGTGCCTTGGCGAAAGAGCTGGACAAGGTAGGCGCGTTGGCCGTAGCGGAAGCCCGAGGCGCGCTCAGAATCAATGGCGACGGGTCCTGTACCCGCCGCAAGGCGCCCCACCGCCTCGGACAAGGCGTCGGGGGTCTCGACGAGCTGGGGGATTCCACCGATGGGTTCGCCCAGCTGAATCAGACTGACCTCGCGAGTGACGGCGTCACCGGCGACCGACCTAGGGGCCCACGGCACGGCCCCCACTCTACCGATCCTGTGCTGTGGTAGGTCGCAAAACGCGGCCGCGCGCCGAATTCAGACTCTCGCGGG
>WQYN01000184.1 GCA_009781225.1 Micrococcales bacterium | reverse complement strand
TCCGTCGTGTTCACCGACTGCCCGCCCGGCCCCGACGAGCGGAAGACGTCAACGCGTACCTCGGACTCGGGCACCTCGACGTGGTCCGATTCCTCGATGAGCGGGATCACCTCGACCGCCGCGAAGGAGGTCTGTCGGCGCGCCTGATTGTCAAAGGGCGAGATCCGCACGAGCCGATGCGTCCCCCCCTCGACGCTCAGGTTCCCATAGGCGTACGGCGCGTTGACCTCGAAGGTTGCACTCTTCAGCCCCGCCTCAGTCGCGTAGGAGGTGTCGAGCACCTTGGTCGGCAGCCCCTTGCGCTCAGCCCAGCGCAAGTACATCCGCAGGAGCATCTGCGCGAAATCCGCCGCATCGACCCCGCCCGCCCCCGACCGAATCGTCACCACTGCCTCACGCGCGTCATACTCCCCGCTCAGCAGCGTCCGAATCTCCATCTCCTCCAAATCGCGCACGATGGCGGACATTTCCTCATCCGCCTCTTCTTGCGTTTGGGGGTCCTCGTCTTCTTGGGCCATCTCGAGGAGAACGTCCAGATCGTCGATCCTGGCGCCCATCTTGTTGAGACGTTCCAGCTCGGACTGGGTGTGGGAAAGCTGGGAGGTGACCTTCTGGGCTGCGGCTGGATCGTCCCACAAGTCGGGGGCTCCTGCCTGCTCCGAGAGCGTCTCGATGCGCCGCTTCAGACCCTCTGGGTCGCTGACCAGCGTGATCGAGGAGAACGTCTCACGCAGCGCACGCATCTCGGCGGCATAATCACGCTGTGGCACCCCACCACCCTAGTGAACCCCGAGCCTCCCAGGTCGGCCACCCCCACCATCCTGTCGCCCCCCACCCCTCGCCACCCCTCGCCGAGTGCGAGGAATCCGACAACTTGGACCGCTGTCATCGCCCTTGAATTGTCGAATTCCTCGCACTCGGCGCTGTAGGTGAGTTGGGTGCCTCTCCGACCCGACGAGGACCATCGCGCACACCAACCCATCGCCGCAGTCGACGGACCTCGTCGCCAAACCGCAGCAGTGGAAGGGTCTCGACATTGGGGGGATCCGACAACAGCGAAGCTGAGAGCGCGGTGGGAACGACCCCCGGGGACGCGGGATCCCCAGGGGGATCCGATGACAACGGCGCCGAAACCGGGGTGGGAACGACCATCGGGGACGCCGGTTCCGGCCGCGGCATCCTTGACTCGGGCCCGCCCGCCTTGAAGCATCCCCCCAGCGCAAGGACAGCGATGACGCCGCACGAGAGTATCCGCCATCGTCCGAGCATCGTGTGCCCACCTTGCGTCATGAGGCCCCCTTGAAAACAGCGCACACAACGAACCAACCCAAGGCCCGCCCCCGCACCGTCAGCGCTTACCTTACCGTCTTGTCGAGGTGAGTTCCGCCATCGTGCGGAGGATGGGAGCGCGGACCGCCGAGTATGTCGAAACCTGCCCTCAAACGAGACCGACAACGCTCTCACGGGTCAGCTTTCGCCATACTCGGCGCGGGGCGGTGGGGATGGGGGCGGAGGGCGTATGTTCGGGGGTACGAACCCTCACGTTCGCCTGATCCAGGAATGCGAGGTGACCGTCCCTTGCCCGCTCGCACGCCCGACGCGCCCACGACGCGGCGGCCACGCCTGGTCACGCTGCTGGGGCCGGCGTTTGTCGCCTCGGTCGCCTACGTCGACCCGGGGAATGTCGCGGCAAATCTGACAGCGGGCGCGCGGTACGGCTACCTCCTCGTGTGGGTGCTCGTCGCGGCGAACCTCATGGCCTGCCTGGTCCAATACCTGTCGGCGAAACTCGGCCTGGTGACCGGGCGCTCACTCCCGCAGCTCCTGGGCGCGCGCATGCGCCGCCGCCGCCGCATCGCCTACTGGCTCCAGGCCGAGGTCGCGGCCGTGGCCACCGACATTGCCGAGATCGTGGGCGGCGCCATCGCCCTTCACCTGCTCTTTGACCTGCCGCTCATCCTCGGCGGCGTGCTCACGGGAGCGGTGTCCATGGGGATTCTCGCCGTCCAGTCGCGACGCGGCGAGCGGTCCTTCGAGATGGTCGTGACCGGGCTGCTCGTCCTCATCACCCTCGGATTCACCGCCGGCCTGTTCACCTCACACGTCAACGCGCCCGACCTGCTCGCCGGGCTCGGCCCACGCTTCGCCGGCCCCGACTCGGTGCTCTTGGCCGCCTCCATGCTCGGCGCGACCGTCATGCCGCACGCCGTCTACCTGCACTCTTCCCTCACGCGCGACCGCCATGGCCGAGCCGACGACCCCGCCACGCGCCGCCGCCTCATCATCGCGACCCGATGGGACGTCGGCATCTCACTCGTCATTGCCGGCGGTGTCAACATCGGGATGCTCGTGCTGGCCGCCGCGAACCTACGGGGGGTCGACGCCACCGACACCATCGAAGGTGCTCACGCTGCCATCACCTCGGCAATGGGCCCAGTGATCGGGGCCGTTTTCGCCATCGGCCTGCTGATTTCCGGCCTCGCCTCCACCTCGGTTGGCGCGCTCGCCGGCGCAGAGGTCATGGATGGCCTCCTCCACATCCGCATCCCGCTCACGGCGCGCCGCCTCGCCACGCTGCTTCCCGCCCTCCTGGTTCTCGCGGTCGCACCCTCCCCCACCTGGGCTTTGGTGCTCTCCCAAGTGGTGCTCAGCCTGGCCATCCCCTTCGCGCTCGTGCCCTTGGTCCGCTACACCTCCCGTCGCTCCTTGATGCACGATGACGTCACTCACCCCCTGACTCAAGCCGCCGCCTGGCTTACATCCGGCCTAATCATCTGCCTCAACCTGGGCCTCCTAGCGCTGCTGGCCGGAGGCCGTGGCTAGGGGCGCCGCTGGAAGCAACCCTCCCCTCCAATCGAGAGAAGGCCGCCTCGCTGAAAGACAGCGCACGCCGATTCAGCGAACCGACCTGCTCGTGGTGTGGCGCGCTACTTGGGGATCTTGACTGGCTTTGAGGTGACCTCCACCGAGGTCAAGCCCTTCTTCGAGGTCACCACGCGGACCGAGATCCTCTTGCCACGGTCGGCCTTCTTGATCGTGTACGAGGACTTGGTGGCACCTTTGATCTTCTTGCCGTTCCTGAGCCAGGTGTAGGAGTGCTTGACGCCCTTCTCGTACTTGGTGAGTTTGGCCTTGAGCTTGGCACCCACCTTCTTCTTTCCGGTGATCGTGACCTTCCCGGCCTTGACCTTGGCGGTCGGGTCGACGATTCCAGGACCCTGGGCGGTCACAGTGACGTGGGCTGAGGCCAAGCTGGGAGACGCGCCGACGTACAGGTAGTAGGTCTTCCCACCCACGAGGGTCTCGGTCAAATTGAAGTCGTTGGAACCCACCCTGTCGCTGTCTTGCTTGAGCAGGGTGCGCTGGTCGTCATAGAGGTAGGCACGAGGGCTGGTGGTCTTGGTCGGAGTCTGCGAAGTGAAGGTGTAGGACCCAGGCTTCGGAGCAACGAACTTCAGGCGCTGGCCTTTTCCCTTCACGCATTGGACGATCTTCGGAGTCAAGTCCCACGCTATTGCCGTGGAAAACGTCACGCCGGGGGCCGCGTCGGCGAAGGAGACGGTGGCGACACCGGCTGCTTCGGGTTCGTAGTGCTTGATGACAAGGGTGTAGTCCTTGCCGCCGACCAGATCCTCGTCGAGCACGAGGACGCCGTCGACAGTGATGTTGCCGTCGTTGAGGAAGGTGCCCGTGTCGTCGGCGATCAGGGCGTCGAGCACCAAGTTGCCAGACTTGTTGGAC
>WQYN01000183.1 GCA_009781225.1 Micrococcales bacterium | reverse complement strand
CAGCCGCTCCACGATCCCCCAACCGTCCACAGCCGGCGCCGCCGTCATCGGCTGGACCAGCGCCGAACCCGCCCCCGTCTGGCCCAGTCCAGCCACTACCGACAGCCACAAAAGCTGCGGGTCAGACGCACCTCTCCCGACCGAAACCCAAGCCGCGCCGTCCGCCAAGCCGGCGTCGACTATCCAGGAGCGCAACAGCACCGTCTTGCCGCTGCCCGCTGGGGCCGACACCACGCTCACCCGGGCCGCCCCCAGCCGATCGAACAGCCGCGGACGCGAAACTACACCCCCCGCATCGAAACGGGGGACAGCGCCAGCCGTCGTAGGTGATCGCATCGCAGAACCGGCTATAGCCTGACAATTCTAGTCCGTCGCCGGCAACGGCGAACACTCGTCCCTGCCGCTGTCTCTCGTTGGCGTCGGCTGGAAACCCCGACGGAGCGGGGCCGGGAACAGTCGCAGACATCACACACATCATGTGACGACGCCTCACTCTCCTCGTCGCGATCCTGACTGCAGGTTCAAACTCGAACCTGAGCGATGAGAGGAATGAATGCGATGTCGTACGCAGTCAATAAAGGTCCCGCCGATGTGCTCACCCCCGACAACTCGGTGGTGCTATTGATCGACCACCAAGTCGGACTGGCCAACTGGGTACGTGACCAGAGTCCAGTCGAGTTCAAGAACGCAGTTCTCGGGCTCGCGGGCACAGCCAAGACACTCGACATCCCAACGATCCTCACCACAAGCCGGGACTTCGGCCCCAACGGGCAGCTGCTGCCAGAGCTGCGGGAGATGTTTCCTGAGGTTCCAGTGATCCGCCGCACGGGAACGATCAACGCGTACCGGTGGCCGGAGTTCCGGGCCGCTCTGGAGGCGACGGGCCGAAAGAAGGCGATCATCGCTGGCGTGTCGAGCACCACTTGCCTGCAGTTCCCCGCGCTCGACATGATCGCCGACGGCTATGGGGTGTACGCCGCGATTGACGCTTCTGGATCCGAGAGCCAGATGGCGCGCCAGGCGGCGATTGCGACGCTCAGCACGCGAGGCGTGCAGATCCGCACGTGGTTCTCGCTTGCGGCCGAGCTGATCGCCGACTGGCGCCGTGACGAGGCCCTGGGCTGGCCGTTGGCCTCAGGGCCGGTGCGCGACCACGAGATCGCCTGGGGCCATCTGCTCCAGACCTCGATGGACTATGCGATGGGCCGGATGACACCGCCCGTAGGGTTCGTGGAGGGCGACGAGTCAGCCACACCCCAGCCGCATGTCGAAGCTCCCGCGTAGTACGCCAAGCCCGGTCGACCCATCCAATCAATCAAGGACAATGGAGCCACCTCGCACATCGCGAGGCACTGGCGAGCCATGAGATGCGGGTGGAGTGCTGATTGTGGAGGGATGGCCCGAGTCGTCGGCCGTGGGCGGCGGATGACGCCTACCTGTCGCCCGCCTTGAAACGCAGTCGCTGAGGTGGCCCCAACCACCCGACCTCAGCCTCATCAGTGCTCCACCCTTCGCTCTTCGACAAAGCGGTGACCTGGGGTTTTGTTGTGGTCGACCTGACTTCAAGCTGCCGAGCGAGGTCGAGATCCTCGAAGGAGGGACGAGGGGGTATTTCGGAGAATGAGACCTGTGCCTTGTGACGCTTTGTCTGGCATGTCCCGATAACCCGGACCGAAACGCCCGATAGGCACCCAACCCCTACGCCCGGAAGTGCCGCGGAGGGGTGACGGATACCCGGCGATCAGGGGCGCTGGTGCTGGGTTCGAGGCTGAACGTCTAGGGATGGTGGGCGGGAGCGACGCCTGCCGTTTCCAACGGCATCTTCGATCCTCCCGCTCATCAGCCGGGGCTGTGACGAGCCCGGGCGATCAGCTCAAGGGGGTTCTGCAGCCCACGCCCGAAGCTGGGACAGGCTGCGCGACAAAAGGCGCGACACGTGCATCTGGCTTACACCGACCAGCGGCGCGATCTCGCTCTGCGAACAGCCAACAACGAAACGAAGCATCAAGATCTGCTGCTGGCGATCCGGGAGGCGAGCGAGAAGCGGACTCAGCGCCAAGCGCCCGTCGACCTCAGCGAACCGCCGGTCCCCGTCACCGAGGCGGTCGCTCAGCGCGTGTTCCTCCCACGCCGACATCGGCACCTCCAGCGAGACGTTGTGGCGGAACCCGCCGGCGTCGAGCGCCTCGACCACTTCCTCCACCGTGGCGCCCAGGCGCTCACCGATCTCGGTGAACGTCGGGGACCGGCCGAGCTCCTGGGTCAGCTCATCGATGGATTGCTGGGCACCGAGGTGCAGGTCATGGACTCGGCGCGGCAGGCGGACCGCCCAGCTCCGGTCGCGCAGATGGCGCTTCAGCTCACCGAGGATGATGACGGTGGCGAACGTCGTGAGCTCGGCGCCCCGATCGGGGTCGAAACGCTCGATCGCCTTCACCAAGCCCATCAGGGCCACCTGTTTGAGATCGTCGAGCTCCTCCCCTCGCCGGGCGAGACGCGCCGCCAGTGAATACGCTAGGCCCTGGTAGGCGGCAATGACCCGGTCCCGGGCAGCGTTGTCGGGGGCGTCGGTGCGACGGGTGTCGCAGTAGCGGTGGATGGCCAACTGAACTTCGTCCGGACCCGAGGCGGTCGGCGCTGTGCTGGTCAGGGTCATGACGCCCACCGGCGGTCGCTCATCCGTGCGTCCCCTATGCGGTGGATCCCCCGCCGAAGGGACCTGGTGCTGCTGGCTGCCAATGAGCTCACTTTCCCGGCCGTGGCGACGAAAAGACCACCCGTTGGGAGACCCTTTGGACGACTTGGGCGCCGGTCGACCACGCCCGCCCCGACCGTCTCATCCATCCCGTCTCCCCGTACACCTTCCACCGGTCGGCGCGGCGACAACGGTTGTCACCCGACCCGAGGTCGCACCGAGTCCAGGTTGACGATCTCGATGAGTTCAAAGCTGGTGGCGTCGTTGATCACGGTAGGCAAGGTGGTGAGGGCGGCGGTTGCCTCGGCAGCGTCCGTGCACTCAAGCATCAAGACCGCCCCAGAAGAATCGGCTTTCACCCATCCACCGGTAATCGTGCCGGCTGCCCGAAGCTCGTCTATACGCTGGAACTCCGCCGCGATGAACGGCGACACGTCCTTCTTGTTGTTCGATAGGACAAGAAACTTCATGCTGCTATCTCCTTTGTGCTGGCGAGTTTGCGGGGCTGCAGCCCCTGCGTAGGGCCCAGATCTCCAGTTCGAGATGGGTGCTCGAGAGGCAGCGTCCGACCAGGCGATCTACGGTGATGTAGAGGATGACGTCCACCCTGGCCGCGTTGGCGCGTGCAGCCAGACGGGTGGAGTCGTCCAAGTGGATCTCGCTTGGTTCCCACCTCCTGTTGCATCCGGCGGGTAGCCGGTCGGGGCCGTCGACCGCTGGGGTCAGCAGCGGCCGGTCGGCGTTCCGCCCGATCCGGTACATACCACCTGCACGTTCAACCGCGGCACGGGTGAGAAAAGATCGTCAATGCTGCGCGGTTGTGTCAGCTTACGGTGTTGGCTGCTTTGAGGATGATGGCAACGACACTGTTGGGGTGGGAGTACATGACGGCGTGTGAGGATTTCACTTCGCTGATGTTGGAACTGGCTCGCTTGGCCATGAACAGTTGGGTGGCGGGCGGGATGGCTTTGTCTTCGGTGGTGACGAGATACCAGGAAGGGATCGTTTTCCAGGCCGGGACTCCGGACTCGCTGTTCAACGCATCCTCGGAGAACGGGCGCTGGGTGGCGAAGATCTCGTCTTGGATCTTGGGGCTGACGTCGGCCGCGAAGGCGGT
>WQYN01000182.1 GCA_009781225.1 Micrococcales bacterium | reverse complement strand
ACCGCTCGTAACGTGTTGGCTAATGCGAGGCGTGCCACCCAACGGCACGCCACCATGTACCGCGAGCTGAGCGGGCAAGTCGCCACCGGTGTGGTCCCCGGGTTCGTTCCAGCCCCAGGCCAAGGCGACCCTCGTGCTGACCGTCTCTACGAGGCGATGGACCGCCTGCCCGACGACCAAAGGGAGTTACTGATCGCCCACCACTGGGACGGCCTGTCTGGGGCTGAGTGTGCCGAGTTGTTCGGTTGTTCCCATGCTGCGGTTCGTGTCCGTCTTCATCGTGCCCGCCGTGCCTTGGCGGACCACTTCGAAGCTTCGCTGAGCCCGAGGGAGGTGACGCCATGACGATGAAGATGCTCCTAGACCAGTTCAACCCTGCGCCCCAAGCCCCGGGGGCGGTCTTGTCCAACCGTGCCGAGCGTGAACTCCACGCCTTTATGGTGGCCTCCGCCGCGCGGCAAAGCACGGCACCTTCCGTCGTCACGACGATCCGTGAATCCGTTCCTCATGCCGAGGTAGCCCACACTCCGCGGCCGCATCGTCGTTGGTATCAGCGTCCGCTAATGGTCGTCGCGACAGCGGCAGCCGCCGTCGTCCTAATCATGGCGGCAAGCTTCCTGGCTCCGGATGGGTGGCTCCGACAGAATTCCGCCGAGCTGTCGTCCGAGGAGATCGCCAGTCTCCTCCCGAACACCCTCGAAGCAACCGTTCTTGACGTCACACAGTCGGGGGACCAGTGGGGCACGGCGTTCACTCTCGAAACCCCGCACCCTCTTCACGACGGCCTCACGGTGCTGGTTCGGGCTTGGATTCGGAGCCCCCACGTTCTCTCGCTGCAACCGAACCAGAGGATTGAACTCGTCCGGGATGATCCTGGGGAGCCGTCCTACACCCTCGCGGGCAACCCTGAACTCATGCTTCGGTGGATGAGCTACGAGGGGGCAACCAGGGGTGATGGCCGCGATGCCATCGAGCTCTGCACTCGTGTGGAAATGCGTGGCGACTGCCTTGCCCCATTCCTGCAACTGTCCTTGGCTACCGATTCGGAGTCGGTGCTCCCCACCTACTGGTCGGGGTCGGCTGTCAGCGCGAAGGACAAGTCCGGGCTGGTCTTCGCTGCCGCGACGATAACAGGCACGTCGACCCGTATCGGAGAAGGGATGCGTGCCTACTCGCTTCAGGCCGTGACAGCCAGCCCGGACCTCATCCGCGAAGCTCTCTCCGACCTTTCGCTCACCAAGACGGGTGCCTGGGCTTCGTCACCTGCTGCGCCATTCGCCAGTGCCGTCCCTCCCGGGGGTTCGGCCACAGGGCTGCCCGACACGATCACGGCGACGGTTGCGAATGTCACGCAGTCGAGTGACCAGTGGGGCACAACTTTCACGCTTGAAATGCCCTACCCCCTCCGCGATGACCTCACTGCTGTACTGCAGGTCTGGCTTCGGGACACCACCGTCCTCCCCCTCAAGCCAAATCAGGAGATCGAGTTCGCAGCAGAGGGATCTCAGCATCCTCAAAACGCCTACACAGCCCTCGCATCCGGCCTCGAGCTCACCGTTTCTTGGCAAGTGGAGTCGTGGGGCGACGAGGCGACCGAGGCCTGCGCCCCCAAGGACGATCAGGAAACTGCCAAGAGCTGGGGGGCGGAAGCCGGCAACGGCTGCGCGACTCCCATTCTGGAGGCACTCTCTTTCGTCGACGCCGACTCGTACCTCATCTACTCCGGGCCCAGCATGATCGAACCAGCCAACGAACCGAACGCTTTTGGGTTGGTGACGGCGTCGGCGGCTTCCTACTTCGGAGGCTCCGCGTTCTCGGTGCAGGCCTTGACCAGGAACCCGGATTCCGCCCGCGAGGCCTTCTCAAACCTGGGGTTGACCCCCGACGGCACCTGGGATTCACGGCCCGCCGCCCCATTCGGCGATGTCGATTCCCCACGGGGGACCATCACAGGCCTTCCCGACACCATAACCGCGACCGTGGTTGATGTCAGCAAATCAGGCGTCTCGTGGGGCGGGTCTTTCACCCTCGAAGCGCCCCACCCGCTTCGCAGTGACCTCACGCTCCTCACGCGATTCTGGCTTCCGGAATCCGAGCGGCTCTCTCTGGAACCGAACCAGAGGGTTGAGTTCATCAAGGAAGGTGTTGGCGATCCCATGTTCGACGACTACGACTTCGACTACAGCGACTTCGAGATCGATGGACAGCCGAGATACACCTACGCGGGAGACCCGGAGATCGTGTTCCGGTGGGCGACAATCTGGAACCCCTTCGCAGAGGAAGGCCAGCCTGACGACCTCTGCGGTCTTGAGGTTGGAGACGGGCCCGCCCGAACCCTCGAGGCAGATGCTCGCGACGGCTGCGTGAGTCTCATCCCTGCCAGCCTCACGCTTTCCGGCGCAGAATCGCCTCTCTCGTTCGGGGAGGCCGACGGTTCTTTCAAGGGTCCGGGCGCTACAGAGTTGGTGGCGTCCACCTGGGCCTTCTTCGTCTACGACGGCTCTGATCCCGATGGCTTTGCGCTGCAGGTCGCGACCAGGAACCCCGGTGCCACTCGACAAGCCCTCGCCGACCTGGCGATTGACTCAAAGGGACACTGGACGTCGGCTCCCACTGGACTCTTCGCAGACGTTAGCTCCCCCGCATACGACTACCCAAGCGGCGAGTTCTACTATCCCGACGATGACGGGAACTCAGACGGCTACCCCTTCCTCCCCGGGGATTGATGTGAGTCCGTCCGCAAGTGTTGACGCCGAGTCGTTCGCGACCTGGCACCGCGCGACCAGCCCCCGGGTGCTTAGCTTCCTCTTGCGGCGTGCTGGCGACCTCGCGTGGGTGGAGCGTCGCGCCTGGGCTTGCTTCCGTCATCGTGCGCAGGGGTCTGCAAGTCTCGGGGTGGGGAGCCTGCAGGCGTCGGCTTTGGTAGGTCACAAGCGTCGGCCTAGGGGGGTGTGACCTCGCGTTCTGGCGGAAAGTGTCGGTGAGGGAAACAATGGGGGTGTGTCGCGACATGACAATGGTATGGATGCCAGCGCCCCCGATGTCGCGGCGTTCTCTGCCTGGTATCGGGAGACCTACCCTCGGGTCTTTGGCTACCTGCTGCGCAGAACAGGGGACGTGGCCGCCGCGGAGGATCTGGCGTCTGAGGTGTTTACGATCGCGTGGACGGCGGGGGAGAGGAGTCGTGCGCATCCTGGTTGGGTCTTTGTCACTGCCCGGAACGTGGTTTCGAACAGTTGGCGGGCTCAGGCGAGGTTTGCTGAGCTTCACCAGGAGCTGAGCGCTCAGATCTCGACCGGGGTGGTGCCGGGGTTTGTCCCCCCACCAGGGCACGATGACCCGGCGGTCCTTAGCTTGCGTGAGGCGATGGCTCAGCTGCCTAGGGAGCAGCAGGAGCTGCTGGTGGCCCGTTATTGGGACGAGCTGTCCGGGGTGGAGTGTGCCGAGCTGTTCGGTTGCACCCATGCTGCGGTCCGCATCCGTCTGCACCATGCGAAACGGGCCCTGGCTGCCTTGTGTCGTGCCCCAAGTAACCCCGACCGGGAGGAGGAATCATGACCATCACGTCTCGCCTCCGCCACGCCAACTCGGCCCCCCGAGACCCCGGGGCTGGCCTGACCCCTCGCGCCCAGAGCGACCTGTATCGGCTGGTGGGTGCCTCCGGCCCGGACGCGATCGAGGTGGCGCAGCAGGCCGTCGCGCCGCCTGCCTGGGAAGCCCCCTCTCCTGTTCCCTTGCCAGGGTTGTTTGAGAGCCCGCTGATGATTGCCGCGCTCACCGCGGAGGATGCTGTTCCTGCTCCGGTTTCGGAGCCTCGACCCGGCCGTGGCCAGAGCCCGTCGCCGGAGGGCGCGCTCACCTCTGGCGAAGTTGTTCCTTCCCCGCGCCCCCTGCTTCGCAGGTTCCAGCGCCCGCTCATGGTTT
>WQYN01000181.1 GCA_009781225.1 Micrococcales bacterium | reverse complement strand
CCCCCGCACCCCGCACCCCCCACCCCCAACCCTCCAGCGCCGCGTCGTTGAGCCCGTCGCACCGCCAACCCCTGTCCGCTCGACCGACACTGACCGCGCGGCGTGGGCCCGCGGCGCCATGGCCGGCTTCCAGGCTGCGCTCCTGACCTGGGTTCTCATCGTTGTCCCTACGGTCGCCTCCTTCACCTCGACCATGGCCTCCGCGGTCAACGACGGCGTGTCCTGGCTCGATTCGACCCGCCAGGGAACGGAGTTCTTCCTGGCCGCCCACGGCGGCACTTTCGCCATCGGCCAAGGTCGCGACGCGCTCGGCGTCACCGTCACCCCCCTTGGCATAACCCTCCTGGGTCTGCTCCTGTGCCGCCTGCTCGGCCGCCTCGCCCACACGGACGGCTGGTGGCTCCTGGGCTTTGGCACCCTCGGATACGCTGCCACGACCGCCATCCTCGCCTACGGCCTCGGCACGGCGACGGCGCATGCCAGCGCTCCTTCCGCCATCTCCGGCTCGGTGATGGTGGCGGCCTGTGGCATGGCTTGGGCTAACGGACTGCGCGGCCTCACCACGAAGGAGAGCCGCCTCCACCACCTGCCGCCCTGGGCCAAAGCCCTCCCACGAGCAGCGACAACGACCGCCGCGGCCCTCCTCGGCGCGGCCACCCTCTGCGCCCTGATCTGGGCCATCGCCGGCGCCCCGCGCTTTGCCGCCACCTTCTCCGACCTCAGCCCCGACCCGGTCGGCGCGGTCGCGCTCCTGGGGACCTGCCTCGCCTTCGCCCCGAACCTTGTCGCCTGGGCTGTCGCCTACCTCAGCGGCGTCGGCTTCGCGTTCGGCGACCAGCACCTCACGACCCCCCTCCACGCCGAACTCGCCCCCCTGCCCGACTTCCCCCTCCTCGCGCTCCTCCCGACCACGCCCCCACGCCCGATCCTCGCCCTCCTCATCGCCGTTCCCGTTCTCATCGGCGGTCTTATCGGCTGGTGGCTTGTGCGCCGCTCGACCCACGAACGTCACTGGTGGACGATGGCGGCCCTCGCCCTTTCGACCTCCCTACTCGCCAGCGCTGCCCTCACCGGTTTCGTCGCACTGTCGAGCGGTTCGATCGGGCAAGGACAGCTTGCGCATGTCGGGGCACGAGCGGTGCCGGTGGGGATGATGCTGCTCGTCGAGTTCGGGATCAGCGCGGTGGCGGTGGCCGTCATCGGCCGTGTTGCGGTCTCTGACCGGCTGTGGAAGGTGGCGCATTCCGACAAGCCCATCGCTGTGAAGGGCCGGTCCATCCGCTGGTGGACCCCGAAAGAAGAACCTCCGCCGCGAACGGTCGCGGCTCAGGAGTGATGGCGGTTCTCCGCCCGCCGCCATCAGCGGGTGACAAGCAAAGATGCTTGCCGCCGGCGTTGGCGCGGCGCCGGCGAGCCGCATGACCAAGACGATAAGCTCGGTGAGATCTGGCCCCGATAGCAAAGGAGATGACCCATGGACGAGTTCAGCCTCGGACTTGTTCTGTTCGACGTGGATCAAGAGTGGGCGGAGGGGAGGTTCGACCTCGCCGACCTGGAGGACACGGAGGCGTCGCAGTACGTGGGGATCACCCTCTCCGTCGCCGGCGACCTCGACGACCCGGAGCAAGCAGAGATCGCCGCGATGGCGCAGGACACGCCCCTCATGGTGGCCGGCCTCATTGACGGTGGGAAGGCCTGGGCCATCGTGGGTCCGCTGGGGCACGCCGCCACGGTCGCGGTTCCTGACCTGGAGCGGAGGCATCCGGACCAAGCGCTCAAACGGTGGATCGAGGCTTTCACCCCCATGGGAGCCGCTCTCTTCACGGCCGCCATTGCGGGGGCCATGCGGTTTGGCGCCCCCTTCGATGGCGTCGAGTTCTCGGTCAGCCTTTCCATGGCGGGGTTGACGATCCCGGGTGGGAAGAGCGTCGCCGCCGCCGAGAAGTGGGCCGAGCAGGTCGAAGAAAACCTGGGCGAGGCCGCCTCCGAGGCGGGGATCGAAGCGTCGGGTGTTTTCTCGATCGAGGGCAAGGGAGCAAACCGGACGCTGGTGGGCCGCATCGTCACCGACGAGGAAGAGGCCCTGCGGGCTGAGCGGGCTATCACCGCTGCCCTGCATGTCGCCCTCGCCGACGCAGGCCCCATGCGCACGATCATCGACCACCTGATCGTCGAGCTCGAGGATTCAGATGACGACTTCGACTTTGACGACTTCGACTTCGACTTCGACTTTGAAGACTTCGATCCGGACGACGGCCCCGACGACAACGCCCCTGGAAACCTCCGCCTCCTGTGAGGTCCGAGCCCGTCAGCGGCTGATCAGTCGGTTGAGGATCGACCGCGACTCCTGGGTGTACTCATCCCAGCAGGCGTTGGTCGCCTGAACGGTCAGCGCCTTGGCCGTGCACTGCTGGTAGTGCCAGCGCGCAGGCCACTGGGGAACCCCCATGCCCCCCCACAGGGCCAGGAGACTCGCCAACACGACGGCCGCCGTCAGCGAGGTCACCGCCCCGCTGGTGAAGGGAAGTCGGCGCGCCCGGCGGATTCCCCGGATGGCCGACACCACGGCAAAGACCGCCATACCCAGCCCCACAGCCGGCCACGGCAACGAGCCGCTCAAGGCAAAAAAAGCTCCGATGACCAGGAGACCCACGGTGAAGATGGTGCGGGTGACGGCGGCAAACTCGCGACGTTGCGAGTCGGTGAGCTTCGCAAAAAGCTCGGGACGCATGGCCAGCTTCTTCGGGCGATCAGGCTTGTCTCCCGGCTCGGAGGTCACGTTCGACGGGCGATCCCCCAGATCGACGGCCTTGCCGCCCTGGACCCCCGACACCCCCCGGCGACGCCCCGACGGTGCCAAGGTGATGCGAGCCTGATCCTTCCCCGCTCTCCCACCCCCAGGCCCCTCAACCCTGCGGCCGTACTGAGGCTCGCCCGCGCGTGCATCACCGCCGGACGCCTCGGAACGGATCGCGTCTGAATCTCCCACAACTCTCCTTCCGCGCGATTGACTCCCCATGGAGACCGCGCCTCACCATTGTCCCCCACGGACGATGTTATCCTCGCCCGCGTGGAGACTGCCCCGTTGCGCCTTGTCATCCTCGCCTCCGGAGCCGGCTCTCTGGCCCGGGCCGTCCTCGAGGCAGCCGCCCAGCCCGCCGCTCCCTTCCTGGTGGTCGGCGTCGGCGCCGATCGCCCCGCTCCCGTCCTGGCCATTGCCCGCGAGCACGGCGTCCCCACCTTCACCGTGGCCCCCGGCGACTTCCCAACACGCGCCCTCTGGGACGAGGCCCTCACCAGGTCAGTTGCCACCTTCCGCCCCGACGCCGTCGTCAGCGCCGGGTTCATGCGCATCCTCGGCCCCGCCTTCCTCGCCGCCTACCAGGGCCGCACCCTCAACACGCACCCCGCGCTCCTGCCCGCCTTCCCCGGCAACCACGCCGTCGCCGACGCGCTGGCCGCCGGCGCCACGCAGACCGGCTGCACCATCCACTGGGTGGATGCGGGCGTGGATACCGGCCCCGTCGTCGACACCCGCCACGTCGCCATCACCCCCGACGACACCGTCGACACGCTCCACGAACGCATCAAGATCCGTGAGCGCGAGATGCTCACCACGACCCTCGCCCGCCTAGCCCGCGGCGACCTCGCCTTCCCCCAGGAGTCCTCATGACTGCGCACGATGACGAGTCCCGACTTACCTCCCCCCGCACCCCCGTCCGGCGTGCTCTCGTGTCGGTCTCGGACAAGACCGGACTGGGGGAGTTCGCGCGGACTCTCGCGGCAGCCGGGGTAGAGATCGTCTCGACAGGATCAACGGCGGCAACGATCGAGGCGGCTGGCGTCCGGGTGACCCGGGTCGAGGAGGTCACGGGTTTCCCGGAGTGCCTCGATGGACGGGTCAAGACCCTCCACCCAAGCATCCACGCTGGCATCCTCGCTGACCTGCGTAAACCTTCCCAT
>WQYN01000180.1 GCA_009781225.1 Micrococcales bacterium | reverse complement strand
CAGCCGGTCAAGGATCTGGCGACGGGGAAGGTGCGGGTCACGACCCATCACCACGGGTACACGCTCGAGGTTCGCGTGGGGGAGCCGGTGCGCGCGCCGTGGGCGGAGGGGCGGTTCGGAAGCGTCAAAGTGAGCCACCTCGCGCTCAGCGACGACACGGTCGAGGGGCTGCGATGCCACGACATGCCAGCGCTTTCTGTACAGTTTCACCCAGAGGCCGCCGCGGGGCCGGTTGAATCTGGGGGCGTCTTCGAGGAGTTTGTGACGATCATGACGTAGGGGGGCACGTGCGCATACGAGTGGTCGCGGCGGGGCTGGCCGCGGGGTTGGGATTCGGTGCGCTTTGGGCAGGGCCGGCCCAGGCAGGGGAGTCGCTTCCGCTCGACACGCTGGCGGCGCTGCCTGCCTCCAGCTCCTATCGGAGCAACGACTATGACAACTGGAACTGGGGCGGCGAGACCCGGACCTACACCTTTGCTGATGAGCAGGACCGTCTCGGGGTGTTGACCGTCGACACAAAGGCGTCCAAGTTGAGGATCGCGACGTTTGACTCGGAGAGTTTTCAGCGTGTGGGCGACCGGGTGGTCGGGTTTGGCGGATATCCCCAGTGGGGCGGGTTCTTCGCGGCCCCGGACGGGTTCTACTACGTCGTGGTGGGGAAAGCCAACCGGGGGGAGTCCGGGTCGGAAAATGTTGTCGCCGTGCGCCGCTACTCCCAGAACTGGAAGCTGTCAGGACAGGCGCTGGTGCGCGGGGGGGTGAGCCAGGGGTTGGTCCCCGGGATCGCCGACCCCTTCATTGGGGGGACGGCGCGCATGGCGATGTGTGGGAACACGCTCGTGGTCCACATGGCGCGTCTGATGTTCCGCGGCTCCGGTGGCATCAACCACCAGGGGAATCTCACCTTGAGCGTCAACACCTCGACGATGAAGGCACGCCCTTTTGACGATGCCTACGGCCTTTTGGACATCTACGCCAGTCATTCCTTCAATCAGTTCGCCGGCTGCGTGGAGGACCGGCTGACGCTGCTGGATCACGGAGATGCCTATCCGCGGTCCCTTGTGGCCTGGTCGGCAGCGGGATTTCCTCCGGGGAGCGATCCTGAGGAGGAGGGGACTCTGAAGTCGCGGAGTCAGCGGTCGGACCTGTGGGTGTTTCCGGGGCGAGACGGGGAGAACTGGACGGGGACCCGGGTGACGGGGTTTGGAATGGGGGCAGGTACCGCGCGGGCGGTGGTCGTCGGGGAATCGGTGGCTCACGAGCGGGCAGTCTCGGGGATGACGGGCGAGAACACTCCCCGGAACGTCTTCCTCATCACGGCGGACGCGGACCTATCGGAGCATCGCTTCACCTGGTTGTCGAACTACACGCGACCTGGTGTGAAGGTCACCGAGCCACGGATGGCGCGCGTTTCTCCTGAACAGTTCGTTGTTCTCTTCGGCGTGCGTGCCTCGGGGAAGGACCGCCTGGAGTACCGCCTCGTCGATTCCACAGGGCGAATGCTGGCGTCGGAGTCCTGGAAGAACGTCCGGTACGAGCCTGCATGCGATCCAGTCTTCATCAAAGGCAGCCTCCTGTGGGTCCAGCGGGGCGCGCGAGGCGTGACCGGGAAGGCGCGGTACGTCATCGGCCTCAATGTGGAAATTCCACGGCTTCCCAAGCCCTTGGTAGGCGGAATTCCCTCCCTGAAGACGAAGAAGCTAACGGTGACGGCCAGGCGCGGGTATTGGCTGCTGCTGCCGATCCGCACGGGCGGCTCGGCCTCGACTGAGCCCTCCTCGGTGATGTGGAGGACGTCCCGGCCGAGGGTGGCCACCGTGGTGCGCGGTCAGACCAAGGGGCGGATTGCGCTTCGCGGCAAGAGGACATCGACCCTGTGGGTGGCTGCTCTGAAGCGTGGAACAACCAAACTGACCCTCACAACCCGCCTAAAAGCCAAGCTCATCATCACCATCAAGGTGAAGTAGGCGCCCAGAGGGCCGAGATCGGCAGGCCCCAGAGCTTGTCTGCGTAGCGGTAGGAATGGTCGGAGAGGGTGAGGACGACGCCGGCGACGAGCCGGTCTCCGAGCGAGGCCTGAAGGCTCTTCATCGCCGCGAAGTGCTCGGAACGGTAGGTTTGCGTGGCCTTGATCTCGAGCAGAATGATGCGTCCGTCTGCAAGCTGGATGACGCCGTCGACCTCAAGGCCGTTCCTGTCGCGGAAGTGAGCGAGGTCCCAGCGGGTTGAGGACCAGGTACGTTGCTTGAGGAGTTCCGCCATGACGAATCCCTCCATGAAGGGACCGAGGGTGGTTCGACCGAGCTCACGCTTCAGAAGGTCGATCTCGACACCGGCTAGGTGCGTGGCGAGCCCGGAGTCTGTGACCAGGGCCTTGGGTCGGCCGATCTGGCGCTTGGTCAGGTTCGCAGTCCACGGGGGAATGGCGGATGTCACGTGCAGGGACCTCAGTGCCTCCAGGCAGGTGGTGACGGAGCGTTCGGAGATGTCGGCGGCCGCGGCTAGGCGGGCCTTGACGAGTTCCCCTGCCTGATTCGCAGCGACCAAGCCCAGGATTGCCCTCACGCGCGGCGCGGCCACGTTGCCACCGGCGTCGAGGATGTCTCTGGACGTCAGTCGGTCGAGGTAGCTGTCCGCCCACAGAGCGCGCCATTGGCCGTCAAGCCTTCGGAGTTCTGGGTAGCCTCCGGCCGCCACCGCGTCGACGTAGTCCTCGCGCGTCCACGATGACTCTGCTGCTGCCTCGTCGAATCCTCGGCAGGCGCACGTGACGAAGTCTTCCCGAACCCCCGCCATCTCACCTTGGCTGAGGCCGCCGAGGCGAATGGTAATCGCGCGTCCCGCCAGGGAGTCTGGGATGCGGCGCGAGGAGGTGATATTGGAGGAGCCGGTGAGAATGAAGTTGCCGAGGTCGCCGCTGCGATCGACCTCGTGCTTGACCGCGAGGATGAGTTCCGGGACGCGTTGGACCTCGTCGATGACAAGGGTGGCGTTCCCGCGCTGGGCGAGGAATCCTCGGGGGTCTTGCCGTGCGAGGGTCGCCTGCTCCTCATCGTCGAGGGATGCGATGACATGGGGGCGGTCGGCGACGAGCATGGTGGCGAGGGTGGACTTCCCGACCCGGCGAGCGCCCTGAATCGCCAAGATGGGGAATCGATCGAGGGCCCCGGAGGCGAGGGCGGCGACGTTGCGAGGCAGCAGGGTCGGTTGGGTTGTCGAGGCGCCTTGGTTCACGGGAGCGTGCTGGTTGAGCGGAGTGTCCACGGAGGGAGTCTAGCAAATCATGACGTGACTGCAGGATTTGCTGGGACGTGACCGCAGGATTTGCTGATGCCGACCGCAGGATTTGCTGGGTGCGGCTAGCGCTTCATGACGACGATTACGCCGGCTTCCTGGCTGTCTACGCAGCCTACCTGGGTAAACGCGCCGTCGGCTCCCATGCCACCGTAGGTGAACTGGCCGCCTTCCTCGGACTCGATGGCGTTCTTCGTGAACTTCGCGTCCTTGAGGGCTTGGGCGTACTCCCGGGAAAGCTTGCAGCCGGGATCAGAGAAGCTCCCGACCACGGTCGCTTCCTCCTCGGTGACGTTGACGAGGTCAAAGGTGGGCTTGGGAACCCCCTTGAGGAGCGGGGACTCCTTGGGCCATTCCGTTGATGGCGGCTGCGCGGCCGGGTCCTCAGCCTTCTTGCCTTCCTCGGGGTTGCCTGGGTTGTCGGGATCGGCGGGGTTGTCGGGGTCGGCAGGGTCACCAGGCTGCTCCTCGGTGACGGCATCCGTCGCGGCGGCTTTGGTGTCAGAGCCGTCCTTGGTGGAGTCAGGCTTGTCGCTCGAGCATGCGCCGAGGAGAAGGGCAAGGATCAGGGGCGCAAAGGCAATGTAGTTCTTCTTCACGCCCACGAGTCTAGGACTTGTCTGTCGCTGTCTGTCCCGACACGCCTGCAAGGTCCGTGTGAGAGACAGGCCCTTTGGCTCCCTTCGTTTGGCGCGCGGCGTGGGAGAGTAATCCCCGTGCGTGTCTTGAACT
>WQYN01000179.1 GCA_009781225.1 Micrococcales bacterium | reverse complement strand
GAGCGGCTGTTTAGCGATACCCGAGGTGCCGAACGTCAAATTGCCCGCGAAAGCAGACGAGCCTCACTGAAGACCCCACTCCTCCAGTGTTTCGGCGTCGAGTGGGGCCATCGATTCCGTGGCAGCCTCGTCGCTCAGGTCGCAGGGCATCGTGCCCAGACGCCGGTTCGCTTCACCGTGGACCGTTCGGGAGGCCGTGGCGAGAACCTGCACCTTTGCGAGCTCGGTGTCGTGACGAGCATGTTCAATCTCGATGTCGTAGCGGGCTTGAGCATTGATCCAGAATCGCTCGGAGACTCCCAGGGCCTTCGCCAGGCGCAGTCCTACACCGACGGTGATGGCCCGTTGGCCGCGGAGAATCTGGCCGATGTGTGTCTGCGAGAGCCCAGTTGCCTGAGCAAGGCGATAGGCGGATACGCCGAGGGGGTCGAGGAACTCCTCACGCAGGATCACCCCAGGGTGGACCGGGGGGTACAGCTTGTCGGTCATGGTGTCTTCCCGATCACTCGCGATGCCACACTCGCCGTGTAGTCTCATCCGCGAAGGATACTATCACCACGCAATACTATCGCCACACGACAGTAAGTGGGCCCGGAAGACTGGTTCCGCCTGGCGCTCGCTCCGGTCCGAAAGCAATCGGGAGGATGGGAGGAGTGAGCGGCGGTCGACCGAGCACTCGCCATCGTCTGCGGCGGACGCGAGCGCCGGGGCCGCGACCGGACCCGAGGAGGCGACCATCGTGCCGTTTCCAAGCCACTCGAGCCTGAGGAAAACCAGGCGGGCGCGCCGCTCCCATCCTGCAAGCTTTGCGGATCTGCGCACTGGGGTTCGCGGATCTGCGCAGGGCAGTTTGCGGATTTGCGCAGCCAAGTTCGCGGATCTGCGCAGGACGGTCTAGGCTCTTTCTCATGGGCGATGAGTGGGTCGAGCGCTGGGCGTCGCGCCTTCTTGCCGAGGCGATGTCCGACACCAGGGTGGTCTTCGTCATGGGGGCCAGGCAGGTCGGAAAGAGCGCCCTTATCTCGCGGTATGCCGACGAACACGGCCTGGCGTCAGTCGTGACCCTCGACACCAAGGCGGCCAGGGACGCTGCGGTGGACGATCCCACGGGGTTCGTTGCGGAGCTGCCTCGTCCGGCTGTGATCGATGAAGTCCAGCGTGCCCCAGACGTGCTGCTTGCCATCAAGGAAGCGGTCGATAAGGATTCAACGCCGGGTCAGTTTCTGCTCACGGGCTCTGCCAATGTGCGGACCAACAGGAGGGTCAAGGATGCGCTGACGGGGCGAATGGAGATCATCACGCTGTGGCCGCTGGCGCGTGGCGAACTCGCCCGATCGACCAACCTGGTAGACGCACTCTTCTTGGGACAGCCGCCAGTGGTGACAGCCTCGGTCGGAGGACGCGAGGCGTTCGTCTCCAGAGTGACGTCAGGTGGATTCCCCGAGGCGATGGCCAGAGAGGGTCGGCGCCGCGCCCGGTGGTTCAACAACTATGTCGAGACAACCCTTGATCGCGATCTTCGCGACCTCTCCGACGCCCTCAAGCTCGACCAGATGCCCCGGCTGCTACGCCTCGCTGCGACGCAGACCGCTGGACTGGTCAACTACGCCAACCTCGCTGACCGGCTTCGCCTTTCCGAAGCTACGGTGAGAAGCTACCTCGAACTGCTCGAAACCGTCTTCCTGGTACGGCGCCTGCCCGCGTGGCGACCAGGTCTGGCCAACCGAGAGGTCCACAGCCCCAAGCTTCATCTCGTCGACACGGGACTGCTCTTGAGCCTCTTGGGAGCTGATGCGGACCGCCTCGCCACCGACCAGCAAATCACCGGCAAGGCTCTGGAAAACTACGTTGTCATGGAGGTCACCAAACAGCTTGAGGCCGCCCTGACCGTCGCGCGGGCCTACCACTACCGAGCGGGCCGCTATGAGGTCGACCTGGTTCTCGAGGCCGCAAATGGCGACGTGGTCGGAATCGAGGTGAAGGCGAGCGCTACGCCATCGTCCTCCGATCGGCGAGGCCTAGAAAAGCTGCGCGACCTGACGGGGCCACGATTCAAGGCGGGAGCGGTGATCTACTCGGGACGCCAGACACTCCCCCTCGGAGATCGGCTCTGGGCCCTGCCCATCTGCGCGCTGGGATAACTCTCTCCTCCCTCCCCCTCGCAGTCGTCACAGGTGCTGGTTTGCGTGGCCTACCTCTGATCCTCGGTTTCTATTTGCCCTGTTCGTGGGCTTGACTGTAGCGAAGGCCATCTGGCAGGCGTGCGGAAACCTGCGTCTGTGACGATTGCCCCCTGAACCATGGCAGCCTCGGCGATAAGACTTGGCGCTGCTTTTCCACAGGTACTCCTCGTGCCCTTGTCCCGAGAGGCGTCGAGCGTCGCCATGGGGACGCTACAATAGCTACATGAGCGTCATCCTCTCACTTCGCGATCTCCGGCAGAACCCAACGCAAGCTATTGATGCCGTGGAAGCTGGGGCCGTGGTGACCATCACTCGGCAAAACCGTCCCATTGCGGACCTGGTCCCGCATCGAGCAGCCCACGGCACGAGCCCCTCCTCCCTGGCCGCAGCTCTCCGCGAGACCCCGGTTGACAGCGACTGGGCGGCACAGTTGGCGGAGTCTCGCAGGCTTCCCGTCCGCGATGTGTGGGGAGACGGCCAGTGACGCGAACGGCGCTTCTCGACACCTCAGCCCTCATCACGGTCGTGGACAATGACGCTATCGGCGCCCTCGACTTCGATCGACTCGTCATTTCCTCGCTCACCTACGCGGAGCTGAGGGTCGGATTCCTGACAGCGGGCGATGTCGACACCCTGCGCAACCGAACCCGGCGATTTGAAGCCATCTCCCGCAGCTTCGGAGCCGGCCTCCCGTTTGACGATGCGTGCGCTCCTGTCTACGAGCGCGTCGTTCAAGCCGCCGTCGCAGCTGGACAGAGTCCCCGCACCAACGCCATCGACCGAATGATCGCAGCCATCGCCGCCCGTCACCACCTGCCCCTGGTCACCCGGAACGCCACCGACCTTCGAGGCGTCGACGCCGTCGTCGACATCATCCCCCTAGGCTGAGCGCCTCCCGCGCCGGACGCCGGGTCGTGACTCGGGAACCGGTGAACGGTGCCATGTCAAGGTGAATGCGAGCGCGACGCGCCGTGGGCGCTGAGATGCTTCCTGTCTGTCGCATCCCGTGTGTAGCGTGTGCCGAACGCCGGGTCTGCTGTCGGTATCGAAGCGGGTGTTTCCGCTTCTCAGGGCCGACAGCTGCCCCAGCCGCGACGTCCCACCCGAGGGGCGTCTCCCCTCACGACAACTCAACAAGAGCGGAGCAACACATATGTCAAAGAGGACAATTCTCGCGGCCGTCGTGGCCGCAGGGCTGGTCGTACCAGCCTCCCTTCTGTCCGCCGCACCAGCGGCGGCAGCCACCTACGAGTGGGACCGCTACAGCGTGGTCAACACCACTACCTACACCCAGGGCTCGTGGACCGACTGGGTTCGCGAAACCACCCAGACCACCTCCAAGTCCGGGTACCCAACCCTCTCAATCAGCTCCTCCAGTGGCTTCGTGTACTCGGGGACCACCAAGAGCATCACCAAGGCAAACGTCGGCGTGTCGGTCTACTCCGGCACGGCGACACGGGCCAACTCGTGGCAGTACACGTCGGATGGCGTCTTGTGGACGCACTACATCACAGCCACCGCGAAGACCACCCAGTCCAGGGGTTCGACGTACTACGGGACGGTGACGTCGACGTCATCGACGGCGTATCCGCAGAACGGCGCTTCGGGCAGCTACTGGTACGTGTACAGGGGCACAATCACCCCGACGTACACGTTCACGTTGAACCCCTCGACGGCTCACACGTTCGCTCAGGCGGCGGTGGGCTATGGCACACCGACCGCTCGGACTACGACGGTGGCTAACACCGGTAACACGGCGGGGACGTTCTCGATCAGCACGTCTAGCTCGAACTTCGTGTTGAACAAGACCACGACCGGGTCTTTGGCTGGTGGCTCGTCGACCACGTTTACTGTCACACCCAAGACCGGGCTGGGCGCTG
>WQYN01000178.1 GCA_009781225.1 Micrococcales bacterium | reverse complement strand
TGGGGCTGGTGACGCGCGCGTGATCGTCGAGCGGCTGGGGTACCAGGCGGCGTTGGTGCCGGCGGGCGCGGTGGAAACCTACGGACTGACGGCGCTGTGCGACGCGGTGGCTGACAACCCGGACGCGGTGACCCGGTTCGTCGTCGTGGGTCGGCCGGGGCGCGTGCCTCCGCGCACGGGGGCGGACAAGACAACGCTCCAGGTCTCCTTGCCCGAGGAGCGCGCCGGAGCCCTGCTCGAACTGCTCGACCAGTTCGCAACCCGCGGGATCAACCTGACTCGCATCGAGTCGCGCCCCTCAGGTGACCTGGGACGATACTCCTTCTCCATCGACGCTGAGGGGCATTTGGATGATGCCCGGATGTCGGAGGCGCTCGTCGGGTTGCACCGCTTCTCCCCGTCGGTTCGCTTCCTAGGCTCCTACCCTCGCGCTGACTTTGTAGAGCCCCACATCCCGGAGAACACCACCGACCAGGCCTATCTAGAGGCCAAAGCCTGGCTCGCAGCATTGCGCGCCGGCCAGGCGGTGTAAAACGCGCCTGCGTGCCCTGTGGTGGGTGGCATCGGTGTCTTTTCCGGTGGAAGCGCACCACCTGGTGGGTCCGTCTCGAACTGCGGAGTGGTTTCGTTGGATCTGCTTGGGTCAAACTCAAGGAAACCACTACCCAGTTGGTCGGGGAGGGCGGTCGCCGCCGCCCGGAGGCGCGCCGACCGCTCGCGCCGCCTTCAAGACTGTTCAGTAGAACCTTGCGAATCTGTTCAGTAGAACCCTGCGAAAGTGTATGTTAGCCCTGGTCAGCTGCGCTTGACGGGCAGCGCAGACCATGCCGCCGCCCCGATGGAATTGCGGTCATCCCCCTGGCGCTACTGGGTGCGTAGGCCGGGAGGGCAGCAGTGTCGTGGTGTTGCGGAGACGCTGTCCGAGACCACCAGGTCACATGCTGGACGGTCCCACGATGTAGGCATCTCACCTGGCCGTTCGTACCACTAGGCTGCCTGGCTCGATGCGGGTCTCGAAGGCCTGGGCGTATCCGACTAGTTCGCCGTCAAGCTGGAGCGGGTGCCTGTCCTCGGCGGCCAGGTGGACGTGCATCCCGGTCCGGTGCAGCAAAATCCCTGGTCCGACGGGTGGGACGCGGTAGCCCAGCCCCTGGAGCGCGACCTTCGCCGCGAGCGACGCCCACCCCGCGAGCCCGGCCCGCGTGTCGCACAGGGCGATGTCGAGGTGCCCGTCATCTAGCGTTGCGTCGGGAATGAGGGTGAGGCCCGCCGGGAGAAGACCGCAGTTGCCCACCATGATCGACCGTGCGACCACCTCGTTCTCCTCGCCGTCCACGGTCAGCTTCCCCTGCACGCGCGGCCCCTTGAGGTTCGCCAGCCCCGACAGGAGGTAGGCCGCCCACCCCAGCCGCGCCTTGAGCGCAGGGTCGGTCGACTCGACCATGATCGCGTCGAACCCAAGCCCCGCGATCACACAAAAAGCCTCGTTGACCAGGGTCTGTTGCCCGTGCTCATCCCACGCGCTCACCCGACCTACGTCAATGGAACGCTCCTTCCCGCGGATGGCAACGTCCGCCATCGTCCGCATGTCGGTGAGCGGGAGGGCGAGGTTGCGCGCGAGCAGGTTGCCCGTGCCCAGGGGGAGGATTCCCAGCGGCACCCCCGTCCCCACCAGCGCTTGGGCGACAGCGCGCACTGTCCCGTCGCCGCCCGCGGCGATGACGCACCGCGCGCCTCGTGCCAGCGCCTCACGCGCCTGCTCCGTCCCCGGGCTCTCGGCCGTGGTCCCGAACCACAGCACCTCACGTTCACCAGCAAATTTGCGCACGATAGCGGAGCAATCCTCGCGCTCCACCTTGCCCGGGTGCGCCACCACAGCGACCGCGCTGGCTCCTGTCCCCGTGCCCATCCCCCCATTGTGCCCCGCCCAACGTTTCCCGTCGAGGACAGCGCACCCCGGGGAATCGAGAACGTCACTTCCTACAAAACGCGGCCCCGGAATTGTAGGAGGCGACGTTCGATCGCGCGTGGCCCGCGCGCATGGTCCCTGAAGAACAATGCCACCGCCTACGACGCCGTCTATGTTGCCCTCGCCGAAGCCCTCGGCGCCACGCTGGTCACGCGAGACTCGCGCCTGGCCAAGGGTGTGCTGGACCTGGCGAGCTGCCCCGTCATCGTTCCGGGTGAAAGGCCACCGCGAGGGTGAGATGCGGCTGGGCAGACGCTCGGACCCCTTCTGACACCGCTGTTGCCACCCCCAAACACCGCCGGGGACAAGGCTGTGACCTCGGCATACACTGTTTTGCAACGAATCTAGGCTATGTTTTGCAACGGTTTCAGGTCACGTTTTGCAACGCGCCACCCCAACCGCCGTCCTTGGGGCTCGGCCCGTTGCCCGTTAGCAGCACCGTTGCGACCGAGGAGCGGTGGGGTGGAGCGCCGCCGCCTGGGGAGGGGAAGGTGAGGCGGGGATGGCGCCACCCAGACCCTCACATTTGCTACACTTAGGGGAGATGTTCCACTTGGATTGGAGAAGGAATGACCCTGGTACTCGAACAAGACGCCAAGGCCTTGCGCCGTGCTCTACAAGCCAGAGGTGACCGAGTGTCGGTCTCGGTGTCGCGGCCGACCGCCGAGATCCTCGTCAGTGTCGTTGAGGCACAGGCGGCGGGTCAGAGAGTGGTCGTGACCCAAGGTCAACAGGAAGTCACAACTACCCAGGCAGCCAAGATGCTGGGCATGTCGCGCCCGCAAGTGGGCAAACTGCTGGACCAGGGAAAGCTGCCGTTCCGATTGGTCGGCACCCATCACCGCATTCCTGTCGCCGCCATCCAAGCGTTCCTCGCCATTGAATCGAAGCGTCAGCACGCGGCAATGGCTGAACTGATCGCCCTGCAAAACGAGCTTGGACTGACTGAGTGAATCAACAAGGCTCCCAGGGGTGTCGGCGGCTGCGGACCTGATGGCCCGACACCTTTGTCTGGCCAGACCCCAGCAGTAACCATGACGGACGATGACGTCCCTCACTTGCGCTGGTCGGAGCCCGTCGCTGATCGGGTGGTCACATCCCTCAAAGAATCGCTCGGCGGAACTTTTCCCAGTTGGGGGGGCGTCGCTCTAGGAACGCATCGCGTCCTTCGGCGGCCTCGTCCGTTGCGTAGGCCAGCCGGGTCGCTTCGCCGGCGAACACTTGCTGGCCCGCCAGGCCGTCATCGACCATGTTGAAGGCGTATTTCAGCATGCGGATCGCCTGGGGGGACTTGTCCGCGATGATCGCCGCGACCTCTAATGCCCGGGTCTCGATTTCGGCATGCGGCACTGCTTCGTTCGCGGCCCCCCAGGCCACGGCCTCATCCGCGCTGTAGGTCTGCCCCAAAAAGAAGATCTCCCGCGCGCGCTTTTGCCCCACTTGTCGGGCCAACAGCCCCGCCCCGTACCCCGCGTCAAAGGAGGCGACGTCGGCGTCAATCTGCTTGAATCGCCCGTGCTCGCGGCAGGCCAGGGTCAGGTCCGCGACCACGGCGAGCGAGTGCCCCCCGCCCGCCGCCCAGCCGTCGACGACAGCGATGACGACCTTCGGCATCGTGCGCATGAGCTGCTGGACTTGCAGGATGTGGAGCCGCCCCGCCTGCGCTTGGCCCGCGGACGATGGCGGACCTGCGCCATCCTCATAGCCGTGGCGGCCGCGTACTCGCTGGTCTCCGCCCGACGAGAAGGCCCAACCTCCGTCTTTGGGGCTCGGCCCGTTGCCCGTGAGCAGCACCGTTGCGACCGAAGGGTCCAGCGAGGTGGCGTGAAAGACCCGGAGTAGCTCGTCAACCGTGCGCGGGCGAAAGGCGTTGCGCAGCTCCGGGCGGTCGATGGCGATCCTCACCACGGGCAGGTCGCGCGGGCTTTGCGGGTCGGATCGGTCCACGCCTCGGTGGAACGTGACGTCGGTGAGGTCATCGAACCCGGGGATGCTCCGCCATCGTTCGGGGGAGAAGGTGTGGGAGACGGAGGCGGGGAGCGGAGTGGATGGCATGGCGCCACTGTAGCGAGGGGAGGGGGGAGGCTGCTATTGCGGGACTCGCCGGACTCCG
>WQYN01000177.1 GCA_009781225.1 Micrococcales bacterium | reverse complement strand
TGGCGAGGTCAAGCTGGCCGAACCGGGAGAGGGGCACGGCGCCAGGCGTGACCAGCGCGAATCGCAGGGCGTCGTGCGCGGCAAGCTGTTCTACCTGGGCCCTTTGACGGGCGGCGCGCACGATGCTCGGGTCGCCGACGGGGCGGGTACGTCCGCGGTTGGTCAGCGTGCCCGTCGTCCGTAGCGACGGGGCAACCTCAACCGGCTCGGAGCCGGCCCAGGTTGTCGTCAGAGCTCGTTCCTGTCCATCGATGCTGGGTAGATGGGCGTGTCGCGCCGACCACAGTCCGAAGGCCGCGCCGTACAGGCGGTGCGCCTCCTCCTCACCGGGAGCAGAGATGAACCACCCGGCCAACCGGCGGAAATCGTGTGCGATTGACGCGGACCGCCGGCGGCTGTCCCACCGGCGTTCGAGGACGCGCAACAACTCGATTACGGCCGTGCGGGCCGTCTCCAGAAGGCCCGCGACGAGGGGCGCAGACGCGTCCTCGGGCGCGAACCAGGCCCGCAAGGCTCGCCAGCGACGGGCCCGTTCGGCGAGCCACGCCGGGCCGGGATCGTCTCCGGACACGGGGGCGAGGTTGGCACCAGTGAGGGCGCGATCGAAAAGCGTTGCCACCCCGGCGGCCGCCAGTCTGTCCACGCAGGTGGCGAGGCGACGCTCGGGTCGCTCGACCCCCTGCACATACTCCTCGAGGTAGGTGACCGTCCGCCGCTTGACGTCAGCAAACACGTCGTCGTCTGTGCCGTCGTCGCGTAGCAGGCGCTGCAAGTGGCCGTTGAACTGCCGGACGCTGACGACGAGGCTCTCCAGACTCTGCTCGACCTGGGCGAGCTGAAGGTGGATCTTGGCATCGACGTCCGCCCTTCGGGGCTGTCCTGCGAGCTCAGCGAGGGCGGTCAACCCGTCGCCGATCGCGTCGAGCACTGCTGTTTGGAGCCCGACGGCCTGGCGCAAGGCGTCGACTGCCCGAAGCATCCCGGTGACCGCCGCCTCACCCTTGGGCGTCAGCGCCCACAGGAGGTTCTTGCGCTCGAATTCCTCGGGGGTGGCGAACCGCGCCCCGTGATCCTGTGTGGCCTCGAGCCGCCGCCAACCCGTCAGCGCCGCCAACGCCCGCCCGAGCAGGTCTTCGTCGATCGGCTCGTCCCAGCCCGCCCGGACGAGGGCTGGACCGACCTGTTCGATGTTGAGGGCGGGCGCCAACACTGCGGACTCCTCGAACGCCGCCATGATGGCGACGTAGAGCGACCCAAGGTCGGATGTCGTAAACCGGAACAGGCCCGGGCGGTCTCCGTTGCCCACGTATCTCGTTGTCCGCCACGGTGACCTCGAGCAAAGAGGTAATCTCCTAGCGCGTGAAACCGCTGCCTGTCGGGCCATGGCCATTCTTTTGGCCAGCTCCCATTCCGGAATACTGCTTTTCGGACTCCCGGGCATCGAACCAGCATTGCACGCAGCGCAGCGGCGGGGAAGTGGAAGAAGCGGACCAATACTCCTTGGCATATAACAAATTATTTCTTGTATTCCGGTGATCGGTTCTCGAATCTTGCCAACTGATGGGCGCGGCCACCTCAACCGCTGGTCGGGAGGGCTGGTGGAACTGAGCCTCTCGCTGGTGAGCACTGTTGCCAACAGGGCCCTTGAGCTCTGGAGCTGTCACAAAGCGAGGCAGGGACACCACAACCGACGTGCAGGACCGGACGCGTCGGCCAAACCCGTAAGCCTGAGGCAAATCCACAACTACGAGACCGAGCGCGCCAGCCTTCGTATGGTAATGCTGAATTCCTATCCGTCGGCTATTCGCGCTGTCGGGACTGAATGGGCGACGTCGAAAAGGAATCGGGTGATTAGGCGTCGGTCCTTGGGGGTGGCCGTGGCGTATGCCAAGCTGACTATGGCCTCGCGGACGCTGAGGTATTCTTGTTCGGCTTCTTCCATAACGGCGGCGTCGGCCTGAAGCTCCAGCACGTCGTCCCGCAGGCGGTTATAGATACCAATGGCTTGGATTCGGTTGTACTCCCCATACTTGTCCTCGTTACCGCTTTGCTGGTAGTAGGCGCCGGCTTCCTGTACAGCCCCGATGATGGCGTCGATCTCGATGACTTCTACCCGTCGGCGGTCGCTCAGGGCTCGTTGGAGGACCTCGACCACTCGGTGGCCGATGGCTCGAGCAGCGGGTAGCGACGGTGGGTCAGCAGTGAGTCGTTGGGCCTGACCTACAAGCATGAGCAGTTCGCGGTCGGATACGGGATGCTCAGAATGGGGCATGTGATGAAATGTCCGAGGGCGCGCTTCACTGGTTCCAATTTGTCCCAACGCCTCAACGTACCTCTTGCGCCTTCGCCTGGCCAGAGCTGAACGGCGTCCATCTCTCCACGGCAACCGAAGCATGGAGCAACGGGGCTCGTACAGTGCCCGCATCCACTACGGGTGGGTCTCGATGAGCTGCAGGGTCCGCAGGAAGTGGTCCCGTGCTTCAAGGTGGGGGTCCTTGCTGTAATTCTCCAGCCACCAGTCACGTGCGTCGTGAGTTGCCCTGGTCACTATGGCCATCTCATCGCTGTAGATCGGGTTGCCATGCATCGCCCGTCTGATCATGCCCATGGCGAAGACGATCAACAGTTCAGCGCCCGGCGGCACCCTCGTTTGCTGGGCTTCGATCAGTAGTCGGTGGTTGCTGGCGAGTTCTGTCCAGAGCTTGTGCAGAGACTCCCGCAACTCATGCTGGTTGGCGCGATCCCCCGGCTCGCCGACGTCAGTCATCCCGGTCCCCCCAAGTGACCGTTGATCCGGTTGTTGAATCGACGAAACGACGATCAGGGCCGCCCGATTCCGTCGTTCGAGGGCGGGGCCGAGTGTCTGGCCAAGAAAGGACGTGATCTGCCGTCGGCGCTCCTTGTCGGCGTCGAGATAGGCCCTGCGCAGCAGCTGCCGCTCGTGGTCGATGTAACCCAACTCGGCTCGCGCTGCATCGAGGTCATCCGTTAGGCGCCGCATGCGTCGGCGCAGGTCACGCTTGGATTCCACGTTAACTCTCCGATGAGGGAACCTCAGTGTCACCCACAGACTAACGGTGGCCGCGGCACCTTCAGAACGGCTGGGATCGGCTCCCTTCAGCCGGCACCATCGACAAGTGCTCGGGCCGACGGTCCGGCGCGCCGCTCGGGGACCGGTCGGTCGTCATCGCCGCCACGGAAGCTGGTGTGATCACGCCCGCGCCTCCGTCGAGCAGCGCACCGGCGTCAGCCGTCCGCCTGGAATCCGCGTAGGGGCCGCGACTCAACGCGCCTGCCTCCCCGCCCGGGACGTCGAGTCACGTCCGCCATCTGCAGCGCCGCCCTGTAGAAACGCAGCAACACCGCTCGGGAGTCCTCGTCCAGGTCCGGGTCGGCCTGGAGTGCCCGTTCGGCGTCCATAGGGGGCAGGTCGATCAGGCCGGCGGCGATGAACAGGTCGCCCCGACGCAACCCCAGGGCGAGTTCCAGGTCGATCAACTCGAGCACCCCGACCATGCTCTTTCCCAGCTCCCAGCGCGAGAGACGAGTCTGTTCGACACTGACTGCCGCGGACAGCTGCATCTGAGTGAGGCCAGCGTTGAGCCGAGCCCGTCGGATCGCAGCCCCGAGATCGGTCGCCAGCCGGTCGGTCGCTCTTCTGCTCATCGGAGCAAGACAGTAACCGACGCCTGGGCACTCGGACTGTTCCCGCAGGTTTGCTGATGCAGCCAGTGATTCTTAGGGTTAGGATTTTGCCACCTAGGTGGACTGGACGTATGACTAGGTGACGGCTGGGGGGAGTCTTGTCCCCCCCTGGATCGCCCCGGTATCTCACCGGCACGAGAGTTCGCCTTCTGCTTTCGCGTCCCTTTGGGATTGCCGTACTAGATGCCCTTAGAAGTGGGGTACCCGTCCGAACTGGGTCGGTGATCGCGACAGGGGTGCGTTTGATGAGCACACGATCCCGTCGTAAGGTTGGACGTATTCGTAAGGACCTGGCGAGCGAGCGCAACTCGGCATATAACCTTGGTGGCTATGGACCGGGCAGACGGACGGACTCGGCTCCGTCATGGGTCAGGTGTCAGGCTCACTCTGCTCGGCGGCCCCTATGGCACTGAGCCTTGGTGCGCTGTC
>WQYN01000176.1 GCA_009781225.1 Micrococcales bacterium | reverse complement strand
TTCTGCCAGCCACAGGATGATTGCATCGGGCATCTTGAGCCCCGACTCCCGTCGCACGGCGGCAAGCGCCTCCATGTCATCTCGTGTCACGGGAACCACATCGATCCCGAAGTCGGCGAGCATCTCCCACCAGTGATGCTGCTGATCTGGCAGAGGATGAACCATGATCTCCGCGCCACTCAACGCGCTGATCACCAACGGCTCGGCCGTCGTCAGGATCCGCGCCGCATCGGCGTTGAAGACGTTGGCCGGGTCAGCGAACGCGATGAGCACGCACGCATCGAGAACAATCATTCGGGCCACTCATCCTTCAGCGAAGCCGCCGCGTCAGGTGGATAGACGCCAGGAAGAAACCCAGCCCAGGACGACACCAACGCAGCGCGCGTGGACAGATCATGCCGAGCCGCCTGCGCCCCACGGTCAATCAGACGACGCACCACCTCAGCGCGCGTGGCATCCGGCCACAGAGTCTGGCCGAGGTCAACCGCCTTGGCGATGTCGGGGGTCTCGGTGATGGAGTGGCGGAGAAGGGTGGTCGGCATGGGGGGAGTGTAGCACTGTGTGGCCAAGTGCAGCACCTCGCGGTCGATCAAGGGCGATCCTCGCACGATGGCGGAAAGCACCATCGTGACGGCGTCAACGGCCTGGCCAACGGCGGAGGACCGCGACTGGTACGTGGCTCGCGCGCAGGGACTGTACTAGTATCTAATACGTGAACGAGGCACCCGACCGGCTCCCGGTGGGTTTGAACGCGTTTCAATCAAACGATGTCGACCGGCGCCGCTACCAGAGAGGAAACCAGTTGTGAGCACGGACATCGCAGCGAGGCTCGCCCGCGAGGCCGAACACTACGAAGAGCACTACAACGACCCGGAGTCGAACCCGGCACCAGGACGTCGCCGCGGCGGAGGGCCACCACCCCGGCTCCTAACAATCCGACTCAGCGCGGACCAGCACGAGCACCTCGCCAGAGAAGCAGCCGCCCGCGACCTGCCAGTCTCGACCTTCGCGCGCAACGCCCTGATGGACTCGATCGCCCAGAGTGAGACACCGGCCGTCGCCGCCCAACTTGAGGATGCCCTGCGCCACGTTCTCAAACCCGAGCTGCTTCGCACGGCGTGACCTGAGTCCCCACACTCACCTGCGCTCAACCCCGCGTCCACGACCAAAGTGCGGACTCCTCGCCATGCGCACGATGACGAACGGGAAGCCACGCGCAAGGTCCAGTCCGCGGTGTCTCAGGGGAACTCGTCATCGTTCAGCGCGTCCCAGTCGTCGAGCTCCTGGAGGATCTCCGGACTGTCCTGGTCTCGAAGGCGAGCCTCGCGCTCCTGGCGGCAGGCGTCTTCCCACCAGGCCTCGTCAACAATTGCCGCCGGGGCGTCGGCCGCCAAGCCTTCGCGCGTAGCTGCGGGCTCCGGGAGGTGGCGCTGCGCATCAAGTGCGACTGGGACGGGCTCGGTCTTCATCGGTCGCAGCCTACGTGGCCGAGCGATCTGGGTCCAAGGGCCGTCGGTCTGCATCCGTTGTCTTCGACAGTGGAGGAAGGCAGGTTGCCCGCCATGCTCTGCGGCGCTTCGCAAGATTCCGCCTGCGATGCAAAGCCCTTCTTCGCTTCCCCCGGTGGCAACCACCCTCGCGTGCTCTTGACCCTGGTCTTTGGCGTCCGTTCGATCGAATGGACGATCCTCGGTGACCTTGACAACTGGGCCAGGTGCTCCCCCCTACCCTCACGACTTCGGGGCTCGCCCGCAAGACGACAAAGCAAGCCGCGAAGGAGTTGGGAAAGGCTGCCAAGGGAATCAAAGAGCGTCATGCCGCCGAGTATCTGAGCGTCGGCTATCGTGTCCTCAATCGAGCCGGCGACCTTCGAAACCAGGTGGTACATGCCCGCCCAGCGACCATGGACGACCAGGAAGGAACGCAACGCCTCAACAGTTGGGTTGCCTCCAGCGGCACTCTGCCGCACGAGGCATTCTGGATCGACGATGATCATCTGGACAAGGTGCTTCGCGATCTGGCGGCCACCTCAACTGCGTGCTCATCAATGCGCGTCCAAGCCTTGAGGAGTACCCGCCCAGCAGTTCGTGACGATACCCACACCGAGCCGCACCTCCGGCGGGGCACCGCTCACGATGCGCTGAAGCGCCAGGGGATCAGATTGCGTGACCCTCAAGGGTGCGACCGGCCAGCATGCGAGCCACCACGGGCGTTCTCCACCACAGTCGTCACCGATGCCGAAGCGCGACCGAAAACATGAACTGGAAACGCTGTCAGGACGAGCCTTCGAGAAGGCGCTCCCTCCCTGGCTCGTGGTCCGCATGCTCTCAGAGCGCGAATACGGCATCGACCGGGAGGTCGAAGTCTTCCTTGAAGGCCAGACCACTGGCCTTTCCTTCAAAGTGCAGCTCAAGGGCACCGACGGGTCGGGGAAGCAGCGACGTGTCAGACGCGACAGCCTCACCTACTGGTGCTCGCTCGACGTCCCGGTGCTGTTGGTCTCCTGGGAAGCGAAAACTGGCGTTCTTCGCGGACGATGGGCGCATTCGATTGGCGCGGACGGCCCCGACAATGGCGGCAAGACCCTGACAGTCCGCTTGGAACCCGGCATCGCTATTGGAGACACGTGGGCCGCCCGCCTCGCCAACGACCTTGCCCTCATCCGTGTCGTCAAGCGAGGGGAGGTGCCAAAGCCCACTCCCGTGCGCGTCGAGATCAGCGGCGTTCCTGTCTCAGCTGACCAAGTCACCGCCACAGTCTTGAGCCTGTCGCGGCGGACGCGCCACCCCATGACCGCCCCAGCCGACCCCGACGAGGCAGCACTAACCGTCGTTATAACGTCCGGCCAAATCCAAGCGGCGCTACCGCTTTGCGTCGCCAGCTGTACGCTCCACCAGCCAAAAGGAGACCCTCTTTGCGACGACGAGCGGCAGGTCGCGAACCTTGCCATGGTGACGTGCGCCTTGGCGGTCGCTCGAGTCGGGAACGAGGACTGCGCTCGACAGTGGCTCCTTGTCGTGGATCCAGCCGCCCCGGTGTGGGTTGACCCTGGACTCGTCGCCCAGCTACTCTCACTCATCCACCACGAGGACACCGCGTCTCTCATACTCAGCATCCACGCCCACCTGATTGAAACCAACAGCCCAAACGCCGACATCTATGCCTCATTGCTGCTCGACCTGGTAGGCAGCATCGGGCTGGAAGACTTCGAAAGCTACTCGACGCGCGTCCGTGAACACCTTTCTGCTGATCTTGACGGCGGACGAATCACATTCAACCTCGCCCACCTTCATCGGTTGCGCAAGGAGTATCAAACGGCATTGAGCCTGCTCGAACAAGCGGCGGACATGGAGTCGACATACCACGACTACCACCTGTGGCAACGTTCCCGAGGTGAGTGCTTGTGGAACCTCGACCGATACGACGACGCGGCCCAAGCCTACAGACTTGCCGTCGAGCAGGGGGCGGATTCCCACGAGATTCTTCCCCTCTTGGCCGACAGCCTCATGTACGCGGGTCGCTACGAAGCCGCGCGGCGAACACTTGACGAGTGGCAGCCGCGGGGATGCCCTGCTGACAAGGCTGGCGTCCTCCGCGTCGCGATCCTCGATCACCTCTTGTCGACGGTCGGCATCGCGGATCAAGACCGCATCATGCTGGACCCCTACCACCCCGATGAGGAGCGTTGCCATCTTTCCGAAAGCGATCCCACAGACAGGGCAACGCTCCTGTCATTCCTGCGTGATGCTGACGCTCTCCACCCGCTACCATGGCTTGCCCTCGCTCTGCCCGAAGACGGTACCATCGACTACCAGTCCGCGCTCATCTCCGCGCTCCTGCTCCAGCACGACGAATCAACCTGGGCGCTGACCCTTGTCGGGGGGATCAAAGCGGGGGCCGAAAAGGCCCTCCTAAGCGCCATCACCAACCAAGCTCGATGGCTGTGTGGTGAGTCTTTCTTTGACACCGCTCAGACCCTCGCTGAATCGCAGGATGAAGAAGTAGGCCGAAATCTACGTGAGCTGATCAACACCATCTACTCCGAAGAGCCCGAAACACTCGAGCCTCACGTACGACTGAACAACTCACCCACTCTGGTCTGGACCCTCGACGAACTAGCAATGGCGGCCTGGACTGACCC
>WQYN01000175.1 GCA_009781225.1 Micrococcales bacterium | reverse complement strand
ATCACACTGCCGAGATTGGTCGTAACGGAACCTCCGCCATCGCCCACACCCTCCACGCCACGGCCCACACCCTCCACGCCACGGCCCGCTGTCCCGACATCGAGCGCCTCGACCTCGAGTTCTGCGAAGCCGAGCACGGCAGCGCCGCCCACCACGACCCCGCCACCCGCAAAGAAGGCGGCGTCCTCGATTCGGGTCAAGAAGAGCGGAAGCAAGCTGGTCATTACTGTGACCGCCAAGGGGATTGTGCCGGTGACGGGCAAGGTCACGGTCAAGGTCGGGAAGGCCAAGGCGAAGACGCTGACCCTCAAGAAGGGCAAGGCGACGGTCAAGCTCCCCAAGGGCAAGAGCAAGGTGAAGGTGACTTTCCCGGGCACCTCCACCGTTGCGAAACGGACCCTCACGCGGACTGTCTAGTTACGCAGGAGCTCCCGCAGCGCGGACTCCCCTTCGGAGTCGGCAACAAAGAGCAGCTCATCCCGGGCTTCGATCGTGTCATCGTCGACGGGAGCAAAGGGATGCTGATCTCGGATGATGCCCACGAGCACGGTTCCTGTCGGCCAGGACATGGACCCCACAGCTCGGCCCGCGAGAGGGGAATCCGTCGGGAGGGTGATCTCCACCATCCCCGCCCCCGACTGCCCAAAGGTGAAGAGACGCACGAGGTCGCCGACAGACACGGCCTCCTCGACGAGCGCCGTCATGATACGGGGCGTCGAGACGGCAACGTCCACGCCCCAGGTGTCGTCAAAGAGCCATTCGTTCTTTGGGTTGTTGACTCGTCCCACGACGCGCGTGACACCAAACTCGGACTTGGCGAGGAGGGCCAAGACGAGGTTGACCTTGTCATCGCCCGTCGCCGCGACAACCACGTCGCATTCATCGACCTTGGCGGCGTGGAGAGCCGAAAGCTCGCAGGCGTCGGCAAGGATCCAGTCAGCCTCCGGAACCGAGGGGATCTTGATCGCCGCCGGATCCTTCTCGATGAGGACGACCTGATGATCATGGGAGAGCAGCTCACGGGCGATCGACAGTCCGACCGAGCCGGCGCCAGCGATAGTCACCTTCATGACTCGACCGCCTCCGGTGCCCGCGCCAACGTCCTCTCCGCATCACCGAGCTGCGCTGTCTGGGACAGGAGGAAGACCGTGTCACCCTCCTGGCAGATGGTGGTCGGACCCACGAGTTCCCCGAGTCCGAAGCGACGAATGAAGGCGACTCGTCCCCCGCTCGCGGCTTCGAGGTCGGCGTAGGAGCGGCCAATCCACCCGGCGTGTGGGTCGATTCGCTGGAGGGTCACCTTGCCCGAGGGGTCCGAGTAGAGCCCAGCCCCCTCCGCCGGGAGGATCGCTCGAAGAACCTGGTCAGCGGCCCATCTCACGGTCGCAACGGTGCGGATACCCAGCCGCTCATAGACCTCGGCCCGATCGGGGTCGTAGATGCGCGCCACGACGTTCGAGACTCCAAAGGTCTCGCGGACCACCCGCGCAGCGAGGATGTTCGAGTTGTCCCCTGAGGAGACGGCGGCAAAGCCGAAGGCCTCTTCCACGCCCGCCGCTTCGAGGACCTCGCGGTCGAACCCCATACCCGTGATCTTCCGACCTCGAAAGCTGTGGGGGAGTCGGCGAAAGGCCTCGGAAGTCTGATCAATGACGGCGACCGAGTGCCCCCTCGCCTCCAGTGTTGTCGCCGCTGTCGCCCCGACCCGGCCGCAGCCCATGATGACAAAGTGCACGTCTCGACGCTACACGCCTTTCGCCCCTCCTGGAGACTCGCCTTGTCATGCCAGCCTTCGCGAGTGTCGTGGGACTAGATTAGGCGCGTGGCGTCGAACCTCCTGTCGGTGGTCAGGGCCGCCATCGGCCGCTCCCGGCGCCGTGGCGAGGCAGACCTGTCGACGGCCAAGGCGATCCCAGTGCTCGCGGCGGATGCGCTGTCCTCGGTTGCCTACGCGCCTGACCAGATCCTTCTGACGCTGTCGCTGGCGGGCCTCGGGGCGGTCGCGGTCTCGCCTTGGGTGGGCCTCGGCATTGCCCTCGTGATCGTCGCGGTGATCGCCTCCTACCGCCAAACCGTGCGCGCCTACCCCGGCGGCGGCGGGGATGTCGAGGTCGCGGGCGAGAATCTCGGCCCCGCAGCCGCGCTGGTCACCGCAGCGGCAACGCTCGCTGACTACGCCCTCACCGTCGCGGTGTCCGTGGCCTGCTCCGCGCATTACCTCGCGGCCGTTTTCCCCGCCATCGTTCATCGAGGGACGATGGCGGCCCTCGCCCTCATCGCTTGCATCGCCGCCGTGACGCTTCTGGGATTGCCGCGAGCGGGGCGGATCCGCTCGGTCGTCGTCTACTCCTTCCTCGGCATGCTCGGGGTGACGCTCGCGGTGGGATTGCTGCGAGCTGCGATGGGCAACGCTCCCCAGGCGCCGAGCGCAGGGCTGGATCTTGCCGCCGGGGCGCGCGAGGGCTTGATCGGGCTGGGCGGAGCCTTCCTGGTGATGAGAGCGTTTTCCGCCGGCGCGGTCGCCTTGACGGGGGTGGAAACCATCGCCACCTCCGTGCCGCGATTCCGCGCGCCGCGCCCGGCCCGCGCCGCCCGGGCGTTGGGGATCACGGGAGCCCTCATGGCGCTGCTGCTCATCGGCGTCCTTGTGCTCGCCCGAATCGCCCATGTCCGCTACGTCGCCGATCCGCTGACGGGGCTTCGGGGCGCCGGGGGAGGGGCGCTGCCTGCCGACTACGTCCAGCTCCCGGTGCTCTCCCAGCTCGCCGAGGCGGTCTTCTCCCAGGCGCCGCTCCTGTGTGGCCTGCTTGGCCTGCTCACGGCAGCGCTCCTCGTCATGGCGGCGACGAGCTGTTTCGGCGCGGTGAACCGCCTGACCTCACGCCTCGCGCAGGATGCCTACCTTCCCAAGCAGCTCTTCCGTCGGGGTGATCGTCGGGTCGCGGCGCAGGGCGTCGTGGCCCTGTCCCTGGTTGCCGGCGCCTTGGTCCTCATCTTCCGGGCCGACGTGGCCTCGCTGATCCAGCTCTACATCGTGGGAGTCTTTGCCTCGATGACGCTGAGCCAGCTGGGGATGATCCGACACTGGGGCGCGCAGCTACGGCTGGCTCCGACCCCGATCGCGCGACGGCATGTGCTGTACTCTCGCGTGATCTCCGCGACAGGGTTTGTCCTGACCGGAGCAGCGCTGGCAGTCGTGCTCGTCACCAAACTGGCTCACGGGGCCTGGATCACGGTTGTCCTCATCGCTGCCGGATACGCCGCCATGCGCTGGGTGCGGCGCCACTACGACGCGGTCGCCGAGGAGTTGGCCCCTCCGCAGGGGGTCGAGGCGAGGGCCCTGCCTCCTCGGGTACACGGCATCGTCCTGATTTCGCGGATCCACCGGGCCTCGCTCCGGGCGATTGCGTTTGCCCGGGCCACACGCCCAGCGAGCCTAGAAATCGTGTCTGTCGCACTGGATGAGACGGAAGTCAACCAGCTGAGAAGTGACTGGAAGGCCGATGGAATTCCGGTCGATCTGACGATCCTCGACTCGCCCGATCGGGACCTTACCCGGCCCGTCTTGGCACACGTCCGCCGGGTCCGGCGCTCCTCGCCACGGGAGCTGCTCGTCGTCTTCATCCCCGAGTACATGGTGAATCGCTGGTGGGAGCGCCACCTCCACAACCGCTCCGCCGCCCGGCTGACGCGAGGCCTGCGACGCATCCCCGGGGTTGTGGTCGCCTCAGTCCCGTGGCAGCCAGGCGAGTCGCGCGAGATCACCCCGGGGTCGGTGTGAGCGGCGTTCTGCGGGGCGTCTTGGGTTCGGTGCACCGGCGTCTTGGCGAGGTCACGTGGGGGTCAGCGTGAGCGAGCTTTTGCGCCTGCGGGTGGGCCGCCCCGCCAACGGTGGTCGTTGCGTCGCTCGTGTGGACGATGGCGGAGTGGTCGTCTTCGTCTCAGGCGCCGCCCCGGGGGAACTCGTCGAGGTTGAGGTGACTGAGCGGCGATCGCGTCTGTGGTGGGCGCGGGTGGTGAACGTGCTTGAGCCGTCGGAGGATCGAGTGGATCACGTCTGGCCTGCGGCGGTTGGTGCTGTGGGGGGCCTCTCCCGCCCCGCCGCCCTCGAAGGTCACGACGCCAGCACCGCCGACACACACGACGGGCAGGGGGCTGGTGGTGTGGGTGGGGTTGGTGGT
>WQYN01000174.1 GCA_009781225.1 Micrococcales bacterium | reverse complement strand
GCGGCACTCAAACGAAAACCAAACCCGCAGGGCTCTATTCGACGCCGAGGCTGGACAGGATGTCCGCGTCAGGCACGGGGTTTACCAGCGACTTCCAGGAGAAGTGGCCACGGCGGAGGCCATCCTTCGGGCGGGATGACGAGTTCTGGTGCTGTCATGGCAGCAGTCCTTCGACGAGTCGTCTGCCTGCGGCTGACTGGCGTGGGTCGGTCGAGTCGAGCAGGTCAATACCGACCACGGCCACCGGCATGGTGCCTTCCCAGGAGGCCACCGCCAGGAAGTCCGTCACCCGCAGCGTCGCGTTGCCAAGAGGGTCCTCAATCAGGAAGTATTCCTGCGCGATGACGTCCCGTTCAGGAGTGGTCACATACCCGTCCACGCGGTCGACCGGAGGGGAGAGCAGGTCCCGCTCTGGCTGGACGGCGCTGGCGCCGGTCAGCCTCACCTTGGCAGACAACTCGGCCAGGAAGGACCCGCTGACTCGAAACCGTTTGATCTGGGCGCGACGACGACAAGCCCACTCCAGCTCATTCGCGCTCGTCACCGCCAGGCGTTCGTCGAGACGTCGCGATGCTTGCCTATCCAACCATGGGGTTTCCAGGCCAGACAGCCGCAACAACCCGGCCCATGCCGTAGCCGAATGCCAGGGCCTGCCCCTGAGGCGTGCTTGTTCTCCCAGCCTGGCAACCGACGTGGCGTCGATCATCCAAGCCCGTCCAACCTGCCGCGTCGAGGCGAGCGCACCGGCTGCCACCAGACGCTCAACCTGGCGCTGTGACACGCCCAACCGTGCGGCGGCCTCGGCTGTCGTCACCTCCATGGCTCAATAATAGTCGCTCATGCGACTATTTCTGGCCTTTCGGGATCAGCCTTGCCCGCGAAGTTGACGGTATTTCCCGCGGCCTCGATGGCACAGGAGACGAACAGGGCGATCCCGACCTACTTGACGGCTGAGCCTCAGCGCCAGCCAGGCGCACCTGCCGCATGCAGCTCCGCCGGGGTTGTCAACAACACCTAAGACTCCAGACCGCGTGGCGGCTTCGAGGCATCCATGCCCGACCTGTTCTCTGCCGCTTGCGTCGACAGCTCGGCGTAGCGTTCCGCCGCGTCGATGAGCAGTGTGATGCGTTCTACCGCGTCTGGCGGTTGGTGCGCCGCTCGCATGGCCCTGTCCCAGGGCCAGAGCGACATGGCGGGGGCCGGCTGGGTCGTCGTCACGGGCGATGGCGAAGGAGCCGCTGGCGCGGTGTGGCTGAATCGTTCCGGTCGACAGGCAGACGAACGCACCGCCGAGAGGGGCGACTTGTGGTGGGTGGATCGGCGGGGCCGTTCCGCCAGGTATTGCGCCGACGCTTATGGCACCCACGACCGCGTCTACCTGGTCATGACAGAAGCTGACCTGTGGAACGGGCAGTGGTAGCGCGGCCTTTCCACTAGCCGCATCACCTCGAACGGCTCAAGCGTGTCGTACCCACCTGGCACAATGAGCAGCATGAGAGAGGACGGTGAACGATGACGGAGCAGGCGTTGCTCGATCTCCTGGGCCGGCTCATCGCGGAGTGGGAGAGCGAGATCGTCGAGTTCAAGAAGGCTGGGAGGGACTACAGCACTGGACGGATCGGCGAGTACTTCTCCGCGCTGTCAAACGAGGCCAACCTGTGCGGCGCTGATGCCGGATGGCTCGTCTTCGGAATCAACAACAAGACCCGTCAGGTTGTAGGCACTGACTATCGGCCCCAGCCCGAGCGTCTCCAGCTACTCAAGGCACAGATCGCCCAGGACGCCGAACCAAGCGTGACCCTCCGAGCAGTGCATGAGGTGGCCCACGCCAACGGACGGGTGGTCATGATGGAGATCCCGCCCGCTCCCGACGGCATCCCCATCGCTTGGAAGGGCCACTACTATGCGCGAGCTGGAGAGTCCCTTGTGCCGCTCGGGCTCGACAAACTCGACCAGATTCGCCGTCAGAGCCTGAACCATGACTGGTCGGCGGTGATCCTGCCGGACGCCACAGTAGATGACTTCGACCCCGAAGCGCTGGAACAGGCCAGGCGGGCGTTCGCACGGAAGCACTCGCATCGGTTGACCGAGGCAGAAGTGCTCGACTGGCCCGTGACTGTGTTCGCCGACCGGGCCAAGCTCACAGCGGCCGGCAAGATCACGCGGGCGGCGCTCCTGCTGATCGGTAGACCCGAAACCGCGTGGCAGCTGTCTCCGCATCCGGCTCAGTTGACCTGGAGCCTGGTGGAACCAAACCGAGCTTATGAGCACTTCGGTCCGCCGTTCTTGCTGGCAACCCACTGGTTGTTCCGGCGTGTGCGCAACGTTCGGCTTCGGCTGATGCAACCAGGAACGCTGCTGCCGGTAGAAGTTGCGCAGTACGACGAGCGGATGGTGCTGGAAGCACTCCACAACGCTTTGGCGCATCAGGACTACGCCAGAGCGGGACGCGTGCTGGTGGAGGAGTTCAGGGACAAGTTGGTGCTGACCAACGAGGGTGGGTTCTTCGACGGGCAACCTGAGGGGTACGCGGTCGGCGGCAAGTCTCCTACTCGATACCGGAACGCTGCCCTGGCGCAAGCGATGGTCGAACTGGGGATGATTGACACCCTTGGCTACGGCATCTACGACATGCACAACCGGCAGGCGCACCGCTTCCTCCCGATGCCTGACTACGACTTGTCTGACCCGCACCAGGTCAGGCTGACCATCCACGGTGCCGTCGTGGACGAGGCGTACACGAACCTGCTGATGCGCAGGACCGATCTACTCCTGACAGATGTGCTTGCCCTGGACCGGGTTCAGAAGGGCCTTCCGATTCCCGAGGATGCTGTCGAACGACTACGAAAGCAGAAGCTGATCGAGGGCCGCCATCCACATCTTCGAGTCGCCCCCTTGGTCGCGGATACCACCTCGACCAGAGCTGGGTACATCCACGCGCGAGGCCAAGATGACCTGCACTACCTCCGTCTGATCACCGACTACCTGACCCGGTTCGGCAACGCTACCAGGAAGGACATCAACGACCTCCTCCGTGACAAGCTAAGCGACGACCTCAGCCCAGACGAGAAGACCCGCAAGGTCGCTAACCTGTTGACCAAGCTGCGCCGCGACGGGCACATCCGCAACACAGGAACACGCGCCAACCCCGTGTGGACGCTTGCTGACCAGCCAGACTGATGCCCACGGGCCTTTCTGCAAAACTGCCGACTTCCGGTGCGCCTGCAGAAAGGTTTCGATGCTCCGATGAGAGCATACGTGCTGGTCAAGCGGCGAACATCATTTCTGCAAGACTGTCGACTTTCGCAGCGGCTGCAGAAAGAACACAGGGTCCGGCACGAGAAGTGAGTCACAGCCCTGACGCGGCTAGCACCGGTTCATTTGGTTCCGCAAGCCTCCCAGGCCGTATGAGTCCCGCTCAGCAAGGGCTCCAAGCCCCACTAGGAGACCGTTTCGATGCTCACGCCAGGCAGGTGCGGCAACGATCCCAGACAACCCGGACCAACCGGGTCGCGGGTCGTAACACCCCCCTACGGCGGGGGGTTTGTGATGACTAAGTAATGACTTGGCCACGTCCCACGAACCTTTCGTTCACGGGAAAACCCTCTCACCTGCACAAACACAGCCACACGGTCGGGGTGGCGGGATTTGAACCCACGACCTCTTCGTCCCGAACGAAGCGCGCTACCAAGCTGCGCCACACCCCGTGTGAGCCCGAACAGGATACCTGAGTCAGCCGGGCCCCGCGACCGCGGGGGTGTCGCGCTCGGTCAGGGTGAGCAGGCTCGCCTCGGGACGGCAGGCGAAACGCACGGGGGTGTGCGGATTCGTGCCCAGGCCCGCCGAGACCTCGAGCCACGCCTCGCCTGGGCTCTCGCCCGACCAGCGGTGCAGCCCCTTGGCCATGCGCGGGGGCAGATCGCAGTTGGAGACGATGGCGCCCCAACCGGGCAGCGCGAGCTGTCCCCCATGCGTGTGGCCGGCCAAGACAAGGGTGGCCCCGTCCCCGACCAGGGCATTGACGGCCGCCCGATACGGAGCGTGGACCACGCCGATACGCAATGGTGCGCCTCCTCCCAGACCCGCAGACAGACCCGCGCAAGGGGGAAGGACAGCGCGAGCGATGTGGGGGTCATCGAGACCGACTAGGTCCATCTCCATCCCGGCGGCCTCCACGGTCGCGCGG
>WQYN01000173.1 GCA_009781225.1 Micrococcales bacterium | reverse complement strand
CCCCCGGGATCCCGCCATCGTCCACCCCAGCCCCAACCCCCCCCCCCACCGCCCCCCCCGCCCCCGCCTGCGCGACCTCCCCCCCACACCCCGGTGCGGGGCCCACCGTCAGCATATGCGCGGAGTGACGTTCGCGCAGCTCAGCTGGGGTGCCACGCGCCAGAGTCTCGCCGTGGTCGATGATGACCACGTCGTCCGCCTGCTCCGTCTCCTCGAGATAATGCGTCGTGAGGAACACCGTTGTCCCCTCCTCGCGCCGCAGCCCCTGCACCAACCCCCAGATCTGCTCGCGGCTGGCCGGATCCAGCCCCGCTGTCGGCTCGTCCAGGAAGAGCAAGCGAGGACGATGCAGCAGCGCACGCGCGATATCCACCCTCCGCCGCTGCCCACCCGACAGCCGCCCGCAGCGCCGGTCAGCGTAGTCCGACGCCCCCACCTCATGCACGACCTCCCGCGCCCGGGCCGCAGCCTCCGCTCGCCCCATCCCATGCATCTGCGCACGATGACGAAGGCACTCTTCCGCGCTCAACAACGGATCCAGCATGCTCGCCTGGGAAACCAACCCAATGGCGCGGCGTATCTCCTGGTCAGCAGCGCCGAGTACGTGGCCGGCCACGGTGGCGTGGCCGGAGTCAGGAGCAAGGAGAGTCGCCAGGCACCGAATGGTCGTCGATTTGCCCGCCCCGTTGGCGCCAAGGAAGGCGAAGAGAGTTCCTTCGCGCACCTCGAAGGACAGGGACTTGACGGCCTGGACCTTGCCATAGGACTTGGTCAAGCCGTCGGTCGTGACAATCACAGGTCCAGCGTAGGGCAGGCGCGCGCCCCTACTCGTAGGCCGGCTCCAGTGACTCAATTCCCCCCGGTCGCGCCGCGGCCCGAGCTGCCGCGAGGATCCCCACGACCGCGGTGGGAGACGTCAGCTTCCCCGACAACACCAGGTCAGCGGCCTCTTCAAGGGGCAGCCACACCGCCGGCATCGCCGCCTCTTCCTCGGTGCGTTCGAATCGCTCCGAGGCGGGAACCTCTGTCAACTGCCGGGCCACGTAGACCCTGATGCGCTCGCTCGTGGACCCCGGCGAGGTGCAGTACACCAGGAGGTGGCGCCAGTCTCCCGCCCGGAGCCCCGCCTCTTCGGCGAGTTCTCTGCGAGCCGCCGCCAGAGGCACCTCCCCCGCGACGTCGAGCAGTCCCGCCGGCGGCTCCCACAAGGCGGAGCGGACGGGGTGCCGGTACTGCCGCTGGAGCAACACCTGCCCCTTCGTGTTGAGCACGATGACGGCGACGGCCCCAGGATGCTGGAGGTATTCGCGCCTCACCACCTGCCCGTCACCGAGGGAGACGTCCTCGCTCACCATGTCAAACCGCTGACCAGAGGCCAGAACTCGTCGGTGGCGGGCGATCTTCTGTACTCGCTCGTCTGTCACGTCCTTGGCCGTCATCCCCGACTTCCCCGACTTCACCGTCGGCATCTGCTGGGTGTCGACCACGTTCTCTTTCTCGGCTGCCGCCAAGACTCTCTTCTGCGCGTCATTCGGTGTCACGCATCTGCCTCCTGACTGGGTCCGTCATCGTCCGTGGGGTCGGAGGCGTCTGCCACGACCTCCCGGACGTCTGAATCTGTTCGCACTGGCTCGACCTCCAGCAATCGCCCGGACCGCTGCCGCGCCAACGCCGCCCCGACGAGCCCTGAGAACAGCGGATGCGCTGCCGTCGGCCGCGACTTGAACTCCGGGTTGCTCTGAGTCCCGAGGTAGAACGGATGCACCGCCCGGTCAAGCTCAACATACTCCGCGAGCTTCCCGTCCGGGGAAGCGCCCGACACGCGGAGCCCGCTCTTCTCGAGCCGCGCCCGGTAAGCGTTGTTCAGCTCATACCGATGACGATGGCGCTCGCTGACCTCCGCGACCCTGTAGGCCTCGCGGACCAGCGAGCCTCGAACGAGCCGGGCCGGGTAGGCGCCCAGCCGCATGACTCCTGGCTCCTGCGTAGTTGCGATGACCGGGTCTGGCGTGTCGGGGTCAAACTCCGCTGACCCAGCCTCCGCGAGTCCCAACGCGGACCGGGCGTATTCGATCACCATGCACTGGAAGCCCAGGCAGAGCCCGAGAGTCGGGATCTCGTGCGAACGTGCGAACCGCAACGCCCCGATCATCCCCTCGATGCCCCGCTCGCCGAAGCCTCCGGAGACGATGACCCCGTCCACATCCGCGAGGTGTCGCCGCGCCCCTTCCGGGGTCTCGCAGTCGTCGGAGGCCACCCACCGGATCACCGCCCGCGTGTTGTGGGCGACAGCGCCGGCCCGCAGCGCTTCGGTGACACTGAGATAGGAGTCGGGCAGAGAAATGTACTTGCCCACCAGGGCGATCGTCACCTCGTAGGCAGGGTGGTGGACCCGCTCCAGCAGCCGCCCCCACGCCGTCCAGTCCACGTCGCGGAAGGGGAGCCCCAACCGCTGGATCACGTAGGCGTCGAGCCCACCGGTGTGCAGCACCTTGGGAATGTCGTAGATCGACGGCGCATCTGCGCAGGTCACGACCGCTTCCGGATCGACGTCACACATCCGCGCAACCTTCGCGCGAATCTCATCTGGCAACGGGCGGTCCGACCGGCAGACGATGGCGTCCGGCTGGATACCGATGGATCGCAGCGCCGCGACTGAGTGCTGGGTGGGCTTCGTCTTGAGTTCGCGAGAGGGCCCGATGTAGGGCACCAAGGAGACGTGGCAGAAGAAGCAGTTCTCCCGCCCGATGTCCTGGCGAACCTGCCGCGCCGCCTCGAGATAGGGCTGCGATTCGATGTCGCCGACCGTCCCGCCAATCTCGGTGATGATCACATCGACGTCGTCGGTGGCCAGGGCGCGCATCCGCTCCTTGATCTCGTCGGTGATATGTGGGATGACCTGCACCGTGTCGCCGTGGTAGCCGCCAGCCCGCTCCTTGGCGATGACGTGGGAGTAGATCTGGCCCGTCGTCACGTTGGCCTTGCGGGTCAGCGAAACGTCGAGGAAGCGCTCGTAGTGGCCGATGTCAAGGTCGGTCTCTCCGCCATCGTCGGTGACGAAGACCTCGCCATGCTGGAAGGCGTCCATTCCCCCGGGATCAACGTTGAGGTAGGGGTCCAGCTTTTGCATCGTGACCCGCAGTCCGCGGGATCGAAGGAGCCGCCCCAGGCTGGCGGCTGTGAGTCCTTTGCCAAGGGAGGAGGCGACGCCGCCTGTGACAAAGATGTGTCGGACAGTAGTGGGGGTTCCGTTCAAACGGTGGCTTACGCGCTGCATCACGGATTTCAATCCTATCAGCGCCCGCCCCCTCCCCTCCGGCAACCCCGCCCCGCGCGCCGCGAAGTCACTCCCGGGCTTGGGTCAGCAGGAGGGCGGCGTGGGCTCGGGCTTGCGGGGTGTCGGTGTGGCCTGAGAGCATGCGCGCCAGCTCCCGCTCGCGTGCTTCCCCGGTGACGGCCGCGACCGAAGCGACGGCGCCGTCATCGTCCACGGCTTTTGTCACAACGATCTGGCGGTCGGCGAAGGCGGCGACTTGAGCCAGGTGGGTGACGACCAACACCTGGCTGCTGCGGGACAGGCGCGCGAGGCGACGGCCCACCTCCACCGCTGCCTGGCCTCCGACACCCGCATCCACCTCGTCAAACACGAGGATCGCCGACGGCGCGCCCTGGGCCGACGCGAGCGCCACTTCCAGCGCGAGCATGATCCGCGAGAGCTCGCCGCCGCTGGCTCCCCGCCCCAGCGGCCGAGCCGGCGCCCCCGGGTGCGCGGTCAGCATGAAACCCACGTCCTCGCCCCCATGCCCCCCCAGACTCTCCCGCCCTTCTTGGACGATGGCGAACCTCGCCTCTGGCATTGCCAGTCCAGCGAGCTCGACCTCGACAGCGGTGGAAAGCTTGGTAGCGGCCTCGCTGCGTCCCTGGGAGACAACGGCGGCCTGGGCCGCCAACTCCCCCTCGAGGGCAACGAGCTCGGCGCGGCGCTCCGCGATCGCGTCCTCTCCCGCGTCGAGGTCCATCAAGGCGTTCTCTGCTTCTTCTGCCCAGGTCAGGACGTCAGAGAGGGTGGGGCCGTATCGGCGAACCAGGGAGTTGAGAACGGAGCGGCGCTCATGGAGCGATTCGAGGCGAGCCGGGTCGGGCTCGAGGCTCGCGAGGTAGGAGCCGACCTCACCAGACACGTCTTG
>WQYN01000172.1 GCA_009781225.1 Micrococcales bacterium | reverse complement strand
TGGGGCAGGACGTCTCGAAGCTCGCGAACCGGAAGGTGCCGTTCTTCCGGCGGCAGATCGGGGTCGTCTTCCAGGACTTCCGCCTGCTGGAGAACAAGACGGTCTTCCAGAACGTCGCCTTCGCGATGCAGGTGATCGGCCAGCCGCGCCACGCGATCCACGCGATGGTGCCCGATGTCCTAGGGCTCGTGGGACTCGAGGGCAAGGAGAAGCGGCTGCCAAGTGAGCTGTCGGGCGGCGAGCAGCAGCGCGTCGCGATTGCGCGGGCCGTGGTCAACCGGCCGCAGATTCTCCTGGCGGACGAGCCGACGGGGAATCTGGACCCGCTGACCTCCGAGGGCATCATGGGAGTCCTGGACCGTGTCAACCAGACGGGCACCACCGTGGTCATGGCAACGCATGACGTGGGCCTGGTCAACGAGATGAGAAGGCGCGTCATCGAGTTGGTCGATGGCGAGGTGGTCCGCGACGAACATGCCGGCCGCTATGGCCAGGGGTACTTCGGGGGTGATGGGCTGTGAGGGCCTGGTTTGTCATCTCCGAGATCGCGGCGGGGTTCCGGCGCAACGTGTCGATGGTCTCGGCCGTCATCCTCGTGACCTTTGTCTCGCTGTCCGCGGTGGGGTCGGCGCTGCTCCTCCAAGCCCAGGTGGACCGGCTAAAAGGCGAGTGGTACGGGAAGGCGGAGGTCTCCATCGAGCTCTGCCCCGTCAATGACACCGGAGAGGGCCGCTGTCCCGGGGGAGGGGTGTCCGCCGACCAGCAGGCGATGGTCGAGGACAAGCTCAACTCCGTCGAAATGTCCCCCTACGTCTCCGAATTCGCCCTCGAAACCCCCGCTGAACTGTTCGAACTCCTGCGGTCCTACCGAGACAAAGACTGGATCAAGGGCATAACAGTCGATGACCTCCCCGCCCTCATCCACGTCAAGCTCAAGGATCCCGACAGCTATCCGGTCGTCGAGGAAGCGGTGGCAGGATTCCCCGGAGTCTACAAAGTCTCCGACCAGTTCAAGCAGCTCGAGCCCCTCTTCAACATCCTCAACAAGGCTGAAATCCTCGCGCTCGTGGTCGCCTTTGTCCTCATGGCCGCAGCGATTCTCCTGATCACGACCACCATCCGGCTCTCCGCGATGTCGCGGCACAAAGAGACCGGCATCATGCGCCTGGTTGGCGCGTCCAACCTCTTCATCCAGCTCCCCTTCATGCTCGAAGGCGCGATCGCCGCCCTCATCGGGAGTTTGCTGTCCGTGGCCTGCCTGTGGGGTGTGGCCAAGTTCTGGCTCGCCGGGTGGATGTCGCGGTCCTTTGGCGAGCTCATGAGCCGCATCAACCCCGGCGACGTGTTCGCCATCGCCCCCTGGCTTGTCCTGACCGCCGTTGCGCTCGGTGCGCTCTCCTCGATGCTGACGCTGCGCCGGTTCACTAAGGTGTAGAAGGTGGCTCGCCGCGCGACTCCCCGACTCCTCGCCGCCACCCTGGCTGGCGTGCTTGTCGCCTGCCTGGGGACGATGGCGGCCCTCACCTCCGCAGCAGACCCCGCCCTCGCGAAGAAGCCGCGAGACGAGTTGGAAGCCGAACGTGATGCGGTCAACCAGCAGCTGGAGGAGATAAAGGAACAGATTGACGACGTCTCGGCGGCCTTGAAGGAGGCCTACATTGCGATCGAGACGACGAAGGCTGAGCTGCCGCTCGCGGAGAAGACCCTCGCCGAGGCGACCGCCCGGTACACCAAGGCTCGCTCCTCCTACCAGGCCGTCAACTCGCGCCTGAAGTCCGCCAAGAAGTCCAAACATGCCGTCGAGAGCCAGATTGCCGCAGCTCAGGAGGCTGTGGCAGAGGCGAAACGGTCCCTGGGCGAGGTGGCGCGGGAGGCCGTGGTGGGGGGAGGCTCGGTTCCGCCATCGATCGTGCTCCTTTTGGGGGCGACCTCCGTGCGCGAGCTTGACACCTCGCTGCTGGCGGTCGAGACGCTGACACGGGTCCGGGCCCGCGCCTTGACCCGAGCCCAGGACGAGGAGGCGCTCAACAAGAACCGCGAAGCGAAGCTGATCGCGATCACCGACATCATCGCCTCATTGAAGTCCGAGGCGAAAGCGATCCTCTCCGAGGCCAAGGCCTCAAAAAACGAGGCGGAGGACGCCAAGGCGAAGCTAGATCGACTCATTGCCAACCAGGAGACCCAGGCGCAGGTCCTCGAAGATGCGCGCCAGCAGTATCTGCGCGAGGAGGAAGACCTCACCCGAGAAAACGAAGCCTTGGCGGATGAGCTAAAGCGCCTGGCCAACGAGGAGAAAGAGGGCGCCACTGACGGCGGCCCGCCCCTGACGACCGGCGCCTTCGGCTGGCCGCTGGCCTCCCAAGTGGTCTCAAGCCCCTTCGGCTGGCGCATCCACCCGATCCTTGGCTACCGCAAGCTCCACACCGGCACGGATTTCTCCGCGCCCTGCGGCACCCCGATTTACTCCTCAGCCGCGGGCAAGGTCCTGTCCGCTGGGTCGCAGCCCGCCTGGGGTGTGCGCACCGTCATCTCCCACGGCCTCATGGGCGGCCACTCCCTCGCCTCCACCTATAACCACCAGTCGCGGGTCGTGGTCTCAGTAGATCAGACGGTGGAAAGAGGCCAGCTCATCGGCTATGTCGGCACCACCGGCTGGTCCACCGGTTGCCACCTCCACTTCGAGATCTACGTAGACGGCGGGGTCGTGGACCCCCAGCAGTACCTGGGCCACTGACGCAAGTGTCCGAGACCCGTCGACAGATTCGCGACCGCAAGGAGCGGGACGCTCGCGACCATGTCCTCGTCGCCTCCAACCGCCGCGCCCGGCACGACTACCACCTGGAGGACACCTTCGAGGCCGGCCTCGCCCTGACAGGGACCGAGGTCAAGGCCCTGCGCCAAGGCCGCGCCTCCCTAGTCGACGGCTGGGTCGCCATCGAGGCGGGCCAGGCCTGGCTCGAAGGCGTCCACATCTCCGAGTACTCCGACGGCACCTGGACCAACCACGCCCCCCGCCGCCGCCGCAAGCTCCTGCTTCACCGCCTGGAGATCCGCCAGCTCGGCGTCAAGATCCGCGAGAAGGGCTACACGATCGTCCCCTTAAGCCTCTACTTCTCGCGCGGCCGCGCCAAGGTCGAGATCGCCCTCGCCAAGGGCAAACAAGAGTGGGACAAGCGCCAAACCCTGCGCGAACGCGACGACAACCGCGAAGCCGAACGCGCCATGGCCCATCGCGACTGGCTGTAGGCGGCAGCCACGCGGCCGCCAGGCAACGCTGTCGCAAAACTTGGGAGTGCCCCACCAGGTTAAGACGGCGTGAAAACCTGGCAGAGCACTCCCAAGTTTGCCCGTTGGCCGACGCCGCGGCTGCCGTTGCTTCGCGCTGTGGGCTACCCTTGTCCTCGTGAATCTTGACGCCCGGCCTGACCGTGGGTTGCGCGCGCCACAGTGGGCGCGGGCGTCGCGGTGGGCGTCGATCGCGACAGCGGCGCTCGTCGTGGTCGTCGGCGCGGGGCAGCTCCTCGCAAACGCTGGCCTGTCGGTGCGCGGCTGCGTCGAGGCCCGCGGGCTCGTCGGCTGGCTTGGGATGCGCCTGATGCTCCTGCACTCCACCCCTTCTTGCCCGGCAGGGACGATGGCGGCCGGCCCCTCTGACCAGGGGCTTTTGACCGTCCTGGGGTGCGTGACGCTCGCTGCCGCGGTGGCACATGCGGCCGGCCTCGCCTTCGTGGTGGGCACGGCGCGGCGAATCCGCAAGATCCTCACCTCGATTGTGCGGGTGCTCACCGTGCCTCGCATCCTCGCGCTGGTTCCTGCCCCTCCCACCCTGGACGATGACGGCCCTTCCCTTGCGCCCATCGTCTCGGCTTTGATTGAGCCTCGACCCGAGCCACTGCTCACCGTCCGAGCACTTAGGGCTCCTCCGGTTTTCGCCAGCTGACGTCCGGAGCGTTCGTCTGGTTTGTCCCATGGCGCTCCGCCACGCTGGTTTCCTGCGCGTCTTGCTCTGGGCTGCGTTTTGGCTCGGGCGAGAGCTCACCGTCTTCAACGAATCCCCAAAACCTAGTAAAGGAGCCCTTGACATGGGCATTGATCCAGAATCCCCACCCCCTCAAGCCGACCCACCTGTGGTCGGATCTTTCCCGCTCGCGGCTGAAATCGCCGCCCCCTTCGATTCCGTTGAGCCCGTAGCGGAAGAAGTCGATCCTTTCGCCAACGTGCCTCCGGCCGTCCTCACTCCTGAGGAGCCACTCGAGGACGTCCTCCAAGG
>WQYN01000171.1 GCA_009781225.1 Micrococcales bacterium | reverse complement strand
CTTGGCGCGGTGGGTCCCGAGGGGTGCGTCGGAACGCACCTGAGCCTCAACGCGCAGTTTGACCGCTCCGTCTGCCGGAGCGCGGAAGTCGACCAGGGCGTCGATCCCGGTTCCACTCGCCGTTTCGCAGCTTGCGCCACCAATCGGGGTGCACGTCCAAGTTGCCGTCGAAAAGTCCAGGACCTGCGACAACGACTGCATATCGGACTTCAGCCGCGCGACGGAATCCGGATCCGATGCCGGGGTTCCAACGGGAGCCGGGCCATGGTTCGTGGCGGTCCACTCGAACGCCACCTTGTCGCCGCGCGCGTACTTCCCCCCACCCATTCCTGGAACGGAGGGATCAAGCTTGCCGGTCACTTCGACATCGGTCGCCACGTCGATCCGCACATTCCGAATGTCGATGTAGGCCGCTGCCTTGTAGCCCGAGGAGGTAGAGAACCCGAGCTTGAGTGTCTTGGGCAGCGCACTCTGGGGGTACTTGTAGTGCGCGAGGGTCGGATCGTTGAGGTTGCCGCGGAAGTACTCCTTCATTCCGTTGCTCGGCTGATCCTTGCGAACAGCGTCGGCCGCCTTGACGACGACCTCCATTGTCTGGCCAAGCTTCCGCCCGGTGATCTGGATCCGCCGGTATTCGGAGTTGGCGTCGCTTACTGGGTTGCCTCCTGCGGCCTTCGTGTAGACCGGGAATTCCACACCACCGGCCCAGGGGTATAGGAGGAACCTGTCCTCCGAGGGGACCGCTCGAGCGTTGCCCGAGCCTCGAAGCCCAATGTGCTGCTTGTTCCCCAGGAAGAAGTCGTCGTTTCCTCCGTAGTTGTGGCCGGAGAACGCCCACGATCCGGTCGAGGAGAGTCCAAGGGCCAGATAGCCGTTGATTCCCCACGCGCCGCCGTAGTTGCTCATCGCGTAGCCGAGAGCGCCGCGGGCTGCGCCAATCTTGATCGATTCTTCACCGTCCACCAAGTACATGGCGAGTCCCCCGACCTCGACATCGCTCGTGCCGATTTTGACTGAGCGATAGTCGAAGGAGACCGTGAAACCCTGGTTTGAGGGGAAGGGGGTGTCGTAGAGCACGGTGCTCGCGTAGTCAGTCCTGCCGGACTGGAGACGGAACCACCCGTCGTTCGTCCGGTAGAACGACCTTGCGTCCGTGATGAGGTCGTCCGAGCCGGTCTGAGTCTGCTCGGCCGTCTTCCACTGGTCGTCTTTGGTGCCGTTGACGAAAGCGGTGATGGACATCGGTCCGTCGTCAACGGCCTTGGCCGCGTCAGGTGGCGCGGAGAAGACCGCACCGCCGAGGCCCACCAACGCAACGGCCGAAGCCGCTACGGTGGCGAAAACTCGCCGGCTAAGCGCAGTCAGGCGTCGCCCCCCGCGAGGGGACGAAGATGGGGATTGGGTATGGCGGCGTGCGCGCATGAAGAGATACCTCCGTAGTGAGAGTGGGATGTGAGTGTTGCCCCGCAGGGAGTTAAGTACGTGAGATGGCCCTCTGGGCAGCGTTTTCGCTATCAGCGAACGCCTTTTTCTGCCTGAGGAAGCTCTTCTCACGCCGCGGACAATTTCCGGTCAAAAACGCGCTTTGTTCGCTGTGGTTCACGGCTGCGCGAGTCCGGGCGTGGGTGAGTGACAATGCGCACGATGGCGGGAGTCGCCACGGGCGTAAGGGTCGCCTCGTTGTGGGGGTGCGTGCCCTGCTTCGGTTCCTCCACCCTTGTTCGGAGTTCCTCGCGACCCTCCCCAAGCCCCCCGCCTATCGCCCGGGATCGCTCCCCTGCCCCCAGGTCCGCTCCCTTCTTGGCGCTTCGGTGGTGACTCTTGGGCGTCGGCGTGATGTCCGTGGTGTGTGATGTCCGTGGTGCGTGATACACAGGGGGTGAGGGGTTCGGGGCAGGCGACTCCCAGGAGACGGGCGAGTTGACGATAACACTGCACGCGTGTATGATGGAGATGTGACGACGCACTCGACGCTCCAGGACCCGGCTCCCACTGGGAGTGACTCCTCGGCGCGTCGGGACGCGACGACAGTGGGCTCGACTCCCCACAGCTCAGCCCCTGTTTACGGTCCCGGTGGAGCGTCGTGGATGGGCGAGGACTTAGGGCGGGTGGGCACTGACACGCTGTTGGAGCTGGCTGAAAAGACGGATCCGTCGGTGGGGATGATGGGGCTGCTCGCTGAGGTGGAGGGTCGGGAGTTGTCGAATCGTCAGAAGGTCAGGGTCTTTGGGCTCCAAGCCAAGATCCTGGCGTGGATGCAGGCTGGGCACGCGATCATGGCGGCTCGCGCGGTCGGAGAGTCGAAAGCGTTCGGGGAACGGCACATTGTCGAGGAGTTGAAGCAGATCTCGGGTCACCCTGCCACGGTGGTTCGGGAGTTGGTCTCAGTCGGGAAGCTCGCTCTGTCGCACCAGGGGTTCGCCGAGGCCCTGGACAAAGGGGTACTTGACGGCGGGATGGCGGCGGAGATGGCCAAGGGCGCTAAGTGGTTGGGCCAAGGCTACGAGCATGCCCGACGGGAGGCGGAGGTGGCGGTCGTGGCGGGGACCCAGGCTGGGTTCGAGGCCGGGGACGCCGACGGCGCAGGAGCTGATGGTGCGGCTGGTGACAGTGGTGGAGGCATTGACCCGGTCGGGGGCGGGAGCGTTGAGGAGAGCGAGGTTTGCGGGGAGGTCTTGCTGTCGGGGCGTGGGTTTTCCCAGGCGCTCGATGAGTTGGTGGAAGAAGGGGTTCGTGCCGCGGAAACAGGGCAGGTGAATCGTCGCGGGATGAGTCGGGTAATGGCAATGAAGGTCGCCACGATTGACACCAAGGCTCCGGATCGTGCTCACGTCCGTGCGGTGGAGGGCCGGTATGTGTCCATGGAGACTCCCGAGCAGACCGTGGGAGCGTTGCGGCTGGTGGGCTCTTTTGAGGAAGTCCTTCAGATCCACGATTCGATCGTCACGCGGGCTGGCGGGAACCGGCCACCAGGGGGTAAGAAACCGGGTCAAGCACGGTTCGACGTGGCTGCGGAACTGTTGCTCGCTGGGCAGCGGGGGCTACCACGCCTGATCGAGGAACGCGAAGCGTTGGAACGACTGCGAGCCGGGGATGGTCTGGCGGGTGCGGAGGTTGGTCGTGGCAGTACGGGGACTACCAGTTGGGTGAAGGCCATCACGGACGTGGGGGCGGCCGATGGTCCGGGGACTGTTGTGGGCGGAGGCGGCTCCAACCTTGCGGCGGCGAGCGACGGGGCTAAGGAGTTGGATGGTGCAGGGACGTCGAACGGGAAGGGCGCGTCGTGTGGCGTCGATACGTCCAGAGAGACCAAGACACCGAAACCCCGACGCGGTGGAGGCTTCGGTCCGGGTCCGCAAATGCTGGTGTCGATTGACCTGAAGACCCTGGTCGGGCTCTCCAACAACCCCGGCCTTGTCCTGGGCGAAGGCCCCCTGGGGGTTGAGGCCTCACGTCGAATGGCACGCAGCGCTCCCTGGCGGCTCATGGTCATGGACCCGACCTTCAAGGAGCTGATCGACCTCGGAAGAGCATTCGAACCCGCCGCCGACATCCTCCCTCCGGTGACACCGAAAGCCACCACTGGGCCACCCGTAGAAGGCGGGTCGTCGAGCGAAGAACAACTGTCAGACACCGGTAGCCCGCCGTGCGAAAACGGGCCCCCGGCCGCAGGTGGCCCGCCAGACACCGGTGGTCCCCCGGGTGGAGTTGGTCCCCCGGGCGGAGGTGGGTCGCGAGACACCGGTGGTCCCCCGGGTGGAGTTGGTCCGCCGGGTGGTGATGGTCCCCCGGGTGGTGATGGTCCCCCGGGTGGTGATGGTCCTCCGGAGCAGGGTCAGACTCAGGGTGATCCTTTCGCGGATGACACCGCTGGATCGCCGGGTAGCCTCGACCGGAGCTTCTGGCCGTCGAGAACGTTGGCGTCTGACTCCTACAGTGCTTCTCAGCGGATCCGTGACCTTGTCGCGGTGCGTGACCAGCGTTGCATCGTTCCGTCTTGCCGACAGCCAGCCATGATGTGTGACCTGGACCACGTCGTCCCATTTGACCCGGAAAAGCCCGCCCACCTGCAAACACGTGTCGCGAATCTAGTGCCCCTGTGCAGGTTTGATCACCAACTCAAGACCGACGGAAAGCGGAAGTTCGAGCGCGACCCCGCCACCGGAATCATCACCGTCCACACGGTCCTGGGCAAAGAGTTCGAGATCCCGCCTGAAACGCTGACCATGAGCGGAGCAAACGCATCGTCACCTGCGAACGCCGAGCAGTAGTCGACCCGCGGAGTCTGGATCCACCCGGTGGAGGAGGTTGGGCGAGGGGGCGGCGGGGTGAAGGGGTGGCGGGGGTGAGCGGGGTCGCGGGGGGCGGGGGTGGGGGGGGGGGGGGGGAAGAGGGGGGCGCG
>WQYN01000170.1 GCA_009781225.1 Micrococcales bacterium | reverse complement strand
GTGGGCGGTTCCGTTGGATGTCGCGCCGTGTCCTTAAAGCATAGCGCTGTCAGATGGCGAACAAGTGGGACATTCTTCACGTGTCCCAAATGCGGAACGATCGAGCGCTCACCGCATTAGAGACCGCTGTCAGAAACCAGACTCAGAACGCCTCGCACCTGCACTGACACCGCAAGTCAAGCCCGAGGTACGTCGGGAAAAACAATGGTGAGGGCCGTCATCGTGCGCAGGAGGACGGGACCAAAGGCCTAAAGTACCTCGCGTGGCGGCATGACGGTCGTGGGGATCGCCGGATCTCCGCCCGAGAGCCGCAGCGCCCACGGCGGGAGCTCGGCCCGCGAGGCGCGATGGCGATCCACGGCGCGAGCGAGGCCGTCCGGCCCGATCCACTGCTCGTCAATCTCGCCATTCACGACGAGCGGGACCTGGAGGGGCCGCAGCGACCCGGGAAGCGCGGCGCGGTTGGGCCGCTCGCCGACTCCGCAGACCACGACCTCCTCGGTCGCCTGACCCGCGCGATCAAGCCTCCGACCAGCCCATTTGGCGCCACTGATCGTTGACTTTCCGCCGGCGGACTTGGCGACGCCGCGAACCTGCCCCTGCGCGTCCTCCCGGGCGACCATCTTGTAGACCATCTCCGCGGTCGGGGCTCCGGAGCCGGTGACGAGTCGGGTGCCCACGCCATAGGCCGTGACGGGCGCTGCCGCGAGGGCGGCGATCGAGTACTCGTCGAGGTCCGAGGTCACGGTGATTCCGGTGTCGCCCGCGCCGAGCGCATCGAGCTGGGCTCGGACCTCACGGGCCAACGCCGGGAGGTCGCCCGAGTCCAGGCGCACCGACGCGAGTTCCGGGCCCGCAACCTCCACCGCTGTCCTCACAGCTGAAGCGACGTCAAAGGTGTCGACCAGCAGCGTTGTCGCCGCTCCTTGGGAGGCGACCTGAGCCTCGAAAGCCTCGCGTTCGGTGTCGTGGAGCAGGGTAAAGGCGTGGGCGGCCGTGCCGATCGTCGGAATCCCCCACAGGCGCCCCGCCTCCAGGGCCGAGGTGCCAGAAAAGCCCGCGACCACGGCAGCCCGGGCCGCCGCCAGCGCTGACCGCTCATGGGTGCGTCGCGCCCCCATGTCAAAGCAGGGCCGCCCCTGCGCCGCCGCTGTCATCCGCGATGCGGCGGCGGCCACCGCGGAGTCGTGGTTGAGCACCGACAGGACGAGCGTCTCCAGCACCACCGCCTCCGCGAACGTCCCCTCAACCGTGAGCACCGGCGAGCCCGGAAAGAAGGTTTCGCCCTCGGCGTAACCCCAGATTGTCCCGGCGAATCGGTACCCGGAGAGGTAGTCGAGCGTCTGCTCCCCAGCCGCCCCCGACGACCGCAAGAACTCCAACTCCGCCGCCTCGAATCGGAAGTCCCGGAGCAGCTCCAACAGGCGTCCCGTCCCCGCTACCACGCCAAATCGCCGTCCCGCCGGAAGCCTGCGGGCAAAGACCTCGAAGGCGCAGCGCCGCGCCGCACGCCCATTCCGCAGCGCCGCGTCGAGCATCGTGATCTCATACTTGTCGGTCAGGAGACTGACATCCATGCCACCTGACCCTACCGGCGCGCACCCGGGGCACACCGAGGGCGCGCGCTTAGGGGGCTGGTGAACAATCCGCGGCGAGAGCGAGGATCGGGGGCAGGTGGTGGATCGCAAGGCGGAGGTTCGCCCCGCTAGCAGCGCTAACGGGGCGCGGCCGACAACGCCGCGAGGCGCCGCCTGACCTCGACCGCAGCCGTCGGGGATTGTTCACCAGCCCCTAGACTGTCGATCATGCCGCTGGCGACCACACCCCTTCGGGACCGCGAGGACCTGGCCCACGCCTCCCTCGCTGGCCCGTGGATCGTCATCGTCTGGGATGATCCCATCAATCTCATGCACTACGTGACCTACGTTTTCCAGACCCACTTCGGTTTCGCCCGCGACAAGGCCGAGACCCTCATGCTCCAAGTCCACAACGAGGGCAAGGCCGTGGTCGCCTCCGGCCCCCGTGAGCAGGCAGAACGCCATGTCGAGGCGATGCATTCCTACGGCCTGTGGGCGACGATGTCACGCGAGGACTCCTAGTGCACCTCTTTCGCCGCGACGGCAACAAGATCCTCGCCCGCCTCACCCAGCCCGAAATCCAGGTGCTCGCCGCCTACTTCCAGCATCTGCGCGCCATCGTCCTCGGTGAAGTCGTTGCGGACGATGACGGCACTGACCTTCTCGAGCGTGTCTTTCCCTCCGCGAGTCGCGACGATCCCCTGGTGGCCCGGGAATTCGCGGAGATGACGCTCGACGGGCTTCGGAAGGAGAAGCATGAGCGACTCATGACGCTCTCCTCCGCGTTTGCCTCCCGACGGGTGGTTCTCTCACTGGAGGAAGCCGACGAGATCGCCCGAGCCCTGGCCGACGCACGACTCATCACCGCCGCGAAATGCGGCATTGACGAGGCCGTGGACTACCTCGCCGCGGGCCCCGGAGCCGAGGTCAACGACGACCACTCCTTCAACCTCGAGACCTACCGGGTCCTCACCCTCCTCCAGTCCACCCTCATAGACGCCCTCATGTCCCCACCAGATCCGGTCGAGAGCCGCTAGGGTGCGGGTGTGAGCGACGCGCCGATAGGGATCTTTGACTCAGGGCTGGGAGGACTGACGGTGGCGCGCGCCATCCTCGACCAGCTGCCGGGCGAGCCGATCTGCTACCTCGGCGACACCGCGCGCACACCCTACGGTCCGCGCCCGATCGCCAAGGTGCGGGAACTGGCGCTTGCTGCCCTAGATTCCCTCGTGGAGCAGGAAGTAAAACTCCTGGTCATCGCATGCAACTCCGCCTCGGCGGCTGTACTCCACGACGCCCGAGAACGCTACAACGTTCCTGTAGTCGAGGTCATCCACCCCGCGGTTCGCCGCGCGAGTGCGACGACGCGCAACGGCCGCGTTGGCGTCATCGGGACGAGCGCGACCATTGACTCCGGGGCCTATCGCGACGCGTTTTCCGCAGCTCCCCACGTTGAGCTGACTCAGCGCGCCTGCCCGAGGTTCGTGGAATTCGCCGAGGCTGGCCAGACAGATGGTCCCGAGGTGCTCGCCGCAGCCGCCGACTACCTGGCTCCTCTTTTGGCGGCAGACGTCGACACTTTGGTGCTCGGTTGCACCCACTACCCCCTGCTCACCGGCGTCATCTCCTACGTCATGGGCCCGGGAGTCGCACTTGTCTCCTCCGCCGAAGAGACAGCCCAAGACGTGTTCCGCGCCCTTGTCGCCCGCGGTCTGCGCCGGTCTGCGACCAACCCTCCCGCCCACCGCTTCCTCGCCACCGGATCCCTCGAAGACTTCAGCCACCTAGCCCGCCGCTTCCTGGGCCCCGAGGTCACCGCCGTCCACCACCCCTAGGAGGCGGCCCCCGCCCCCCACAATTCAGCAAAAGTCACAAACCCAGGTTTCGACGCAGCCACCCTCCACGGCGCAAAGCATTTGCCCTGGTCACAGGATTGCCCGGATTTGCCGCGGGAGCCAAAACCCGGACTTGTGACTTCTGCTCATGGGTTTGTGACTTTTGGTGGTTCGTGGGTCGACCTCTCCGCGAGTGGGAGGGAGCGGGAGGCGGTAGGGTCTGGGCTATGCACGAACCCTCGGCCCACGCCCCTGCCCTGCGAGTGGACGGCCGCGGTCCGGCCGACCTGCGGGAGGTGACGCTCACGCGAGGCTGGCTTGACGCCGCCGAGGGGAGCGTCCTCATCACAGCTGGTCAGACGCGAGTTCTGTGCGCCGCGTCGTTCTCGGAGGGGGTGCCGCGGTGGCGGCGCGGCTCGGGTCAGGGCTGGGTGACGGCCGAGTATTCGATGCTTCCGCGCGCGACGATCGAGCGCATGGATCGCGAGGCCGTGCGCGGACGCATGGGAGGGCGCACCCACGAGATTTCCCGGCTGATCGGCCGCAGCCTGCGCGGGATCGTCAACCTCAGGGCCCTGGGGGAGAACACGATTGTCCTGGATTGCGACGTGTTGCAGGCCGATGGCGGAACTCGGACCGCGGCGATTACCGGCGCTTACGTAGCCCTCAGCGACGCGATCGTGTGGGCGAGGGAGAAGGGCGTGATCAAGTCATCGGCCGATGTGCTCACGGACTCTGTCTCCGCTGTCTCGGTCGGGATCGTGGACGGGGCGCCCATGCTGGACCTCGCCTACGTCGAGGATGTGCGGGCCGAGACGGACATGAACGTGGTCGTCACGGGGTCGGGCGACTTCATCGAGGTCCAAGGGACCGCCGAGAACGCCCCATTCGCGCGCTCCGAACTGGACCTCATGCTCGACCTCGCGCTCGCCGGGACGCGCCAGCTCGCCAGCTTCCAAGCGCTAGCGCTGGCAGAAGACTTGACCACCGACCCGGGAGACATCGCGTGACGGCCGCGCGTT
>WQYN01000169.1 GCA_009781225.1 Micrococcales bacterium | reverse complement strand
ATCTGGCATCTGGCATCTGGCATCTGGCATCTGGCATCGTTGGCAGCGGATGTGTCTTCAGCAGGCGATACTCAATATCGCCTTCCCGGGTCGTCTCTGCTCGTGCGCTTTGTTGGAGGGTGACAAGGGCGACACGGGTACGAGGGTCTACGCAGTGGCGCGTCGTGTAACTCAAGAGTCAGGCTGGGTTTACTGCGAAGTGTCGCTCGAGCCCGAGTGCCTGGGCGCGTGTGTCCAGCGCCTGAAGATCTGTCCTGAACCATTCACTCCCGCCGCCGAGGATTCGCTGGCCCGCACTTCTGTGCAACTCTGACTCTGACTGCCGTGCTGAATCGGGTCCTCCAGCTCCTTGCCAGACGCGAAGCATCGTGGGAGCACCTGGGGATCCCGTTGTCCGGCAGGAGTTTTCCATGCGTCGCCAAGCGTTGGATCTTGGAACGGCAGCGGCCAATCCGATCTTGACAACGGTGCTGCTTGCAACGCTTGGAATGCCAGAATACGTCCACGCGTAGATTTGGTAGGTTTGGGTTACACCTACGTCTTCAATTGACTCCTCTTCAAGATCAGTCTCTTCCTCGTCGTCTTCTTCTTGGCGCGCACGCATAGTTTCCCATGCCCGCGTGCCAGGGTTGTTATACGCCCTAGCTGTCAACGCCTCATCTGCCTGATCTCTCATCTCCTGGACGTAAGAGAGGAGTCTCCCATCGAGGCCTCCGGCGTTGAGTAGACGGTCGCTTAGGAATCGGAGGCTTCGATCGGCACGAATCTGATTTCCGATTTCGAATCCGGGGTTTCCTAGAAGCAGACTCACGCCATTCGCCCAAGAGATCGGCCGCCCCCGACCCGGGAATTCCACCCTGAGCTCTGCCCCTGTCGCCCCTTCTTGACGGAGCTCGTAGGCGCGGTACCGATTCGGCTCGAGCAACTGGATGACCTCACGGAGCTTGTTGCGCTCCTCGTCTGTCAGTTCAGGCATAGTTCGGCTCCTTTGCTGTCCCGAATGTCAGCTCGCAACCTGGTCAGGGCTCATCTCAGTGTCAGCCTTTTTGAGGCTCTGAGCAACATATTGTCGGCGGAGCTCATCCAACCGGGTACCCCCTAGACGAATGACTCGCCACGCGAACCATCCATCGGCCGACACCAGGTTGGCGGCACGAATCGCAGCAACTGACGGTGACTGATACACAGATTGATCAGGTAAGAGGAAAGAGCCGTCAGCTTGAATCCGTGCAGTGTAATGCTCGCCAAGGCGAGGCCTAACCCATTCGACGTCCTCGTCAGGTTCCAGGAGTCCAGCCTCTATGAGGTCAGAGACGGTGACCCTGCGACCATTGACCGTCACAGGCTGTGGATTCGGAGTTGGGGTGGACGTGGCGTGGAGAAGTGTCTCGGTCTCGGACTCGATGTCAATAATCCGACGACCACTACGATCCTGATAAATGGTCACCGGAATAACGATTACTGGTAGGGAATTCTCTTTGAGAAAGTCGAGAGCTGACCTGGTTCGTCCCTCAAATTCTCGGGCGATAAGGAATAGCCTGGGCTGAGGGTTGATAGTTATAGGTGTTGTCGTTTCGGTGAAATCTTGCCAGTCCCTGAAGAAGGCTTCGACACCCTGGTGTTCAAGACCCTGATCAGTTCGCTTGTACAGGCTCGCAATCTCATCGAGACTGGTCAACCTGGCCCAGCCCGCATACTCCAAACATTGAGCTAGCTGTGCTCTATCTATGTCCCGCTTTATCTCAATGACAACGACTCGGCCGGCTTCGTCTAGGGCAAGTATGTCGGGGATGCCGCCCCCAAATATTCTCGCTTGCCGTGCAACTGGAAAAAGGGTCTCACCCGTGAAGGCTTCGAGGTCGTCCCAGGCAAGCTGTTCGATTTCACTCTCATACAGATCTGGGCCGGGATTCAGTCGTGGAACTGCAACGAGGCCACCGTCCCGATATTCATAGAGTGGCATGACCTGAGCTTAGCGTCGAGGTTCTCGGGCGAAGCTGTTAACACGCTGCCAAGGGATTGGGCTCGAAATGTTCGAGCTGTAGGGCGGGGCGGCGACTAGCAGAGCTGATGTCCATCGTGAGCCCGGACGGCGGGGCCGAGATCGTCTAGGGCGTCGAGCAAGCGAATGGCGTAGGCAGGCTCCATTCGTTCAGTGATCTCAGTGGGGCTGAGCCAGGCGATTTCGCGGGCTTCGTCGGTACGTTTGGCTGATCCGTCGGTGGCAGTACACCTGAATACCAAGGCCACGATGCCGCGTTGCATGTTCTTGTACACACCGGTCAAGCGCTCGGGCTTGACTGTGAGCCCGGTCTCTTCCTGAATCTCTCGGACCAGGCCGGCCTCGATGGTCTCGCCAAGCTCGAGCACGCCGCCGGGAGGTTCCCAGTGACCGTTATCGGCACGGCGGATGGCGAGGACCAGGCCGTCGTCATTGATCACGGCGCCGGCGACGCTGACGGAATGGCGTGGCGTATCGGGCACGGCGCTCCCCACTGGTACAGTCACTGGTACAGACCAGTCTAGGAGTGTGGTCCCGCTGCTGCCAGCCATCGACCCGACGGGCGATCGTCCCGCATACCGGCAGCTAGCGGACGCTCTGCGGGCTGCGATCGAGTCTGGCGAGATTGGTCCGGGCGAGCAACTGCCCAGCGAGCGGTCGTTGATGGAGCAGTCGGGGACCGCTCGCGGCACAGTACGCCAGGCGATCGCCCAGCTGAGAGTCGAGGGCCTGATCGAGATCGAGCACGGCCGCGGCGCTTTCGTCCGCCGTCGCCCTGTAGTTCGCCGGGTTGCTCACGACCGGTTTGCCCGTCGCCACCGGGAAGAAGGTCAGGCCGCGTATCTGGCAGAGATGGCCGCCGAGGGTCGGGCCCCGGAGGTCGAGGTGCTCGAGGTCGCCCCACACGACGCCCCGGATGACGTGGCGGACCGGCTCGAGCTCGGGACGAACCGGAAGGTCCTGGTTCGGAGTCGGCGTTACCTGGCTGATGGGCAGCCGATGGAGCTCGCCACGTCCTACATCCCGTGGGACCTGGCTAAGGGCACGCAGATGACGAAGGCGAACACGGGCCCGGGCGGCATCTATGCCCGCCTCGAGGAAAACGGTCACCGCCTGGCGCGCTTCGCAGAAGAAGTCGCCGCCCGCATGCCAAGTCCGGAAGAGGCCAGGGCCCTGCGCCTGGTTGCGGGGGTGCCGGTCATGACCGTTGTCAGGACCGCTTTCGACACCAAGGGACGGGCAGTCGAGGTGTGCGACACCGTCATGGCGTCGGATCGTTACGTGCTGTCCTACGAGCTTCCCGCTCGCTAGAGCCGGCGCTCGCCCGTCTGGTGCTTGACACGCCGGAGCTAACTGGTATAGACGTGTGTACCAGATGACGGCGGGTGGTCCACCGCATCGAGTGAAGGGAGGGCAGTCATGCCCGCAGGGAACGTGCACGCTCCGATTAGGACCGAGGGTCTGACGGCGATCTTCAGTGGCTGCGAGCCGGACGTGGACTACAACACCGGCGAGGTGCGAATCGACCGTGCGACCGGTCAGCAGATCTGGCGGGTCCATCTGATGGTGGTCCTCCCCGGGGAGGTTCGACCGCAGGTGTGGTCGGTGAAGGTCCTGGGCGAGCCGAAGGGCATCCAGCCGGGCGAAGCCGTTCGAATCTCTGACGACCTCGTAGCGAGCGAGTGGGAGATCGACGGCCGCCATGGGATCGGCTTCAAGGCATCGAGCGTGGCCCCGTTGAACGGCGCCGTTCGCACCTCGGCTGCGAAGGCGGAAGCGGCATGAGCATCGAGGACATTGACCTGGACGTGAACGGGCTGAGCGAGGACGAGCTCGCCGTCGCCCTCGTGGCCTACGACGGTCGGTGCGATTACCGGGCGGCCGTCGGCCTGATCGTCGAGCAGGGCAGTTGGCTACGGCGCTGGGAGTTCCGCCGAGCGGTCCAAGCCTGGGTGAACCGTGAGGGCCAACTGATGGCGTGGGTGGACTGGGACAAAGTGGACACTGACGCCGGCGCGTCGTCGGGAGAAGTGCGGATCTTGCACCTCGCCTGCAGCCTCGCTGGGATCCCGTCCGATCGGTCGCTGGCCGATCTGCTCACCAGCTTGGACGAGCACAATTTCGCCCGGGTATGGCGAGCGATCGGGCTCGCCTCGGGATGGGTTCGGTGGATTCCGTGATCCATACCGCCGAGGCGCCCCGGTTGCAGATTCCGGTGCCGTGGTGGGTGACGGTGGTCGAGTGGGCGGTCATCGTCGGCGTGGTCGTCACCGTCATCGCGCTCATCTGGCGGTGTGCTCGGCGACGCCGCCACGCGAAGCCGCTCGCTCACGAAGCAGGGATGCGCCAGTGGGTAAGCCAAGTCCGGGCCCGGTGGGGTTGGGACGCGCAGAACCTCGGCTTGGTCCTGGTCGATCAGACCACCCGACACCAGGTCGACTTCTTCAGCGGGCGAGT
>WQYN01000168.1 GCA_009781225.1 Micrococcales bacterium | reverse complement strand
CCCCTCCATCCCTCCGTCCCCCGCTGTCTTCACCCTCCTCTTCCCCTTGACCCCTCTGCCCTCCGCTGTCTCCACCTCTCCGCTGCCGCAACCCCCTCCATCCCCACCCCCATCCCCACCTCCACCGTCTCCATCCTCACCTCCGCCCCCGGCGACAGCGCTCCCAGGCAGACTGGGGAGTGGTTTCGTGGAATCTGGGGGTACCAAATCCAACGAACCCACTCCCTAGTTCGCGTCGGTGGGTTTCCGGGCGCGCCCGCGGGGGCACTGGCGGGGCGGCGGGGGTGAGATTGGGGGCGGCGTCCCCGGGGACCCCTTTGGGCGGCGGAATGACCTGCGTTGGCGGGGTCGATTGGGCGAGAGTTATCCACAATTCGGGCTCCGGGGTGGAATTGGGGGCCCTCGAAGAGCGACAGTAGATGACATGACTCAACAAGTTCGTCGTACTCGCGGACCCCATGCCGACTTCTCCGCGCCGCGGCAGGCGGAGCATCAACACGGCGTGTTCACACGGCAGCAGGCGCTGGCCTCGGGTCTGAGCGAAAGCCAGGTTCACTACCGCATCAGCACCGGAAGGTGGCTACCGATCCTGGGGAGGGGCCTGGCCCTGGCTGGGCAAGAGATCGGGTTCCTCCAGCGGGCGGCGGCTGCCTGCTTGACCTGGCCAGATGCCTACCTTTGGGGTCCGAGCGCCCTGACCGCGTGGCGGCTTACCGACTCGAACCCCTTCCCAGTGGAGGAGACGCCAACCCTCCACATGGCGGTGCCGTGGAGTCGGTCTCCGGTCGCAGGTCTCCAGCAGCATCGGCTGGTTCTTCCCCGCGAGCAGCGATGCGAGGATCACGGGCTTCGGATCCAGCACCCGGATCAAGCGGTCATTGACGGCTTGGCGGCCCTCACGTTGGAACTGGCCGAACAGTTTGCCGCGTGGCTCATCACGAGACACCGGCTCGGTGCCAAAGGCTTCGCCGAGGCGATGGTCTCGTACAAGGGTCGGCCAGGATCGCCCCAGCTTGCGAAGCTGTCGGAGTTCTTCGAGTCCAACGCGGCGTCGCACGGCGAACTGCTCGCCCACCGACTGCTCAAGCGCCACGGGATTACCGGCTGGCAAGCAAACGCGACGATTGTGCTCAAGAACAACAGATGGCTGTGCGTCGACATCTACTTCAAGGAGATCGAGCTGGTGGTAGAGATTGACGGGCGCATCTGGCACGGGGGCGAGGACGCCTTCGAGTCAGACCGTAATCGCGACGCGGAACTCATCGCGTCCGGCTACAAGCCCCTGCGGTTCACAGTGAAGTCGCTCATAGAACGCCCAGACTACGTCGTCACCACCCTGCGCCAGGCAATCGCTGAGCTCTCCCGGTGAATCCCCGGAGTCCTGCGCTTGTTTGCCGCGAACTGGGGAGTGGGTTCGTTGGATTTGATACCCGCAGATTCAACGAGACCACTCCCCAGTCTGCCTGGTAGCGCTGTCGCTGGGGGTGGGGTTGATGCGGGGGCGGTTTGGGGCGGGGGCGGCTTTGGTTGGGGCGGCGGGCGGCTCGGGTCGGGCGGGACGGTTAGGGTTGGTGCGGGGCAACGATCCGCCCTCGTGAAAGGACTGACCATGTACACGACTCGCGCTTTCTGGACGGACCTTCTGGAACGCTCAGTCTCGACCTTTGCGCAAACCTTGGGAGCTGTGCTCGCGGCAGCTGGCATCGGCATCATGTCGGGAGGCTTCTGGGCTGCCGTCGGGGCGTCAGGCTTCGCGACGCTTCTTGCGGCCCTCAAGGCGTTCGTCGCCCCTCGGTTCCGGGAGGAGGCGGCGGACTGATTCGCTCCGCGGCCCGCGGGTTCCGGGAGGCGCGCGCCGATTCGCCCCCGCCCCTCGCGTTCCGGGAGGCGGCGGACTGATTCGCCCCGTCGCCCCCCGGTTCCGGGAGGAGCCGGCGGACTGATTCGCCTCCCGCTCGGGGCCGCCCCTCGATACGATGGCATGGCGTGGGCCGCTTGACCGGCCCACGGCACCACATCGAAAGGCTGGGGTGTGCCATGGACCTTCACGAATACCAGGCCCGTTCGCTCTACCCTCGCTACGGCATCCCCACCACGCCCGCCCGCGTCGCCGTCACCCCCGGGGAGGCTGAGGAGGCAGCTCGCACGATGGCGCCCCACGCCACCGTCATCAAAGCCCAGGTCAAGGTCGGTGGCCGAGGCAAAGCCGGCGGCGTCAAGCTAGCCCAGAACCCCGCAGTGGCCCGGGCCCACGCCGAGGCGATCCTCGGCATGGACATCAAGGGTCACCGTGTCCGCCGCGTCCTTGTCGCCCAGGCCGTGGACCTCGCGGAAGAGTTCTACCTCTCGGTCCTGCTGGACCGATCCAACCGTTCCTACCTCGCGATGGCCTGCGCCGAAGGAGGCGTCGACATCGAAGAACTCGCCGCGACCCGACCAGAAGCGCTGGCCAGAACCCCCATCGACCCGCTCGTGGGCCTCACCCTCCCCCAAGCACGCCAGACCATCGCCGCAGCACGGTTTCCCCCACACCTCATTGACCCCGTCGCCCAGATCCTCGTCAACCTATGGGAGCTGCTGCGCGGCGAGGATGCGACGCTAGTCGAGGTCAACCCCCTAGCCCTGACCAGCGACGGCGACCTAGTCGCGCTTGACGGCAAGGTCACCCTCGACAAGAACGCGGCCTTCCGGCACGAGGATCACGCCGCCTTCGCCGACATCGACGCGACCGACCCGCTTGAGGCCCGGGCGATCTCGCTGGGCTTGAACTACGTCAAGGTGGATGGCTGCGTCGGCATCATCGGGAACGGCGCGGGCCTCGTCATGTCCACGCTCGACATCGTCGCGAATGCCGGTGCCCGCTACGGCGGTGTGAGGCCCGCAAACTTCCTCGACGTGGGAGGCGGTGCCTCAGCAAAGGTCATGGCCGAGGGACTTGGCGTCGTCCTCGCAGATCCGCAGGTCAAGTCGGTGCTAATCAATGTCTTCGGCGGGATCACGGCCTGCGACGAGGTGGCCCGCGGCATCCTCGCAGCCCTCGACACCCTCAGTGACGAGGCCGTCAATCCGCAGCCCCCGGGGATTGCCCGACCCACGCCCAAACCGCTCGTGGTCCGCCTCGACGGGAATGCGGTCGAGGCTGGCCGCGCGATCCTCACCGAGGCCGCACACCCGCTCATCCACCTTGCAGCGACGATGGAGGCCGCCGCCGACCTCGCCGCCCAGCTTGCCGCCTGACGGGAGAGACAGACCATGGCCATTTTCCTCACCAGCGCGAGTCGCGTCATCGTCCAAGGCATGACGGGGTCGGAGGGGATGAAGCACACCCGCCGTATGCTCGCCGCCGGCACCACGATCATCGGCGGAGTCAATCCCCGCAAGGCCGGCCAGCGCGTTGCCTTCCCCTTTCCCGCGCACGATGGCGGCACTGGCGTCGGGACGGTCGCCAAGACTCCGGGCAAGTCGGGCGTGTCGCACGATGGCGGCCCTGGCGGTGAGCGGACAATCCCGGTTTTCGGGACGGTCGCCGAGGCGATGGGCGAGACGGGGGCGGACGTGACGGCGGTTTTCGTTCCGCCGCGGTTTGCCAAGGACGCCGTGATCGAGGCGATCGACGCGGGGATTGGGCTGGTCGTCGTCATCACAGAGGGGATTCCTGTCGCCGACGCCGTCGACTGCGTAGCCCACGCCCGCCAGAGCGCCACCCGAATCATCGGGCCCAACTGCCCGGGAATCATCTCGCCCGGGCAGTCCAACGTCGGGATCACCCCGGCGGACATCACGGGCCCTGGGCCCATTGGCCTGGTCTCCAAGTCGGGAACCCTGACCTACCAGATGATGCACGAACTCCGTGACCTGGGCTTTTCCACCTGCATCGGGATTGGCGGGGACCCCATTGTCGGCACGACCCACATCGATGCGCTCGCGGCCTTCGAGGCCGACCCTGACACAGAGGCGGTCGTGATGATCGGCGAGATCGGCGGCGACGCGGAGGAGAGGGCCGCCGCCTTCATCGCGGACCACATCACCAAACCGGTCGTCGCCTACGTGGCGGGATTCACCGCTCCCGAAGGAAAGACCATGGGTCACGCCGGCGCCATCATTTCCGGCTCCGCTGGGAGCGCCGCCGCCAAGGCCGAAGCCCTCCGAGCCGCCGGCGTCCCCGTCGGTACCACTCCCAGCGAAACCGCATCCCTCCTCAGATCCCTGCTCCACTCCTAGCGCCCGCGAAGGCGGGTGGGGCGCGGGAAGGGGCGGGTTGGGCGCAGGCAACGGGCAAAGTTCGAGTTGCTCGGCGCGGGAGCGCTAGAAATGCGGTGTCTGCGGTCACGATGGTGGGGATGCGCCGCCAGCCGCCTTCCCCACACGCGCGTCGGACGCCCCGCGGAGCGCGAACGCCGGCCCCTGTCACCAGGGCGCCGAGCAGTCCTAGCGCACCCACAAACGCCCAGGTGAGACCCTCCCCCACCCCGCGCACAGCCCCGTCCCCAACCTCCGATCCGCACCCCCGCGTCATCGACTCT